>NZ_JBIAHQ010000021.1:0-125756 GCF_042870725.1 Micromonospora sp. NPDC006431
GACGGCGTCTGGCTTCCGGCGACGGCCTGGCCGGTGCCGCAGGCGGCCGTCAGCAGCATTGCGGAGCCGGCCGCGAAGGCGGCGGTGGCTAGGAGCGTCCGGCGAGCGATGCTCCGAGAGGATAGCGCGTTCATGAAAGCCCCGTTCTGAGGAAGAGGAGGAAGGGGTCGCCGGCCGGGCGTCGTGCATGTCCTGTGCGCCCTCCAAGACGCGGCCCCGGCACCAGCCGGACGACAGGCCGTTCGGCTCTTCTTCGCTCATCCGAACGGTGGAAGCCGAGGCTGCGACGGTTGGCCAGGACGCGTGACGCGACGGCTGCGGCTGTGACCACACACCCCGCCGCGCCATGAGCAGCCGCAGGGCTGGCCGGCCCGGCCCCGGCCCGGGGTGTACGACCGGCGGGTCGAACGGGTCACCGGCGAGCGCGACGAGTTGCGAGACCACTTCGGGTTGAGGCCGAGTTCGTCGGCGACGCGGGTGGCGGCGGCGACGCTGCCAGCGTCGTTTGAGGCAGCCGTGGAGGATGCCGACGAGGCGGTTGCCGAGTTGGCGTAGGGCGATGTGTTGATCGGTGCCGGGGCGAGCACGCAGCCGGCAGCAGAGAGGGGGCTTGAGATCCGTTGCTGACATCAACGCTGGCGGCCGTGGCCGGACAAGTTCGTACGGATCTCGCCTCCGGTCCGGACCCAGTGGACGTCAACGAACGGTCAGCGGACATCTCGATCAAGTACGTGATGGTGTGTCTGTTTCGGGGTGATCGTCGCGCCAGGATGGAGTCGTTTCGTGGGTGAGGCGCCGGCTCATGTTGTCGATCATGGCCCGTGTCAGGGGCCGGCCCGTTGCCGGCGTTGTGGGGCAAACAGGGGGCACAAGAAGTCGTCAAACGCCGTCAACCAGCGACCAACCATGACAACCCAAGACGCCGTGCGAGCAGGGATCGAGCGGCGTTCTTGCTGGTGGCGGGGTCGCAGCCCTTAGTTCCGCTTCAACGTCTGACCGCTGTGCCGCCGGGATGTTGCCCGCGTCGAGCGAGTACGAAGTCCATACCCACAGCGGCACCGACGGCAGTGACTAGTCAGCGACGTGGATGATGATCTTACCGCGGCGTTTGGCCGTCTCGAGCGCCTCGTAACCTGAGCGCGTCTCAGTGAGGGGCAGCACTCGGTCCAGCACTGGCCTCAACCGGCCGTTATCGACGAGCTCGGCGATGGAACGCAACGCGTTCTGGTTGGGCTCGACGATGAAGTACACCCCACGGACGCCGTGCCGGGCTGCTTCCTGCTGGTCGGGTGGGGTGACGAGGGTGACGAGGACACCGCCCGGTTTCAGGACCGACCAGGACCGCGACTGCGTGGCTCCTCCGACAAGATCAACGACCACGTCCACGTCGCGAACATGATCCTCGAAGCGGTCGTGCGCATAGTCGATGACCTGCTCGGCACCCAGACCCTTGACGAATTCCAGGTCGGCCGCCGCCGCCGTGGCGCTCACACGGGCACCGAGACCGGCCGCGAGCTGCACCACGAAGATCCCCACGCCGCCGGCGCCGCCCTGCACCAGCACGTGCTGGCCGGCCTGCAGGTCGGCGTGGTCCACCAGTGCCTGCCAGGCACTCAACGCAGCCAGTGGGAGCGCTGCGGCGTGGTCGTGGTCAACGGTGACAGGTTTGGCCGCCAGGACGGCCGCGGGCAGGGCGACGTACTCGGCGGCCGCGCCATCGCGGGTGAAAGGGATCAAGCCGTAGACGGCCTCCCCCTCGGCGGGGCTCTCCACCCCCGTCCCGGACGCCGCGACGACTCCGGAGAACTCATGCGACGGGATGATCGGAGTGCGCTCAGGTCCTGACCCGTCTGAGCTGTACGTCCAAGTCTGCGGCCAGGTGAGCTCAGTGGGTGTCATGGAAGCGGCCTTCACGGCCACCAACACCTCACCAGGCCCCGGCTCAGGCCGCGGCGCCTCCTCGTACACAAGTTGCTCCGGCCCGCCCCTGGTGTGAGCTCTCACGGCGTGCATCGTGCTCATCCGAGGCTGCTCCTTCCGACCGCATTCGATCAGCCCACCGGCCCGCCCCGGGGATAAACCAAAGGCCAACTCCCGCATTATCTGACGGTTCGGCAGCCGCCTGCCGGACTTCCGTAACCCTTGCCCCTTCGGCGCAGAAGCGCGCTGGACCAGGGGCGCTCCCGGGCAGCAGCACGCGGCGGACGTTTGGCGGCGACCGGCGAAGCCAAGGCGTGAGGGTTGGCGCATCAGAACAACAGCAGGATCCCGTCGAGCAGCCAAACCAGCGAGCATGGGCGGACGACGGCGGACCGGGACGCCATGTCCGGCATGAGGACCAGGCCGTGGACCAGCGCTCGGGGGCTGACTCGTAATGCGCAGGTCGAATCAGCTGGCCTCCGGAGCCAGGCGGTAGCTGGTACAGACGTCGAGCAACAGAGCGGCCCTGATCTCGAGCGACTCGTCGGTGCCGTCAGCTTCAGCTGCCGTTCTTCGTCAGCGCTCCGAGGAGGATGCCGCCCACCCATCACCACCGCCGCGTACACGGCGAACCAGTCCATCATCCGTGCGCACCCGCAGGGGCCGGGTCGTCACCTTGGTCGAGGCCGCCGCCCACCTGATCGAGCATCCTCGAAACCGAGTCCACGCTGTGCACAACACGATAATTTCGCGATATGGGCATCACCGGGGGGATAGCGTGCTTCTTTCTGATCGTCGTCATTGGGGCGCTTATCGTGTTCTGGCTGGTGCGTTACGCGTTCGGCCCGAAGCAGCCGGCGCGGGCGGACGAGGTGTTAAAAGAGTTACCAACGCCACCACCGGACGATCCAACGCCGCCGCGGCACCCGCGCGGCCGTCGCTGATACGGCGGACGGGTATCGGCCACTTCCGGGCAGCCGGGGTGGCGCGCCAGCGGGATGTTCCTCTTGTAAGCGAGGCGTCAGGCAGCGAGCTAGCAAGAAGGCAGCGCCACCCTCGATGCGGGTCGGCCTCAAACTCAACCGACCACGCCGGACCCCCTGCTCGTCGATGCAGGGGGCCATCAGCTGGCACCGGCGACTGCTTGAGACCGCATCCCCCCTGCGGGGTTCGTTCCGGATCCGAGCCGGGTCGTCGGGACGCGGTGCGGCAGCGGCTCGGGGTCGCTGGTCGGATACTGGCCGGGTGACGGAGGAACAGGTTAGCGGGTCGACACGGTGGACGATTCATGGTGAGCGGGTTGTAGACGGCAGCCGGCGGTCGCGGTTGAGCATCGCGGATGTGGAGTTGCCGGATGGGGTCCGTTTCGAGCAATACGTGATCCGGGCGCCCCGGTCGGCCATGGTCGCCGTGCTGGACGGCCAGGAGCGCCTGTTGCTGATGCGGAGGCACCGGTTCGTGTTCGACCGATGGGTGTGGGAGCTGCCGGGCGGCTACGTCGATGAGGGCGAGGATCCGGCGAAGTGTGCGGTCCGAGAGGTCGAGGAGGAGACCGGGTGGCGTCCGGGCGCGGTCGAGCCGTTGCTGTCGTTTCAGCCGTGGGTGGCGACCGCGGACGCGGAGAACCTGCTGTTCCTTGCGCGGAACGCGGAGCACACCGGCGTTCCGGTGGACGTCAACGAGACCGAGCGGGTGGCCTGGATTCCGCTGGAGGAGGCGCGGCATCTCGTCTCCCAGGGTGAGATCGTGGGTGCCGGAACGGTGATCGCGGTGTTGGAGCTGGTGGCGCGCAGGGCACTGGGTGAGCTGTAGTCAGCGACGTTGGCTGAGCGCGGCGTCAACCCGGGTGATGAAGTGCCGTACTGCTGGCCGACGGCGGTGGGGCGTCAGATGGGCTTGCAGATCGCGCAGGTAACGGACGGCACGAGCCGACCGTAGTTGCGTGGTCAGGGTGAGGGCTTGCCCGCCGATGGCGCTGGCGCGTTCCAGCTCGCCATGGCGGGCGTGGACGGTGGCCAGGAGGGCGAGGTTGAAGGCTTTGCCGCGTACGTAGCGTTCGTCCATCTGTAGGGAGCGAGCGGCGAAGCGTTCGGCTCGGCAGTGTTGACCGACTGCGTTGAAACAGTGGCCAAACTTGGCTGACAGGTACGCCTCGTCGAAGTAGCCGAGCCACTGGGGGTCACTGCTGCGGTCGGCTCGATCGAGGGCTTGCTCTGCTTGGTGCAGCGCGGTGGCGCAGTCGCGTTCGTGGAGGGCGACAGCGTGGGCGTGAGCTTCCATCACCAGTGCTTCGGCAGTCAGCACGGTGAGGCCGGCGCGGTGTGCCGTCTGCCGGGCGGCGCGGGCGAGGTCGACGCCAGTGGCGGTGTGCCCGAGGTAGGTGGCTTGGTGGCTCATCGCGGCGAGGATCTCGGCACCCAGGCCCGCGTCGTCGGCCGTTCGAGCGAGGTCGAGGGCGTGGGTGAGGTAGTGCTGGGCGAGGCCGTGTTCGGCCATGTCGTACGCCTGCCACCCGGCGAGCTGGGTCAGCTCGGCAACGGCGGCGAGCAGTTTGCGGCCAGTCGCCGGGTCGTAGCGGCCCTCGGTCACCAAGGGCGCGACCTCGTGGTGAAGAAAGCGGGTGACGTTGTTGCGGGCATGCCCGCCGCCGTATTGGTTGTCCAGTCGCCGATAGGTGGCGGTCATTTGGCGAATGGTGTCGATATCGGGTTGACCGACTGTTCGGCGGCCCTCCTGCTCGACGGGTTGCGACATGGTGGCGGTGAACCAGCGCAGGGCGGGCAGGGTGTATGCGGTGGAGCTGAACACAGTCTGTCGAAGCATGTCTCGACGGTTCACATCGCCTTCCCATAGCTGCGCGGCGGCCCGGACGTCATCGCGCCAGGACTGGTTGGCCGGCACATCACTGTGCCGACTGCGGGGGTGATCCGCCTTGTCCGGGCGATATGCCCGCTGGCGAGGCGCTAGGCCCAGCGTCATCCGGGCTTCGTCGGGCATGCCGCAGCCGTTGGCGATCCGCTCCAGCACGTCGATTGAGGTCACCCATCGGCCGGCGATGATCCGGCTGACGTAGCCCTGCTCCAGGCCGACAGCCGCTCCGATGCGAGTTTGGCTCGCGCCGGTATGCCGAGCGAGCAGCCGGAACAGTGCACCGATATCGCGGGTGGCCAAAACCTCGTGCATGTCCTCGCGCGACCAGAGGTCGTCGGGTACCCGAAGAGGATTGAGCAGCACAACGACTCCCAGCGTTGTCAGGCGACTACCCATGGCGCTCAGCCTGGAGCCTACGGTCGGTGTACTGGCAGGTCGAGCTCCCTCATGTCACCGTGACATGACCAGTCGACATGGCCGCCGCATCCCAGTCCGCGGACCGTCTCGGGCATGGACTTCGATTCCGATGACCCGCAGGGCGTGATGGGGCTGGACGCCGTCTACGGCTCTGACGCCCCGGTCGGGCTCGCCTTCCCGACTCTCCATCAGGGGGCCGGCTCGTGACGATCCGATGCCACCTGTAGCTGTTGGTGCGGTGGCTGCTCCGGCAACACGAGCCACCACCACCGCCGGGGACAGGGCAGCGGCATCAGGACGCCGAGCACGCGGCGGCGCAACAGCGGTTACTCGACCACGCAGCACAGCTACGGCGATCCCAAGGCAACCGCGAGCCGGCGCAGGACGTGCCGGCAGAGCAGCGGTGAGCCGAATGGCGGCCGGCGAGTTCGGCCGGACGACTCCGAGCAGACGGCATGTCTCGTACGAGGAGTACCTGCTCGCGACCGCCCTCACCCTTGCCCGCCGGCACCGGCCGGTCTGGTGCTGGCAAAAGCGGCGGCGGATATGCCGCTGCGGAGCCGAGCTGCCGTGTCGCGCCCGGCACCGTATTCCGATCAATCGTGGCCACTGGCCAGGAGAGGAGGCGCAGTGAAAGACGACCAGGAGCACGCGATCCTGGCCGTACACGTTCGCGGGCTCGATGGCATGTGCGTCGGCTGCCGCGCCTGGTGGTCGCGGCTGACTCCGTACCCGTGCTGGCAGGTGGATTGGGCGACCAGCCGGCAGGCCCGGACGATCACCACCTGGTTCCTGGAGGGTGTGCGGTGACCACCCACGGCCCGGTCATGCCGATCTGGAACTGCGGAGGCTGCGACCTGCCCTGGCCCTGCCCGACCCGTAAGCGGGAGCTACGGGCGGAGTACGCGGATGCTCCGGTGTCGCTGGCCCTCTACCTCGGCTCCTACCTCGTCCAAGCCACCGAGGACATGCCGTGGACGCCGGCCGGCGTGCTGCACCGCCGCTTTCTCGGTTGGACCAGGGAGACCGCTCGGCTGACACCAGCAGTGTGAGGTCGACCCAAGGCGCGGTACTGGTGTTTCGACCGGCCCGTTTCCTTGGGTCGCCTCCCGAACCCGGCGTGCCGGTCGTCCCGGCACCGGGCTCTCCACAAGTCCCGTTATGGGTTGTCGTGGTGGTTCATCCCGTGGCCGCCCACGGCGTGGGGATGGCTGTTCCCCGGTAGCGGTAGCGCGTGGTGCGCATCTGTTCCGGGTTGAACAGGCCGATCTCCGGTGTGGCCGGCCACCATCCGCCGTTGCAGTAGCGACGGCGGATGGTTTTCACTGTGATCCGGCGGTGTTTGCGCCGTGCCCATCGCAGGAACCGGTCCAGGGTGTAGCTGGCCAGGTCGGCGAAGGTGGCGGCGGACACGCCGGGTTTGAAGTAGGCGCACCAGCCTCGTAGTGCCGGGTTGAGTTGGCGGATGAGGGTCTGGAGCGGCTGGTTGACGTTGCGCCGGCAGATGGTCTTCACCTTGACCGTTACCGCTTTGATCGATTTGCGGGACGGGTAGGTGTAGACGTAGTACCGGTTGGTGCCTCGCTTGCGGTGGCGTTGGATGCGCCAGCCGAGGAAGCTGAGGCCCTCGTCGATGTGGGTGATCTTCGTCTTATCCGCCGACAGGCGTAGGCCCATCGGGGCCAGTACCGCCGCCGCGTCCTCGCGCATCTGTTCGGCGTGGTCGCGGGTGCCGGAGACCATGAGCAGCCAGTCGTCCGCGTAGCGCACGAGACGGTAGTTGCCCAGGCCTTTGCGCCGGCGGGTGGCCCGCTGGCTTGGAGTGCTGCCCGGTCCGCCGGGGATCTGGGCGATGTGCTCGTCCAGCACCGACAGGGCCAGGTTGGCCAGCACGGGGGAGAGAATCCCACCTTGCGGCACCCCGGTGTTGCTGTCGCGCAGCGTCCCGTCCTGGCCGAGGACGCCGGCCTTGAGGAACGCCTTGACCAGGGCCAGGACGCGTTTGTCTCCGACGCGTTTGCGTAGCCGGTCCATCAGAGCCGGATGCGCTATCTCGTCGAAGCACGCCGTGATGTCACCCTCGACGACCCACTCATACGAGCGGGCCGCCAAATACCGGGCCTCGGCGATCGCGTCATGAGCCCGCCGCCCGGGGCGGAAGCCGTAGCTGCACGGCAGGAAATCCGCCTCCAGGATCGGCTCCAACACCAGGGTCAGGGACGCCTGGACCACCCGGTCCGTCACGGTCGCGATCCCGAGACGGCGCTGCTTACCGCCCGCCTTCGGGATCATCCGCTCCCGCACCGGCACCGGCCGGAAACTACGTTCCTTCAGTGCGGTTCGCAGCCGGGCGAGGAACTCCTCGACCCCCACCACGGCCTGCACGTAGTAGGCGCTCAGCCCATCCACGCCGGCCGTCTTGGCGCCCTTGTTATGCCGCACCCGATCCCACGCCACGAGCAGAAACGCGGGATCGACGACAAGATTGAACACATCGTCAAACCGGCGATGAGGATCATCACGGGCCCAACGGTGCAGCTTCGTCTGGATCTCCAGTACCCGACGGCGCGCCTCATACGTGGCGGCCTCCAGCTCGTCGGTATTCACCAACGCTCTCCCGGCATTCCAGCACCTCCACTACGGACTTGCTGGCCCCCTTCGCCATGCGCACCGGCTTTCCCGGGCTCGGACTACTACGAGGCCTCCGCCCCACCCCACGGCCGACAGTCGGCGACGGACCTGCCCTCCCAACCAGACCGGCTGCCCGGCGGGTAGGGCGACCGCGGATGGTTCCCACGTTCACCAGATCATCGATCGGCCAGATCGGCGCTCAGCTATACCCCGACAGCATCGCCACGCCTACGCCGTAGACCTTCAACGTGGCCTCCCCACCGTCTGCTGCACACGGCTTCGGAGTTGACCCACCACGTTTCGGTAGGTCACGCACTGCACCCCGGCCCCTATCCACCAGATTTGAGCCGGCACACTTTACGAGGCTTCAACCACTGATTCACTCGCGTTACGCACCCTGGCCTCGCTAGCCGAACCCGCACCGTCTGGCAGTACCGCCACGTCCCGGCATCGTCGGGGCTGCTTCCCACCCTCACCGGCGTCCCCCGGATCAGGCTGCCCCCAGCTTCGATCAGACCGCTACGACGGCCCAACGGAGAGGACTCCCACCCCTCTCGACAATCCAGCGCCTCGTGGCGCACACAGCAGCGATGTACAGCAACCGTGCCAGCCGAACCGAGCCGAGAGGTGGGGCACCAGGCCGGTTGACCTCGCACCGCACCCCGTCCACCCGACTCGCCGGCAATCCACGCCGAATGATCAGCGGCAGCAAGCCCACCCCTGCGAGGATGGCGATCATGTCTGAGCTCTTCGGTGAGGTGGCCAGCGACTACGACGAGGCCCGCCCAGGCTACCCACCCGACATCGCCGAGGCGATCCGCGCGTACCACGGCGGGACACCCGGCGCCGTGGTCGAGATCGGCGCCGGGACCGGCCTTGCCACCCGGACGCTGCTCACCCTGGGCGCGCCGATGACCTGCGTGGAGCCGGATCGCCGGATGGCCCAGGTGCTGGCGGCCCACTTCCCCGACGTCGAGGTGGTGACCGCTTCTTTCGAGGGGTGGACCGCGCCGCCCGGCGGGGTGCCGGCGCTGGCCTGCGCGCTGGCCTGGCACTGGCTGGACCCGGCCACCCGTAACCGGCGGGCCCACGACGCACTCACCCCCGGCGGCACTCTGGCCGTCTTCGCGCACCGCTACGACTACGTCGACCCCGACCACGCCGCCGGTCTGCGGGCAGCGTTCGAGTCGGCGGACCCGGAGCCGCACCACGACCGTCCGGAGGACTGGTTCCGCGCCGACATCGCGGACAGCGGGCTCTTCACCGACATCCGGTCGGTGCGCTTCCAACGCGCGGTGCCGCTCGACACGGCGGCGTACCAGCGATTGGTCAGCACCTTCTCGCCCCAACTGCGGCGGCCTCCGGAGCTGCGCGAGCGGGTGCTCGCCGCGGTCGGCGCGGCCGTCGACGGGTTCGGCGGCACGGTGGTGCTGGACCTGCGTACCACCCTGGTCCTCGCCCGCCGCCCGGCCTGACCGCGCCCCGCCCCCGGCCGCTTCGTCCCGCCCGGCTCGCGTCAGCCCAAATCGCCTTACCGGGCCCTGCGCGGTTCGTCCAGCCTTGCGTGGCTCGCGTCACGCCGCGTCGGCGGCGCCGGTCACGTCGGCGTGCCGCAGCCGCACCGCGGTGCCCCGGCGCAGCGAGTTGGGGATCTCGGCGATCGCGTCGACCCGGGCCACCAGCTCGCGCAGCTGCGCCTCGCTTGCGTCGCCGTCGACCCGTACGTCGTAGCTGACGTCGGTGGAGACGGCCGGGTCGCCGGCGAAGTCGCCGTGCACGGTGACCTCGACCCGGTGCAGGGCGATCCCGGCCGCGCGGGCCTCCCGGAACAGGTCGTTGGAGACGCAGCCGGCGACGGCCAGATAGAGCAGTTGCCCGCCGTTGAAGCCGAGCCCGTCCCCACCGCCGTCCGCCGGGCGGTCCACCACCAGCGTGAATGGCCCCGCCGAGCCGATCGCCGCCGGCCGGCCCGGCAGGCTGCGGGTGCGTACCTCGAAGGTCATGCCGACCACCTCCGCTTCTGATCAGGCCGAGTCAACCATCCCGGCGCACCCCACGCCTCGGCGCTTCAGTCCGGACCGGCGTAGCTCTCTCGGATTTGGTGGGCGGGAACGGTCACCGGCAGATGCTCGCCGAGTCCCCGCCCGCGCGGCCACCGGGTTTCTGCCGCCGGGGCTGGGTGGCCGGTGCGCCCGGGGGATAAGCTGCCCGCCGTGGCAGGTCTGTTGAGGAGTGTGGCGTCCCGGTTCGGCCGGATCACCGGTGGCCGGTCCGTGCCGGCCCCGACCGCCGGGCCGATCCCGGCCCAGGTCGCCCGGCGCCGCCAGGTCGCCGCGCTGCAGCGGCGCGAACTGTCGTACGCCCCGGAGCTGGACGGGCAGGCCGACCCGGGGGAGATCGTCTGGACCTGGGTCCCGTACGAGGACGACCCGCGGCAGGGCAAGGACCGTCCGGTGCTGGTGGTCGGCCGGCAGAGCCGCACGCTGTTCGGGCTGATGCTGTCCAGCCAGAGCGACCGGGACGGCCAGCGGCACTGGCTGGCCCTGGGCCCGGGGGAGTGGGACCGGGACCAGCGCCCGAGCTGGGTCCGCCTCGACCGGGTGCTCACCATGCGCGAGGACAGCATCCGCCGCGAGGGCGCGGTGCTGGACCAGCGGCGGTTCGACCGGGTGGGCCAGGCCCTGCGTGCCGGTTACGGCTGGCGATAACGGCTCGTCCACTGGTCCGCGGAATGGCATCTTGGCCCGGTGACGAGCGACGTGACGACGAGTGTGGATGAGCGGCTCGCCCGGTGGGTGGCGGAGGACTTCGGCCTGGCCCTGGTCTCCGCCGTGCCCGTCGGGTACGGCGCGGACCCCACGGCCGAGCTGTGGCGGGCTACCACCGCCGACGGTGGCGACTACGCGGTCAAGCTGAGCGGCGGCGGCACTCCGGCCGGGCTGTTGGTGACAGCGCAGTTGGCCCGCCAGGGCGTACCGGGCATCGTCGCACCGCTCACCACCGCGTCCGGCGAGGTGTGCACCGTCCACGAGGGGCGGCGGTTGTCGGTCGTGCCGTGGGCGTCGGACGAACGGGCCCTCGGCGGCGGCGTGCACCCCGCCCACTGGCGTGCGTACGGTGAGGTGCTGGCCGCGACGCACGCGGCCACCGCGACCGACGAGTTGGCCGGGTTGCCCCGGGAGGACCACACGCACGCGGCGATCGGCGCGGCGGTTCGGGAGATGGACCGCCGGCTGCGGGGAGTGGACGACCGGTCGGCCGATGCGTGGACCCGTGCCGTGGCGGCCCACTGGCGGGAGTGGGCCGATGACCTGGCGATCCTGCTCGACCGGGTGGACCGGCTCGGCGTGGAGCTGCGGTCCCGTCCGGCGGACCTGGTGGTCTGCCACGGCGACCCGCACCTGGGGAATCTCCTGCTCGGCCCCGACGGGCGGGTTTGGCTGATCGACTGGGACGACGCGGTGCTCGCTCCGCGCGAACGGGACCTGATGTTCGTCGTCGGCGGTGTGCTCGCGTTCGCGCCGGTGACTCCCGCGCAGCAGGCGGCCTTCTTCGACGGGTACGGCCCGGTGGAGCTGGATCCGGTCCGGCTGGCCTACCACCTCGGGGTCCGCGCGTTGGACGACATCTGGAGCTGGGCCGGCGACGTGGCGGACGCCGGGCGGTCCGAGGCCGACCGGGTCCGCGCGCTGAAGATCGTGGCGGGCCTGCTGTCGCCGGTGGGCCTGGTCGGCCTGGCCCGTCAGGCGCTGCGGGACCTGGGCCGCTGGGACGGCTGACCCGGCCCCGGCTGGCGGCCGGGCCGCCGGTCAGCACTCGGCGAGGTGAGGTGCCTCAACGAGTTGGCGGGTCGCGCGGCCGCCGCTGATGCTCTTCGCCTGGTACATCGCCGCGTCGGCCCGGCAGAGCGCGTCGGTGAGCTGGGCGGGACCGTGCACCGGGGCGAGCCCAACCGAGGCGGTCACCCGCACGGTGCGGGTGCCCAGCGGGATCGGCGCGGCGAGCGCCTCGCAGAGCCTGCGGGTGGCGTGCTCGATCCACCGCCGGTCCACCGTCGGGCTGGCGAGCAGGCCGGCGAACTCGTCCCCGCCGAGGCGGGCGACCAGGTTGTCCCCGGCGAACGCGGACAGCCGCTGCGCCGTGCTGATCAGCACCTGGTCGCCGGCGGCGTGCCCGTAGCGGTCGTTGACCTGCTTGAAGTCGTCGAGGTCCAGCACGATCGCCACCAGCGGCTGGCCGGCGGTGTCGGTCAGCAGGGCCGCTGCCAGCCGGAAGAAGGCGCGGCGGTTGGGCAGCCCGGTGAGCGGGTCGTGGCTGGCCGCGTGCCGCTCGGCTTCCAGTTCGGCCTGGAGCAGCTCGAGTTGCGTCTCCGCCCGCAGTGCCCGGCGGCGCAGTTGCCAGGCGGAGACGATGGCGCCGGCGGCGGAGAGACCGGAGGCGATGGTCATCGGATCCGGCACACGCCCTCCTTTACCGCAGCCCTCGGCCTCGCCGGGCGGCACTGGGGCCGACCGCGCCAGGCCCGTGTCTTTCCCGGTCGCAACCGGGGTCTGGGTAACCCGGAGTGAACCTGTGGGTACACCGCACGTGTGGTTATCATGCTTGCTGTCCAATGCAGATGCAATAGCAGATGCACGTGCATCTCACTCCTCAGTCGACAGAACCCGCGTCGCCACCCACCGCTCCTCCCCGCGGCATCGGCTGGCTCTTGCACAGAAGGACGCCCCATGCAGCAGCCTGAGAATGGCGTACCGTCCAGTCAGCTGCCGCCGTTGCGCTGGCAGAAGAGTCGCCGGAGCAACCCGAGTGGCAACTGCGTCGAGCTGGCCGAGTTGCCCGGCGGCGCCGGGATCGCCGTCCGCAACTCCCGGCACCCCGATGGACCCGCGCTGATCTACACAGTGGACGAGATCGCGGCCTTCGTGCTCGGCGCCCGCGACGGCGACTTCGACGACCTGATCACCCGCCGCGCCGCCGGCTGACCGGTCGGGTCGGCCGTTCGGAGGGGTTCACCTCACTGATGGGTCATGGCATGCTTACACGTCGGCCGGGCCGGGGCGTCCGGTCGGCGACAGTCGGCATGCGAAGGACGGGCAGGTGACGACGGTACCCGCGGGTGATCCGGCCAGCGGGCCGACGGTGCTGCGCATGCTGCTGGGGGCGCAGCTGCGGCGCCTGCGCGAGGGCGTCGGAGTGAGCCGGGAGAGCGCCGGCTGGGAGATCCGCTCCTCCGAGTCGAAGATCAGCCGGATGGAGCTGGGTCGGGTCGGCTTCAAGGAGCGCGACGTCGCCGATCTGCTCACCCTCTACGGCGTCACCGCCGCCGAGGAGCGGGAGGCGTTGCTCAGGCTGGCCCGGGACGCGAACAGCCCCGGCTGGTGGCACCGCTACGGCGACGTGCTGCCGAGCTGGTTCCAGTCCTACCTGGGGCTGGAGGCGGCCGCCGCGCTGATCCGCACGTACGAGGTGCAGTTCGTGCCGGGTCTGCTCCAGACCCCCGAGTACGCCCGGGCGGTGATCCTGCTGGGTCACCGCGGCGCTCCCGAGGAGGAGATCGACCGGCGGGTGAGCCTGCGGACGAAGCGCCAGGAGGTGCTGCGCCGGGACAAGCCGCCCCAGCTCTGGGCGGTGCTCGACGAGGCTGCCCTGCGCCGGCCGATCGGTGGCCCCGAGGTGATGCGCGCGCAGCTCGACGCGCTGATCGCGGCGACCGCCCAACCGCATGTCCAGCTCCAGATCGTGCCCTTTGCCGCAGGTGGGCACGCCGCCGCCAGCGGCGCGTTCAGCATCCTGCGCTTCGGCGACCAGGACCTGCCGGACGTCGTCTACATCGAACAGTTGACCAGCGCGATCTACCTCGACAAGCGCGACGATCTCGACTACTACGCGCTGGCCATGGAGCGGCTCTGCGTGGAGGCCGCGCCGCCGGAGCGTACCCGGGAACTGCTCGCCGAGATCCGGGACGAGTTCTCGGCCTGATCCGGCTGCCGGCCGGGGCCGGGGTCCGGTACTTCGCCGATGTGCGTTGACGCGCGCCGACCCGCGCGGGTAATCTCTGGATCGATACAGTTCTGAATCGATCCAGAAGGGGTGGCGGTCCGGTGAAACCGACCCTGCAGGACGTCGCGGACGCCGTCGGGGTGTCCCGCAGCACCGTGTCCAACGCCTACAGCCGCCCCGACCAGCTCTCCACCGCACTGCGGGCGAAGATCCTCGACGCCGCGCAGCGCCTCGGGTACCCCGGCCCCAACCCGACCGCCCGATCGCTGCGCCGCGGGTTCGTCGGCGCGATCGGCGTCCTCTTCACCTCCCAGCTGTCATACGCCTTCACCGACCCGTTCGCCGTGCGCTTCCTCGCCGGAGTCAGCGAGGCGGTCGAACAGCATGGCATCAGCCTGCTGCTCGTCCCGCTGCCGGCCGAGCACACCCGGGTCCGGGCCGCCGTCGAGAACGCCGCCGTCGACGGCTTCTGCGTCTACTGCGTCGGGGACGAGGACTGGGTGCTGGGCGCCATCCGCGACCGGGCACTGCCCTACGTCACCACCGCATCCCGCGCCGACGCCAGCCCGACCGACCGCTACGTCGGCATCGACGAGCGCGCGGCGGCCCGGTCCGTCGCCGAGCACGTCGCCGCCCTCGGCCACCGCCGGGTGGCCCTCCTCGGCGACGCCGTGCTGCCCGACGCCCCGCCCGGGCCGCTCCGCCTGGCCGACCCGTCCGACGCGCCGCACCCGACGACCCGTGGCCGCCTCACCGGCTTCGCCGACGCGTTCGCCGCCACCGGCGTGCCCTGGCCCGCGATCACCGTGCTCAACGCCAGCAGCAACAGCCGCGCCGCCGGGGCCGCCGCCGTCGCTACCGCCCTGGCCGGCGACGACCCACCCACCGCCGTCCTGGCCTGCTCCGACGTGCTCGCCCTCGGGGTACTCGACGCGCTCGCCGAGATCGGCCCGCGGCTGGCCCACCCCGTCTCGGTCACCGGCTTCGACGACATCGCCGAGGCCGCCACCGCCGGGCTCACCACCGTGCGCCAACCGGCCGAGGAGAAGGGGCGACTCGCCGCCGCGCTGCTGCTGGCCCCGCCGGCCGACCCGGCCGCGGGACACGTACTGCTCCCCACCGAACCCGTCATCCGAACCTCCACCCGTCCCGTCACCAGGAGCTGACCATGGAACAGTCCACCGGTTTCGTCCTCGCCGTCGACGCGGTGACCCGGCACGTCAACTCGGCCCGGCCCGACGCGCCGGTCCGCCCCGACCGGCCGCACGCGCCCCGCCTGGCCCCCACCCGGCTGGCCGTCGCCGGCGCCCTGCGCCGGCTCGCCGACCGGATGGAACCCCACCCGGCCTCCATGCCGTCCTGCACGCCCTGACCTCGACGGCTCGTCCGGGTGCCGACGCCACCCGGGCGACCCCCGTTTCCGCCCACCCGTGCCTGCTCAGGGCGGAACCGGGCACCGGGTTGGTGGGGCGCGCGGATCGCCAGGCAGACTGGACCATCATGTCGCCGTTCACACCCACGCTGCGGCTCCACGATCGGTACGTCCTGCGCGAGCGCATCGGGCTCGGCGGGATGTCCGAGGTGTGGCACGCCGACGACGAGGTGCTGCACCGCCCCGTCGCGGTCAAAGCCCTCGCCACGGAACTCGCCGCCGACCCGCAGCTGCGGGCCACCATCCAGCGCGAGGCGCGCGCCGCGGCCCGCCTCACCCACCCGCACGTCACCCAGGTCTACGACTACGGCGAGGCGACCCTGCCGGACGGTTCGGTGGTGCCGTACCTGGTCATGGAGCTGGTGGAGGGACGGACCCTCGCCGACCGGCTGGCCGGCGGGCCGCTCGCCTGGCCGGAGGCGGTCCGGCTGGCCGGTCAGGTGGCCGCCGCCCTGGCCGCCGCGCACCGGATCGGCGTGGTGCACCGCGACATCAAGCCCGGCAACGTGATGCTCACCGAGACCGGCGCGAAGGTGCTCGACTTCGGCATCGCCACGCTCGCCGGTCCGCGCCACCCCCTCGCCGGCCAGACCGGCGAGCTGATGATGGGCACCCCCGCGTACTTCGCCCCGGAGCGGATGACGCCCGGCCCGGCGAACCCCGCCAGCGACGTGTACGCCCTCGGCGCGCTGCTCTACCGCACCCTCACCGGGCGGGCCCCGCTGCCCGTGCAGACCTGGGACGACGTGCTCGACGTGCAGGCCCGGCGACCCCCGGTGCCGCCGCCGCACGTACCGGGGCTGCCGGCCGACGTCGCCGACCTCACCCTGGCCTGCCTCTCCGTCGACCCGGCCCACCGGCCCACCGCCGCCCAGCTCGCCACCCGCTTCGGCGCCGGCCAGCCGGCCGACCCGCCGACCGCGATCCTGCCCACCGTCGTCCGGGCCGAGCACCCGCCGACCCTCATCGACCGCGCGGCCGCGCCGGCCCGCCCGGCCCCGCCGCCGCCGTCGCGCCCGCCCGGCCGGTCGAACCGGCCCATCGGGATGCTGCTCGCGGCCGGGCTGGTGCTCCTGCTCGGCCTGGTCGGCGCGTTGCTGCTCGACCGCAACTCCGGCAACCAGCCCGCCGCCGGGCCGAGCATCACCACGCCCACCGAGGAACCGACGCCGGAGTCGTCCAGCCCGCCGGAACCGGCCGCCACCGAGCCGGCCACCACCCAGCCGGCGCCGGCCACCCTCCGTGAGCTCGCCGCGCGGTTCGGCGAGCTGGTCGCCCAGGCGGTGGCCAGCCGCGACATCGATCGGAAGACGGCCGAAGACCTGCTCAAGAAGGCCCGGGAGCTGGACCGGGGCAAGCCGAAGGACCGCGCCGACCGCCTCGATGACCTGCGCGAACGCATCGACAAGGCGGTCGAAGACGACAAGCTCGATAAGCGGACCGCCGCCGACCTCCAGGACCTGCTCGACACGTACGCGCAGGTGCGCGGCGGCAGCCAGGACGACGGCTGAGCCGGCCGACCGCGCCGGGTCACCCCGTCGCCGGCCTCGGGCTGGCGGCCGGCGATGCTGTTCCTCCTGGGCCAGGCCGTCTGCGTTACCGCCCCGCGTCGGCTGTCACCTGTCCGCTCTGCGTGCGCCGCGCCGACCCGGCCAGGTCGGCGCGGCCGGCGAAGAAGTCCGCCAACACGGGTGCCAGGTCGGCGTCGGGCACCTGGTGCCAGTCCCCGCGCATGCTGCGCCGGTGGCCGTGCGGCAGCGCCGCCACGACGCCGGCGGCCCACTCGCGCAGCCGCGCGTCGCTCTGCTCGCTGTCGACCACCAGGGTCGGCACGGTGACCCGGGCCAGCTCGTCCGCCGGTAGCGCGTCGACGATCGCCAGGTCGTAGACCAGGGTGTGGGCCAGCCGCTCCAGCGCCGGCCACCAAGGGCTCTCCCGCATGCCCTCGGTCATCTCGGCCGGCACGCCGATGCTCGCGTGGAAGTGCGCCACGGCGTCGCCCCGGCGGCCCGCCGCCACCAGCTCGGCGATCTCCGCGGCCAGCCCCGGCTCGCCGGTCGGGGCGCTGGTGAGATCCAGCGGGGGCTCGAGCAGCGCCAGCCGGTCCACCGGCAGCCCTCGCGCGGCCGCGACCAGCGCCAGCACCGCCCCGGACGAGAAGCCGAACAGGCACGCCGGAGCGCCGATCTCCTCGACCAGCGCCCGCAGGTCGTCGACCTCGCGGTTCACGTGGTAGGGCGTGGTGTCGGAGCTGCCGCCCCGGCCCCGCGGGTCATAGCAGACCACGGTGAACCGTCGGCCAGCCGGGCCGCCAGGGGACGCATCGGCCCCATCTCACGGAATCCGCCGGCGGCGTCCACCATGACCACGGTCGGCCCGGAGCCGCTGCGTTCGTACGCGATGGTGGTGCCGTCGGCGGACCGGATGGTGCCCTCGACGGGTGCGCGCGTCATCGGCCCTCTCCTCTCCGAGGCCGGCGGCCCCACCGGCTCACCGTAGGTCACCGGTCCGACACGATCGCCCGTGCTCAGTGGAGTGTCGCCTGGTCCGCGCCTGCGGGTGGCCGGCCTCGCGGGTGACGCTCTGGCCCTCCGCAGCCGGCCGGCGACGGTTTCGTGGTCGCCGGCCGCGGCGGACCGTAACGTAGTCGGATGATCGGAAACGCACAGCTCCTGCTCGGCCCCCGTGTCAACGCCCCGAGGGCCGCGGAGCCGGCCGGTGACGGGCCCGTCGGCTGGGTCACCGGCCTGGTCGAACGGCTCGGCGGCCCCGGCGCCGGTCTCGCCGTGGCACTGGAGAACCTCTTCCCGCCCATCCCCAGCGAGGTGATCCTCCCGCTCGCCGGGTTCACCGCCAGCCAGGGCCGGATGAGCCTGCCCGGGGCGATCCTCTGGACCACCCTCGGCTCGGTGCTGGGTGCGCTCGCCCTCTACCGGATCGGCGCCGCCCTCGGCCGGGACCGGATGCGCGCCATCGTGGCCCGGCTGCCGCTGGTCAAGCTGGAGGACGTCGACCGTACCGAGGCGTGGTTCCTCCGGCACGGCGTCAAGGCGGTCTTCTTCGGCCGGATGATTCCGATCTTCCGCAGCCTCATCTCCATCCCGGCCGGCGTCGAACGGATGCCCGTGCCGATCTTCCTGCTCTACACCACGCTGGGCAGCCTGATCTGGAACAGCGTCTTCGTACTGGCCGGCTACCTGCTCGGCGAGAACTGGCACGTGGTCGAGACGTACGTCGGGACGCTGCAGAACGTCGTCATCGTGGTCTGCGTGGGCGCGGTCGGCTGGTTCGTGTTCAGCCGGGTACGCCGGGCGCGACGGTCCCGGTCGGTCCCGGTCGAGCCGCCTCGCGGGACCCTGTACCGGGGCGGCTGGTACGTGCCCGAGGAGAGCGACGACCGGTAGCTCGCGGGTCCCGTCTCGCCTGTCGCCGCTGCTGGGCATGGCCCGCCGCTTGTTCGGTCGCGGATGGGGGTGCGGCCCGGCGCCGTCTCCGGTCGCTGCTGGGTGTGGCCCGCCGTGCCCGGCTCCGGGCGGTCAGGCTTGATCCCTGCGCCTGTCACGGCGGGCCACACCCGCGTCGTGCTTGCGCGCCGCCCGGCTGTGCGGGCCTGCGTGGTCCGCGCATCGGGTACGGGGTGTGCGCTGGCCCCGGAGGCACGCCTCGCTGCGGGTGCCTCTGCTCGGGGCTGTACTTTCGAGGAAAGTGTGGTCTTTCGGCGGTCGGAGGGCCACTTTCCCGGAAAGTGGTGGCTCGACGGCCGGCTAGACGTTGATCGACTCGGTGTGCGGTATGCGGCGGCATTGGTGGTTGCCGGATGGCGGCGCCGTTTACGCGACATGGAGTGGATCACCCGAGGTTTGCTGCCGCCGATCGGGGTGGTGGCAGGACATACCGCTGACCGAGGCTGCGCAGACGGTGCAGGTGTCGGCGTACCCGGACGCGTACGCCCAGTGGGAGCAGCAGGCCGCTGACCTAGTCGCCCAGCACTGGAACAGCTGACAACCACGCGGCAATCCGAATGGGCCCTCCCTCTTGAGAGGGATCCTTTCGTGTTCGTCCCTCCTAGCGGACCGGAGCTGAGAAGACTTCCGGAGTTGACATCTCCCGGCCTTGAAGGGGCCGGGGTTCTCACGGTTGCCCGTGAGGTTTCCTGTTTCATTGCCGACTGCCTTTCCGGGAGGTTTCCCTTGAGGTCTTACATCAGCTCCGCAGGCGTTTTACCTCTCCGCCAGCCCGGCGGCGAGGATGTTGCGTGCAGCGTTGATGTCCCGGTCGTGCTCAGCTGTGCAGCCTGGGCATGTCCAAGTGCGGATATTGAGTGCGAGGGTGGTGTTGACCTGTCCGCACTCCGAGCAGGTCTTGGACGACGGGTACCACCGGTCGACGGGGATGACCTTACGCCCGTACCACTGGGCTTTGTACTCCAGCATGCTGCGGAACTGGCCCCAGGCCGCGTCGGAGATGACGCGGGCCAGGCGGCGGTTGCGGAGCATGTTACGCACGCTGAGGTCTTCGATCGCGACCGTTTGGGTCTCACGGACGAGTCGAGTGGTCAGCTTGTGCAGGTGGTCGCGCCGCCGGTCGGCGATACGGGCATGAATCCGGGCCACTCTGAGCCGGGCCTTCGCCCGGTTCGCGGAGCCTTTCTCCTTGCGGGACAGGTCGCGCTGCGCCTTGGTCAGCTTGCGCCGGTCGGCCTGCCCGTAACGCGGGTTGGCCACCTTGCCCTGCTCGTCGCTCACCCCGGGCATCGGGTGGGACAGGGTGAGCAGGCTGGTGATGCCCGCGTCCACACCCACCTCGACCGCGACGGGCGGCAGCGGCTTCACCGTCGGGTCCTCCACCAGCAGGGACACGAACCAGCGGCCAGCGGCGTCCCGGGACACCGTGACCGTGGAGGGCTCCGCCCCCTCGGGCAGCGGCCGCGACCACACGATATTCAGCGGGGTGTTCATCTTCGCCAGAGTGAGCTGACCGTCGCGCCACCGGAATGCCGAGCGCGTGTATTCGGCCGACGCCCGCGACTTGCGCTTGGACTTGAACCGCGGGTACCGGGCCCGCTTGTCCCAGAACGCCACGAACCCCGCCTGAAGATGCCGCAACGTCTGCTGCAACGGCACCGAACTGACCTCGTTCAGAAACGCCAGGTCATCGGTGCGCTTCCACCCGGTCAGCCACCTCGACGACTGCACATACGTGGTGCGCTGGCGGTCCACCGCCCACGCCCGAGTGCGGGCTTCCAACGCCCGGTTGTACACCAGACGTACGCACCCGAACGTCCGGTTTATCTGTTCGGCCTGCTCAGGAGACGGATAAAAGCGGTACTTGTAAGCCCGCTTCACCACCTCACCCACGCCCCCACCCTACCAACCGTCCATGTAAGACGGTCACCGAAGGGGAGGGGGCGGCGTTTCCTCCCGGCCGTAAACGGCCGGGTTTCCACGCCGCAATTCCGATGAGGGTGAAGCTGGGCCTTGCGGCCATGCTGGCGTTGCTGGTGGGGGCCTGTACCGAATCGGCGCGAGTGAGTCCGGGACCGTCCACCGCCCCACGCGCCGTGGCACCGGCCCCGGCGCCGAAGAACCAGCTCACCGTGGTGGCCGCCGGTGATCTGCTGGTGCACCCGCCGCTCACCGAGCAGGCCGCCACCGACGCGCAGGCGGCGGGCCGTACCGGGCACGACTTCACCCGGGTGCTCGGCGCGATTCGTCCCCGGGTGAGCGCTGCCGACCTCGCCATCTGTCACATGGAGACGCCGCTGGCGGATCCGCAGGGCCCGTTCACCGGATGGCCGGCCTTCAGCGTCCCGCCGGAGTTGGCCGACGCGGCGGCCTGGGCCGGATTCGACACCTGCTCCACGGCATCCAACCACTCGCTGGACACGGGCATGGAAGGCATCACCCGGACCCTGAACAACCTTGACCGGGTCGGGCTGCGGCACGCCGGCACAGCCCGCAGCGCCGAGGAAGCGGCCCGGACAAACATCCTCGACGTGGCGGGCGTGAAGGTCGCCCAGCTGTCGTACGCGCTGAGCTTCAACGACATCCCACTGCCGGCGGGCAGGCCGTGGGCGGCGAACCTCATCGACCGGGACGCCATCCTCGCGGCGGCGCACCGGGCGCGGGCGGCGGGCGCGGAGATCGTCATCCTCTCCATGCACTGGGGGACCGAGTACCAGAACGCGCCGAACGACGACCAGCTGGACCTCGCCCAGGAGTTGCTCGCCTCGCCCGACGTCGATTTGATCATCGGACACCACGCCCACGTGGTACAGCCGTTCGAGAAGATCGGCCGGAAGTGGGTCGCCTACGGGATGGGCAACCTGACCGCCCGGTTCGATGACGGCTCCCCGGAGAACACCCAGGACGCCGTGGTGCCCGAGTTCACCTTCACCCGCACCAATTCCGGCGGCTGGGAGGTCACCAATGTGAGCGTGCTGCCGACCTGGATGGAGTACCACCCGGCGGCTCGGGTAGTCGACCTGGTCGGCGCGGCCAAGGACCCGGCGGTGTCCGCCGGGCAGCGGGCGCACTATGCCGAGACCGAGAAGCGGATCAACGGGTACGTGGGCATGCGCGGCGCCTTCGAGGCGGGGCTGCGCCCCCTCTCCTGACTCGCCGGTGGGTGCCGGGCGACCGTGACGGATGCGCCTCCACCACGGTCGCCCGGCCGCCCGCAGTGGTCGCTCACACCAGGCCGTGCGCGAGCATCGCCTCCGCCACCCGCCGGAAACCGTTGATGTTCGCGCCGGCCACGTAGTCACCCGGCAGGCCGTACTCCTGCGCGGTGGCCCAGCAGCGGGCGTGGATGTCCCGCATGGTCTCCCGCAGCCGCTGCTCCGACTGGACGAACGTCCACGAGTCGCGGCTGGCGTTCTGTTGCATCTCCAGTGCGCTCACCGCCACGCCGCCCGCGTTGGCCGCCTTGCCCGGGGCGAACTTCACCCCCGCCCGGCCCAGGATCCGCACGGCCTCCGGTGTGGTGGGCATGTTCGCCCCCTCCACCACCGCGATGCAGCCGCCGGCCACCAGCGCGGCGGCCTCCGCGCCGCCGATCTCGTTCTGCGTCGCGCACGGCAGCGCCAGGTCGCAGGGCACCTCCCAGACGGTACGACCGGTGACCGCCACCGCGTCCGGCACGTGCTTGACGTAGTTGTCGAGTCGGACCCGGCGCTCCTCCTTCAGCTCCCGCAGCAACTCCAGGTCGATGCCCTGCTCGTCCAGCACGTACCCGTGCGAGTCGGAGCAGGCCACCACCCGGCCGCCGAGCTGGTGCACCTTCTCGATGGCGTAGATCGCCACGTTGCCCGAGCCGGAGACCACCACCCGCTTGCCTTCCAGGCTGTCCCCGGCCTGCTTCAGCATCTCCTCGGCGAAGAAGACCGCCCCGTACCCGGTCGCCTCCCGGCGCACCTGCGCGCCCCCGTACGACAGGCCCTTGCCGGTGAGGACCCCCGACTCGTATCGGTTGGTGATCCGCTTGTACTGGCCGAACAGGTAGCCGATCTCCCGGCCGCCGACGCCGATGTCGCCGGCCGGCACGTCGGTCTGCGCGCCGATGTGCCGGTACAGCTCGGTCATGAAGCTCTGGCAGAAGCGCATCACCTCCCGGTCCGAGCAGCCCTTCGGGTCGAAGTCCGCGCCGCCCTTGCCACCTCCGATCGGCAGGCCGGTCAGCGCGTTCTTGAAGATCTGCTCGAAGCCGAGGAACTTGACGATGCCCAGGTAGACCGACGGGTGGAAGCGCAGCCCGCCCTTGAACGGGCCCAGTGCGCTGTTGAACTCCACCCGGAAGCCGCGGTTCACCCGGATCCGGCCGCGGTCGTCCTCCCATGGCACCCGGAAGATGACCTGCCGTTCCGGCTCACAGATCCGCTCGATGATCCGTGCGTGCGCGTACTCGGGGTGGCGGGCCAGGGCCGGGCCGATGCTCTCCAGCACCTCCCGTACCGCCTGGTGGAACTCGGGTTCACCCGGGTTGCGGTTGACCACGTCCGCGAACACCGTCTCGATGGTTTCCGGCATCACCCGACACGTCCCTTCCGGTCCCGGGCTGCCCCCGTCGCCCCCACCGGATCGGCCTCGCGCCGACCGCCCCCGGATACGATAATCACCATCGTCCGGTTCACTGGTCCCGTGGACGAGTTGATCTGGGACGCCGCGCGAGCCTCCCGTGACTGGCTGGACGGCGCCAACGGCACCGGGGACACCGAGCTGACCTGCCGGTGGCACCCTCATTCTCACCGCGGGTTGGTGAATCGGCCGGCTGGTGCGGGCGGCTCGGCCGGCTGACCTCGTGGCCGGCGCGCGTCGGTGACGGCTTCGGCGGCGCGAGCGAGGCGGTGGACGGCCTCGTCCATGAGATCGGGCGGGGCCGCGGCGTAGGTCAGGCGCAGGTGCGGCGCCGGGGGTTCGGCCGCGTACCACGGGCGGCCGGGGAAGACGATGACGCCTTCGGTGGCAGCCGCGGCGGCCAGCGCGACGTCGTCGGTGCCGTCGGGCAGGCGGACCCACAGGTGCAGGCCGCCACGGGGGATCATCGCTGGGGCGAGCTGCGGCAGGTGCCGGCGTAGCGCCGTCAGCAGCGCCTCGCGCCGCGCCCGCAGCGCGGTGCGCAGGGTGCGGCGGTGCCGGGGCCAGGACGGGGCGGTGACGAACTCCAGCGTGGCCTGCTGCAGCGGACCGGCCACGAAGAAGTCGTCGAGCAACCGGGCTGAGCGCAGCCGGGCACCGGCCGGGCCGCGGGCACCGATCGCGGCGACCCGCAGCCCGGGAGCGGCGGACTTGGTCAGTGAGCGCAGGTAGACAACATGCCCGTCGGGGTCGTCGGCGGCCAGCGGTGGTGGGCCCTCTCCGTCGATGCTGAGGTCGCGGGCGTAGTCGTCCTCGATCAGGAACGCGCCGGCGTCTCGGACGGCGTCGGCGACCCCGGCTCGGCGGTGAGCTGCCAGGCTCGCACCGGTCGGGTTGGCGTGTAGCGGTTGGCAGTAGAACAGTCGCGCGCCGGTGCGGGCGAACGCGGCGGCGAGCTGGTCCGGGCGTACGCCGTCGGCGTCGGCGGGCACCGGCACCACCCGCAGCCCGGCGGCCCGGGCCGTGGCCAGCGCCCCCAGGTACGTCGGAGACTCGACGAGCAGGGTGTCGCCGGGCGCGGCGAGCGCGCGCAACGCCGACGACAGCGCCGCCTGCCCGCCCGGGCAGATCACCATGTCGTCGGCGTGCAGCCCGGTCCCGGCCTCGCGGGCGAACCAGGCGCGCAGGTCCGCGCGTCCCTCGGCCGGTCCGCGCTGCCAGGCCGCGGGCTGCCGGGCGGCGCGGGCGAGCGCGGCGCCGAGCGCCGCGGCCGGCTGCAGATCGGCGTCCAGGTAGCCGCCGGACAGCGGAATCGCTCCCGGCCGCGGTAACGCCAGTAACGCCTGCATCTCCTCCTCGCCCGGTCTGCGCGCGCCGAGCGCCACCGTCTGCCAGGACAGGTCAGGTGCGCGGCGCTCGTCCGGCCGGGCGGCCACGAAGGTGCCCTTCCCCGGTCGCGTCTCGATCAGCCCTTGCGCCACCAGTTGTCGGACCGCCTCGGCGACGGTGACCGGCGAGGCCTGGTGCCGGGCGGTCAACTCGCGCACCGAGGGCAGCCGTGTGCCGGCGGCCGCGGCGGCCGTGAGCGCGCGCAGATCTTGGATAACGCGATCCGCTGCGTTACCGTTGTCCATGAAGCGGAAGAGTAGCGCTACTGTGGCCGCCACGGTAACGGCGGAACGGTTCATCGGCCTGACCCTCGGCGCGCTGGGCGTGCTCGCCTTCAGCATGTCGCTGCCCGCCACCCGCGTCGCCGTGGGGCACCTCGACCCGTGGTTCGTGGCCTTCGGTCGGGCCGTCGGGGCGGCGCTACTGGCCTGGGCGTATCTGCATTTCACCGGCGCGCCGCGGCCCACCCGCCGCCAGTGGCGGCGGCTGTCGATCGTGGCCGTCGGCGTCGTCGTCGGCTTCCCGCTGTTCACCTCGCTGGCACTGACCACCCAGACCGCCGCGCACGGTGCGGTCGTCATCACCGTGCTGCCCGCCATGACCGCCGTGTTCGCGGTACTGCGGGCCGGCGAGCGCCCACCGCTGCTGTTCTGGGTCGCCAGCGGCGGCGGGCTGGTCGCGGTGCTCGCCTTCCTGATGACCAGCGGGGCGGTGCACGGCGCGCTGTCGACCGCCGACCTGTTCCTGCTCGCGGCGGTCGTCCTGTGCGGGCTGGGCTACGCCGAGGGCGGCTCGCTCGCCCGGGAACTCGGCGGTGCCCGGACGATCTGCTGGGCGCTGCTGCTCTCGCTGCCCGTCACCCTGGTCATCACGCTCGTCGCCGCCGTGGCGAATCCCCCGCACGCCGACGCCGCCGCCTGGTCGGCGTTCGGCTATCTCACCGCGATCTCCATGTTCCTGGGCTTCTTCGCCTGGTACGCGGGCCTGGCCCGAGGTGGCATCGCCCAGGTCGGCCAGCTCCAGCTCGCCCAGCCGGTACTCACCCTGCTCTGGTCCGCGCTGCTGCTGGCCGAGACCGTCACCCCGGCCTCGATCGGCGCGGCGCTGGTCGTGCTGGCCTGCGTCGTACTGATCCAGCGCACCCGCGACAGCACACCGGCGTCCGCCGAAAGCACGTCCGCCCCCCGCCGACCGGCGGCGGGGCAGGCGGCGCCCACGCCGACGCGGACCGGGCCGGCGGGTCGCCGGGCGCGCTGATCGCCAGCCCGTGCACCCGCTCCGCGTCGGCCCGGCGGAGGGTGTGAACACGGTGACCGCCGCGGCGAGCTGCGCGTAGAGTCGGGCGGTGGACCGTACCGAATCGCTGCCGGCGCAGACCGTCCCACCTGGCGCGGCGCCCACCGACCCGGGCAGCGTGCTGCTGCCCGGGCACGACGTGCCGCTGGGCCGCTACACCACGGTGCGGCGGCTGCTGCCGCAGCGGCAGCGGCGGATGGTGGGCGCCTGGTGCTTCGTCGACCACTTCGGACCGGATGACGTCGCCGAGCGGCCGGGCATGGAGGTGCCGCCGCATCCGCACACCGGGTTGCAGACCGTCACCTGGCTGGTCGACGGAGAAATCCTGCACCGGGACAGTCTGGGCAACGTCCAGCCGATCCGTCCGGGGCAGCTCAATGTGATGACCTCCGGTCACGGCATCGCCCACTCGGAGCGGTCACCGGCGGCGCACCCCCCGGTCATGCACGGCGTCCAGCTCTGGGTGGCGCTGCCGGATCCGGCGCGGGCCGGCGCGGCGGACTTCGCCCACCATGCGGAGCTGCCCCGCTGGCGCGACGGCGACCTCGACGTGACCCTGCTGGTCGGCGAGGTGGGCGGCGAGCGTTCGCCGGCCGTGGTGCACACCCCGCTGGTGGGCGCGCAGTTCGAGGTCCGCGGGCCGGCGCCGGCGACCTTGCCGCTGCGCCGTGACTTCGAGTACGGCCTGCTGGCGATGTCCGGCTCCGCGGAGGTGGACGGGGTGCCGTTCGCGCCGGGGGCGCTGCTCTACCTGGGCTCCGGTCGGGCCGTGCTGACCCTGCGCGCCGCCCCGGGCAGCCGGCTGCTGCTGCTCGGCGGTACGCCGTTCGAGGAGCCGCTGGTCATGTGGTGGAACTTTGTGGGCCGCTCACACGAGGAGGTCGCCGCTGCCCGGGAGGACTGGATGGCGGGCCGCCGGTTCGGCGCCGTCGCCGACGATCCGGCGCCCCCGCTGCCGGCTCCGGCGCTGCCCACCACGCGACTGAAGGCGCGGGACCGCAGCGGCAGTGTGTTCGGCTGAATGCCTGGCTCCGGCGCGGGTAGACCCGGGTATGCCGACCAGTGTGATTTCCAGCATCGAGGACAAGAAGCGGCTCGTCCGCCGGCTCGCCGGGGACGGCCGGGGGTTCGCCGAGCGGTACGGGTTCCGGGTCATCAACAACCCGTCCTCCCTGTTCCAGGTGCTCTACCTGTCCGTTCTGCTGGCCCGCCGCGGCGACTACCGCAAGGCTGTCGACAGTGCGGTGGCGCTCCGGGACAGCGGATGGGACAGCGCCGCCCGGCTGGCCCGGTCGTTGCACGCCGACCGGGTACGGGTGCTGCGCGAGGCGGGCCAGCGCGGCGATGTGGATCAGTTGGCCACCGTGCTCGGTGACCTGGCCCGTGCCGTGGTGGACCGTTACCGGGGCGACCTGCGCCGGTTGCGGACCGCGGCGCATCAGGATCCGGCCCGGGAACGGCGGTTGCTCCGCGACCTGCCCGGTGTGGACGACGACGTGATCGAGTTGTTCCTGCGCGAGGCCCAGGCGGTGTGGCGCGAGGTGGCGCCGGTGGCCGACAAGCGGGCCCTGGTCGCGGCCCGCCGGCTGGGGCTCGGCCGCTCCGCCGACGACCTGGCCGGGCTGGCCGGCAGCGGTGAGTCGGAGCGACTGGCCTGGCTGGTGGGTGCACTGGCCCGAGTGGACCTGGAGAAGCGGTACGCGGAGCTGACGAGCTGATCGGGACGTGCGGCGCGACACAGTTTCGCGATAGTCACCCGTTCGGCTGATGTTGCATTGTATGATGATCGTGGCAGCGATGCCCGCCCGGTTCGGGCGAAGATCCACCGCTTGATGGTCGCGACCCGGTTCGGGGCGCGGACCACCAAGGACAGGTGCTGCGTGGCGCCCCAGGTCGCGGTTCGTGACCCGGGGCGCCCGCCTGTCCGGGCTTATCGCGCCAGGCTCGCCACCAGGTTGACGGTGGCCGCGATGATGACGGATCCGAAGAGGTACGCAAGCAGCGTGTGGGCGAGCACGGTCCGCCGCATCTCGGTGCCGGACAGGTCGGTGTCCGAGACCTGGAACGTGGCCCCCACCGTGAACGCCAGGTAGGCGAAGTCCGCGTAGCAGGGCGGTTCGGGTTGGTGGAAGTTCACCCCGCCCGGCGTGCCGCTGTAGTACAGCCGGGCGTACCGGGCGGCGAACAAGGTGTGCACCACGAACCAGGAGACCACCACGCTGAGTACGCCCAACCCGGCGTTGGCGTCCAGCGGAAGGCCGGGCTGGGCGGCGTGCGTCTTGGTCAGCACCACCCCGACCCCGACCAGGCTGGCCATGCAGGCGACCAGCAGGAGCACGTCCCGGACCGCCCGATTCGGATCCTCGCTCACGGCCAGCCGCGCCGTCCGGGCGGCGTCCAGTCGCCACAGCCGGCCCCAGACCAGGGCCAGCCAGGCCAGCGCGGCGGCGTCCCAGCCCACCAGCGGGCCGAGTGCCGGTGAGGCCAGCACCCCGAACAGTCCACCGCAGACGACCCCGACCAGCCCCATCACGGCGAGCTGGACCCGGGCCGGGGTGTGCCCGTCCGGGACGCCGCGGCCCGGGCTCCGCACCGGCGGTGTCAGATGCCGCGTACGTGCTGCGAGACCCGGTTGTGCTTGTCCCGGGCCTGCGCCGCGCGCTGCGACCGGTCGACCTCGGGGGCGGCGTCGATGCCCGCCGAGCGGGCCACCTCATTGCCGTTGGCGTAGTCCACCGGCGGCAGCGCCCGCAGCGCCTGCAACACGTCCGGCGGCGCGCCCTCCCGTTCGGCCTCCCGGATGACGTCGTCCTTGCCGGCCGGATAGTCCAGCGCCGACAGGTAGTCCAGGACGTCGGTGTAACTCGCCATGAGTCGGGCTCCTCGCGCCTCGGTTGCGGTCACGACCGGCGGCGGTTACCCGCCGGGCCGCCGGTCACGCACGGGACGGGCGGAAAATCCCGTCGTTTCCGCGCCCCGGTGGCGGGTAGGCGGCCGATCCGCAGACCGAAGGGGGCACCACCGATGCAATACCTCACCTTCGTCGACCAGGTCGCCCGGCGTACCGGGACGTCCGAGGAGCGGGCGGCGGAGCTGGCCCGGGCCACGTTGGAGACCCTGGCCGAACGGTTGACCGGCGGCGAATTGCTGGATCTCGCCGCGCAGCTGCCGAAGGGGCTCCAGCGGATGCTCAAGCCCCACCCGAGTGCCGAGGCGGCCGAACGGTTCGGGGCGGCCGAGTTCGTCGCCCGGGTCGCCCGACGGGCCGACATCGACGAGAACGCCGCGCGGGACACCATTCGGGCCGTGTTCACCACCCTGCGCGAGGCGATCACCGGCGGGGAGTTCAACGACGTGGTGGTGCAGTTGCCCCGCGATTTCCGGGACATCGTGGAACCGGCACTCGCGCCGGCCAGCGCGCGCCGCAGGTGAGCCACGCCGCTCGGCCGCCCTGAGCGGCCGTGCCGGCGCGCCGGAGGGCTGACGAGGCCGCCCGCTGCGGCGCCGCCCCCGGTTGCGGTCAGGCGACCCGGCCGGCGGCGCGCAGGGCGGCGATCCGGTCGGGGTCGAAGCCGGCCTCGGCGAGCAGTTCGTCGGTGTGCTCGCCGGGCCGCGGGGGCGGCCGGCGTACGGCCGTGGGCGTCGCCGAGAAGCGTGGCGCGGGCGCCGGTTGGGTGATCCCGTCGTGGTCGACGAAGACGCCCCGGGCCGCCAGGTGCGGGTGCTCCGGCGCCTCCGTCCAGTCCAGCACCGGCGCGACGCAGGCGTCGGATCCGGCGAGCAGCTCCGTCCACTCGTCCCGGGTCCGGGTGCGGAACAGGCGTGCCCACGCCGTACGCAGCGCGGGCCAGTTGGCCGGGTCGGTCCGGTCCAGGGCCTCGTCGCCGGCCAGCGGGAAACCGGTGCGCCGGACCAGCTCGTCGTAGAACCGCGGTTCCAGCGGGCCCACCGCGAGGTACCGCCCGTCGGCGCACTCGTACGTGTCGTAGAAGGGGGCGCCGCCGTCGAGCAGGTTCACCCCGCGCCGGTCCTGCCACCTGCCGGCCGCGCGCAGCGCGTGGATCTGGGTGGCCAGCACCGACACGCCGTCCACGATGGCCGCGTCGACGACCTGGCCGGGTGCGCCGGCCCGGACCGCGTACAGGGCGGCGACGACGCCGAGGGCCAGCATCATCCCGCCGCCGCCGAAGTCGCCGAGCAGGTTCATCGGCGGCACCGGGCGCTCGCCGGCACGGCCGATGCCGTGCAGCGCGCCGGTCAGCGCCAGGTAGTCGATGTCGTGGCCGGCGGTGTGGGCGAGCGGTCCGTCCTGGCCCCAGCCGGTCATCCGCCCGTACACCAGCCGGGGGTTGACGGCGAGGCAGTCGTCGGGGCCGAGGCCGAGCCGCTCGGTGACCCCGGGCCGGAAACCCTCGAGCAGCGCGTCCGCCCCGGCCACCAGCGCCAGCACCACCTCCCGCCCCTCGGCGGACTTGAGGTCGACGGCGAGCGAGCGGCGGTTGCGGGTGAGCAGGTCGCCGGACATGCCACCGAACCCGTCCGGGGCGGTGCGGTCGACGCGGACCACGTCCGCGCCGAGGTCGGCCAGCATCATCGCGGCGAACGGGCCGGGCCCGATGCCGGCCAGCTCGATCACCCGTACGCCGGCGAGCGGCCCGACCGGGGCGTCGTCAGTCATCGCGTCACCATAGGGCTCGGCTGCGCCGCACACCATGGTCGCCGCCGCGTACAGCGGTTGACCAGGGCAATCATCTGGCCAGCGGGTGCGGCCGGGGACTTGGCGCGCGAGTTGAGGTTGCCCTAACCTGGAGCGCGCGAGGGGAGTACTTCCCACGAACCATTCCGGTCAGTACGGCGTGCCCGGCACGCCTCGGGTGGTTGCCCACGAAGGGTGGGTGAAGGAGACCTCGAACATGACACGGTGTTCGAGGAGATTCCATGACCGAATTGTCGTACCTGTCCGCGGCTGAGCTGTCGACGGTCGGCACCCCCACCCTGTGGGCGGTGACCATCGCCGGCGTGCTCGCCCTGCTGGTGCTCGACTTCCTGGTCACCCGCCGCCCGCACGAGGTGTCGCTCAAGGAGGCCCTCGGCTGGTCGGCCTTCTACGTCGCCCTGCCGCTGGCCTTCGGCGCCTGGGTCTGGTCCCGGTACGGCTCGGAGCTGGGCGTCCAGTACCTGACCGGCTACCTGGTGGAGAAGTCGCTCTCGGTCGACAACCTCTTCGTCTTCATGCTGCTGCTGGCGGCGTTCGCGGTGCCCACGGTGCTGGCCCAGCGGGTCCTGCTCTACGGCATCGCGGGTGCCTTGGTGCTGCGCGCGGTCTTCATCGCCCTCGGCGCCGCCGCCCTGCAGAACCTCGACTTCGCCTTCCTGCTCTTCGCGATCATCCTGATCGCCACCGCGGTCAAGCTGCTCCGCGACGCGCTCTCCGGGCACGAGCAGGAAGTCGACATCAACAAGATGCGGTCGGTGAAGCTCCTCCGCAAGGTCATGCCGGTGGTCGAGGAATACCAGGGCACCAGGATGACCGTGCGGCAGAACGGCCGCCGCGCGCTCACCCCGCTCGCCCTCGTGGTGGTCGCGGTGCTCGCCACCGACGTGGTCTTCGCCGTCGACTCGGTGCCCGCCGTCTATGGCATCACCGAGGACCCCTACCTGGTCTTCGCCACCAACGCGTTCGCCCTGCTCGGCCTGCGCGCGCTCTACTTCGTGCTGCACGCGGCGCTGAGCCGTCTGGTGCACCTCAGCTACGGCCTGGCCGTCATCCTCGCCTTCATCGGCGTCAAGCTCGGCCTGCACTGGGCGCACGGCGTCTGGCCGGGGGTGCCGCAGATCCCCACGCTCGCCTCGCTCGGCGTGATCATCGGCGTCCTCGCGGTGGTCACCCTGACCAGCCTGCGCGCCACCCGGAACCGGGAAGCGGGCGACGCGGAGGTCGTCGCCGAGCGGCACTGAACCCGCCGGACGGGGCCGCCGCGGTGGACACCCACCGCGGCCGGTCCGGCCGAACCCCACGCCCGGCCCACCCCTCGGGTGGTACGACTGACGGGTGGGAATCGTGTCGCCGGGCTTCCAGGGCCGGCCCCGCACGGCCGAGCCGGCCCTGCCGCCGGGGCAGTACCTCACCGAGGACTGGCCGGTGCTCTCCGCCGGCCCGACGCCGAAGGTGCCGCTGGACACCTGGGAGTTCGTCGTCAGCACCGAGACCGGGGCCGAGTTCCGCTGGTCCTGGTCCGAGCTGATGGGCCTGCCGCAGGAGACGCCGACGGTGGACATCCACTGCGTCACCCGCTGGTCCAAGCTCGGCACCAACTGGCAGGCCGTCTCGCTGGACACCCTGCTCGAGGGCATCGACACCGAAGCGCGGTACGCGCTGGCCCACTCGTACGGCGGGTACACCACGAACCTGCCGCTGGACGACCTGCGCGGCGGGCGGGCCTGGGTGGCGCACACGTACGAGGGTGGCCGGCTCCCGGCCGAGCACGGCGGCCCGGCCCGGCTGCTCGTGCCGCACCTCTACTTCTGGAAGTCGGCGAAGTGGGTGCGGGGCATCCGGCTGCTCGTCGACGACCAGCCCGGTTTCTGGGAGACCGCGGGCTACCACGACTACGGCGACCCGTGGCGCGAGCAGCGCTACCAGGGCGACTGAGGTGTCCGCGCCCCCGGCCGGCAACCGGGTCGCCGCGCCGCTGACCTGGCGGGTGGCCCGCCTGGCCGAGCGCCGGATCGAGACGCCGACCGCGCAGACCCTGGTCCTGGACGTGCCCGGCTGGCCGGGGCACCTGCCGGGGCAGCACGTCGACGTCCGGCTCACCGCCGCCGACGGCTACCAGGCGGCCCGGTCGTACTCGCTCGCGGAGCCGGCCGACGCCGGCCGGATCGCGTTGACCGTGCAGCGGGTGCCCGACGGGGAGGTGTCGCCGTACCTGATCGACGTGTGGGCCGCGGGCGACCCGGTGGAGGTACGCGGGCCGGTCGGCGGCTGGTTCGTCTGGCGTACCGAGGAGACCGCACCGGTGCTGCTGGTGGCCGGCGGCTCCGGCGTGGTGCCGCTGATGGCCATGCTCCGGGCCCGCCGCGCCGCCGGCAGCCGGGCGCCGTTCCGGCTGATCTACTCGGTCCGCAGCCCCACCGACGTCTTCTACGCCGACGAACTGCGCCGCCGCGTCCGCGAGGACCAGGGCCTGGACGTCGCGTACGTGTACACCCGCCAGGCGCCGGAGGACTGGCGGGGCGAACCGCACCGGATCAACCTGGCCGACGTCAACACCCACGGCTGGCCGCCCGACCTGGACCCGCTCTGCTACGTCTGCGGTCCCACCGGCTTCGTGGAGACCGTGGCGGACCTGCTGGTGGGCCTGGGCCACCCGACCCGGCGGGTGAAGACCGAACGCTTCGGACCGACCGGGTGATCGAGGAGGGCGCATGACCGACATGTCCTACCTGGACGGCAACATGCTGGACGGGCCGCTGCGGGAGATCTTCGCGGTGGACCTCAGCACCGCCACCGGCCGGTGCGCGCACTGCGGCACGGCCGGCCCGATGGCCGGGCTGCACGTCTTCTCCCACGCCCCCGGCCTGGTCGGCCGCTGCCCGGTCTGCGAGCAGGTGATGCTGCGGCTGGTCCGCGCGCCCGACCGCGCCTGGCTGGACCTGCGCGGGGCCACCGTCCTCGAGCTGCCGATGCCGCTCGACCAGCCCCACCCCGGCCCGCTGTAGGCCCGCGACAGCGCTCACTGACCCGGTCGCCGGTGGGGAGGCCGGCCGGCCTCCCCACCGGCGGTTCAGCCGGCCGTGTCCGCGAGTCGTCGCCAGGCCAGCGCGGTGAGCACCGCGAGCGCGCCGGCGGCGAGCCAGAACGGCGCCAGGAGACTTCCCGTCACCTGGGCGACGAGCCCGCCGGTCACCGTGCCGACGGCGGCCCCGCCGAGATCGGCGAGCGAGTAGACGCTGTTCACCCGGCCGCGCAGCCGGTCCGGCACGAGCCGCTGCCGCAGCGACACCACGAGCACGCCCCACACCATCGCGTGCACGCCCCAGACGGCGAGGGCCGCCCCGGCCACCCAGGGCTGCCGGGTGGTCGCCAGCACGACCTGGAGCCCGATCTCCATCAGCAGCCCGGTGCGCAGCAGCGTGGGGGTGCCGAACCGGGCCCGCAGCCGGGTCGCCAGGGTGCTCCCGGCGAGCCCGCCGAGCGCGGAGGCGGTCAGCAGCAGGCCGTAGCCGACCTCGGTGAGGCCGAGCCGCTGCCGGGCATACAGCACGAACGCGGCGAACGCCGCGCAGAACGCCACGTTCATCACCGCGATGCAGCCGGCGAGGGTCCGCAGCACCGGTACGGCCCACAGGGCGCGTAGTCCGGCGGCGATGTCCGCCCGCAGCGAGCGCTTCGGGCCGGCGTCCGCGGTCGCCGCGGGTGGGACCGGCCGCCAGCGCAGCAGGGCCAGCAGCAGCGCGGCCAGCCCGAAGGTGGCCGCGTCGAAGCCGAACGGCAGCGCCGCCGCGACCACGAAGAGGTACGCCCCGAGCGGCTTCGCGGCGAACTGGTTACCGATCACGAAGGTGGCGAAGAGGCGGCTGTTGGCCTGCTCCAGCCGCTCGGGCGGGACCACCGACGGCAGCAGCGCCCCGGCGGCGGTGTCGGCCAGGGTCTCCCCGACGCCGGCGAGGAAGAAGGCCAGGCAGATCAGTGGCACGGTGGCCACCCCGGCGAGCACCGCCCCGGCCAGGGCAGCGAGGACCAGGCCCCGGCCGACGTTGACCCCGATGATCAGCCGGCGCCGGTCCAGCCGGTCCACGAGCGCCCCGCTGACCAGGGCGAACAGCAGCCAGGGCAGTTGCGGGGCGAGGGCCGCGGCGGCCACCGCGGCCGGGTCCGGGGTGAGCGAGGCGACCAAGAGCGGGCCGGCGACCAGGGTGACGCCATCGCCCAGGTTGGAGACGGCGGTGGCGGTCCAGAGGCGGCGGAAGTCGCGGCCGAGCCGGCCGGTGGGAACGGCGAGCGTCATGCCGGCCACCGGAGAGGGGTATTCGGTCCGGGCACGACGGGGTGCCCGGACGGATTGTCCGGAAACACGAGGATCTCCCTCGGAAGCGATGTGGTGGCGTACGCACGCCAGGACGGGGGACCCGCGAGGGCGGGTCGCCTGATCGCTTCGCGGCGAGGGGTGGTGTCGAGGGATCGACCCGGGAACCCGGGGGAGGGCGTGGTGGGGTCGACGGTCCGGCGGGGTGCGCCGGGTGGGCCGGGCGGCGGGCGCCGTCGGCGGCTCGGGTCAGGACACCATGGTCCCCAGCGGCGAAGCGGAAACCAGCACCGTGTCGAACAGAACCTTCGCCATCCGAGACCTCCCGTCGTCCGGCCCCACGCTAGGCGATCACGATCCGGCGGGCGACCCCGATTGGACAGCGGACCGGCCGGTGGCCGAGAGTGAGGCCCCGTGAGATACCTGCGTACCGACGGTCGGGTGGGCATCCGGCGACCGCGGCCCGCCGACGAGGCCGAGTTCATCGCCGCCGCCCGGCGCAGCCAGGAGCTACACCACCCGTGGCTGTCCGCCCCCGACGACGCCGAGCGGTACGCCGCGTACCTGCGCAAGATCCGGGGGCGGGACAGCTCCGGCTACCTGTTCTGCGACCAGGCCACCCGGGAGATCGCCGGATACGCCACCATCAGCGGCATCGTCATGGGCGCGCTGCGCGGCGGCTACCTGGGTTACGCCGCCTTCCTGCCGTACGCCGGCACCGGGCACGCCTCGGCCGGGATCCGCCTGGTCATCGCGCACGCCTTCACCGCGCTCGGACTGCACCGGCTGGAGGCGAACATCCAGCCCGGCAACGAGCCGTCGAAGCGGCTGGCCCGCCGCCTCGGCTTCCGGCTGGAGGGCTTGTCGCCCGACTACCTCTTCATCGATGGCGCCTGGCGGGACCACGAACGGTGGGCGATCACCGCACCGGAGCCCGAGCGGCCCTGACACGGCGGTGGCAGCCGCCGTTCCGGGCGACCGCCACCGTGTGCCGTCGGCTCAGCGGCCGGGCCCGCGCGCCTGCGGGCGCTGCCCGGTCAGCCGCTGCAACTTCGCCTCCTTGTGCTCCACCCGCCGGCGCTGCCGGGGCGTGAGCCGCGGACGGCCACTCTGCTGCTGGTAGTTGGACACGCGCCGGTCGGTCGGCAGGATGCTCACAGCGGGCCCCCTTCGATGGTCTGGACGGCGAGCGGGACGTCCCGCAGCGCCGGCACCTCCTGGCGCTGCGGCTCCCGGGTCAGCGTCGCGGTGCCACGGTCCGCCCGGACATCCAGGAAGGGCGGGCTGTCGCCCGCGGCCTGGTCGGCCATCGCCACGGCGACCGGGGCGCGGCTCTGCCGGTCCGGCCGGACCTGGATGGTCTGCCCCGGGCGGACCAGGTACGAGGCCCGGTTGACCTTGCCGCCGTCGACCGTGAACGTGTTGTGCGCGACCAGGTCGCGAGCCTCGTTGATGGAGCGGGCGAACCCGGCGCGGTGCACCAGCGCGTCCATCCGCTGCTCCAGCTGGCCGATCAGGTTCTCCGTCGAGTCACCGGGTTGGCTGACGGCGGCCACCAGGGCCCGGGCCAGTTGCCGGTCCCGCAGCTCGTAGCGGGCGCGTACCTGATGCCGTGCGGTGTCGTCCAACCAGGGGCCCCCAGGCGCGCGTCGCGGCCCGCCGCGTACGCCCACCGGATGCCGCTGCCGCCGCATGCGGTAGCCGTATGCGGGGTGGATCGGGAACACGTCCTCCGGCGCGGGACGTACCGTGGTCCGGACCGCCATGTCGTTCTCCTCCCTCGGCTCTCGCGGTCCCTCCACCCTCCCTCGCCGCCGGGTGAGGTCACCCCACCCGGTCCGGGTGACGCTCAGCTGCCGGGCCTCGGGAAGGCCACCGGGCTGCGGTGCCCGTCCCGGTCCACTGCCCGGACGCCGAAGAAGACGTTGTCCTTGGACAGGTCGATGGTCACCTCGGTGACGTCACCGACCGGGAGCACCTTCTGCCACTCGGCCGCGGTGGTCTCCCGCCACACCACCTCGTAGCCGGCGAGGTCGGGTTCGGTGCCGCGCTGCCAGCGCAGGGTGGTGTCGTTGGTCAGGTTGGTGGTGACGATGGTGACCCTCTTCGGGGTGCCCGGCGCCTGGGCCAGGGACCAGAGCGTGGCGCCGTTCACCCGGGCGACCCGGGTGATGTAGTCGAAGTCGCAGAACTCCGGCAGGTCCCCGTACTGGACGCCGTCGACCGTCCGGACGTCCTGGTGCTGGTGGGCGAAGTCCTCGTTCGGCTCGGTGAACCGCCCGGCCGGCCAGCCCTGGCGCAGGAACGAGATGTGGTCGCTGCCGCGCAGGTAGCGGTCCCGCCGGTAGACGACCCGGACCCGCATCCCGGTCGCCCCGTTCTCCGCGACGTCGCTGACGAACCGGGCGAGCTGGCGGGACGGGGAGTCGTTCTCGCCGCCGACGGACTGCCGCGTGTTCGCCTCGGCCGGGGTCTCGGCGGTCGGCACCCCCTCGGCGAAGAGTCGGACGCTACGCGGGTCGCGGGTGCCGTCGTCGGCGGTGCTGCTGCCGACGATGTCGTTGCTGAACATGCCCTGCACGTCCACGCCCGCCGCCTTCAATTGCCCGGCCAGGTACGTCGAGCCGTACAGGTTCTGCTCCTCGCCGGCCACGGCGGCGAACACGATGGTGGCCTCGGTGCGTCGGGTGGCCATCACCCGGGCCAGCTCCATGACCACCGCCACGCCGGAGGCGTCGTCGTCGGCGCCCGGGGCGTCGCTCACCGCGTCCATCACGTCGGTGGCCCGGGAGTCGTAGTGGCCGGTGATCACGTAGACCCGGTCCGGGCTGGCGTCGCCGCGCAGGGTGGCCACCACGTTGGTGATCCGGGTGGCGGTGGGGATCCGGGAGGCGGGCTGCTGGACGTACGACTGGAGCTCCACCGTCATCCGGCCGCCGGAGGCGGCGGCGTATTCGGAGAGCTGCTGGTGGATCCAGTCCCGGGCGGCGCCGATGCCCCGGACCGGGTCGTCCTGGCTGGAGAGGGTGTGCCGGGTGCCGAAGGCGGCGAGCCGCCGTACGGTGGCCTCGATGCGGTCCCGGTCGACCTCGCGCAGCAGCGCGGACAGCTCCCGGCCGGGCGGCTGGGGCACGATCGGGTGGCCGGGCCCGGGCGGCGCGACCGCCTCCTCGGCGGTGGCAGGCGTGGCGGCGAACGGTGCGGCGACGGTGGCGGCGGTGGCTGCGGCGGAGGCGGTCAGGAAGGTGCGCCGGGTCGACCTCGTGGGCCGGTCGCCGGCGGTCTCGTGCGATCTCATCCGCGCATCCTCGCCCCTGGCCACGAGGTTTGTCTATATCGTCTGCCCTGGATGCGACGGCCGTGAGGTCACCCTGTACGGGTGAGTGGCCCGTTCCGCGGCACGGGATTCGGCCGTCGCGGACGGGATGCCCACGTTTGTCGGGCGTGTCGACGGGAACGGCAGTGGACATGACGAAACCTCGTGTGGTGATCGTGGGTGCCGGGTTCGCCGGATACCACGCGGCGAAGACGTTGAGCCGGCTGGCCAGCAGGCGGGCGGAGACCGTCCTGCTGAACACGACCGACTACTTCCTCTACCTGCCGCTGCTGCCCGAGGTCGCCGCCGGGGTGGTCGAACCGACCCGGATCTCCGTGCCGCTCGCCGGCACCCTCGACGGCGTCCGGGTGGTGATCGGCGAGGCGAACCGGGTCGACCTGCACAACCGGTGGGTCGGCTACCGGTCGCCGGAGGGCGACGAGGGGCAGCTCGCCTACGACCGGCTGGTGCTCTCCGTGGGCAGCGTCAACAAGCTGCTGCCGATCCCCGGGGTCACCGAGTACGCGCACGGCTTCCGTGGCCTGCCCGAGGCGCTCTACCTGCACGACCATGTGGTCCGGCAGATCGAGTTGGCCGAGGTGACCGACGACCCGGCCGAGCAGCGGGCCCGGACCACCTTCGTGGTGGTGGGCGCCGGCTACACCGGCACCGAGGTGGCGGCGCACGGGCAGCTCTTCACCGACCGGCTCATCGCCCAGCGGCCGCACCTGAAGGTACGTCCGCGCTGGATGCTGCTCGACGTGGCGCCCCGGGTGCTGCCCGAGCTGGACCAGCGGATGTCGATCACCGCCGACCGGGTGCTGCGCCGGCGGGGCGTCGACGTCCGGATGGGGACCTCGGTCTCCGAGGCCACGCCGGACGGGGTCATGCTCACCGACGGCGAGTACGTCCCGACGTGCAGCCTGGTCTGGTGCGTGGGGGTACGTCCCGACCCGTTCGTCGCCGAGCTGGGGCTGCGTACCGAGCGGGGGCGCCTGGTGGTCGACGAGTACCTCAACGTCCCCGGCTACCCCGAGGTGTTCGCCTGCGGCGACGCGTCCGCCGTGCCCGATCCCAGCCGGCCCGGGCAGATCTGCGCCATGACCGCCCAGCACGCGCAGCGGCAGGGCAAGCTCGCGGCGCACAACATCGCCGCCTCCTACGGTCAGGGGGCCCGCAAGCCGTACAAGCACCACGAGTTGGGCTGGGTGGTGGACCTGGGCGGCAAGGACGCGGCGGCGAACCCGCTGAACGTGTCGCTGGCCGGCCTGCCGGCGAAGGCCGTCACCCGCGGCTACCACCTGTTCGCGATGCCGGGCAACCGGGCCCGGGTCGGCGCGGACTGGGTGCTCGACGCCACCCTGCCCCGGCCCGCCGTGCAGCTCGGGTTGGTGCCGGCGAACGCCGTACCGCTGGAGAGCGAGTCGCCCGAGGTGGTTCGCCGCCGCTGAGGCTGGCCGGCGCGGGGTGGCCGCCGGCGCGGAGGATCGTTCACTCCGGTTGTTCTTCTTCTTTCATGCGCTGCCCGCCGGCCGGACGCCCGGATGTGTCGTCCCTTCGGGCGCTCCGGCGGCCCCACCACGACCGGCCCGAGTCGGTGCCGTTGGCCGGCGCGGGCAGCGTACGCAGCCCGGCGGGGGTGAACTCACGCAGCAGGATCTGTGCGATCCCGGCCGCCGGGATGGCCAGCAGGGCACCCAACAGGCCGCCCAGCGCGGCGGCGAGCAGCACGCTGACCAGCACGGTCAGCGGGTTGAGCCGGACTGCGCGGGACATGATGACCGGTGCCAGCAGGTGGTTCTCAGCCTGCTGGTAGAGGATGAAGAAGACCAGCACCACCACGCCGGTGGTGGGGGACTTCAGGAAACCGGCACCGGCTGCGAGGATCGCGCCGATCGTCGCGCCGACCAGCGGGATCAGGTCCGCGATGGCGACCAGCAGGGCGATCACCGCGGCGAACGGCACCCCGGTGACGAGGAGCAGCACGAAGGTCATCCCGCCCAGCAGCACGCTGATCAGCAGGTTGCCGCTGAGGTAGCCGGTGACGGTGCGGGAGGACTCCCGGCCGATCCGGCGCAGCCGCTCCGCGTGGCGGTCGCCGGCCAGGGCCAAGGTCGCGGCGATGACTTTCGGCGCCTCCAGCACCATGAGGTACGAGAGCACCACGACAGCGGCGATCCCGGCGCCGGTCTGGGCCGCCCCCCGGAGCACCCCGATGGCCGGTTGGCCGAGCCGGGACGCGTACTGCTCGATCTGACCGGAGTGGGCGGTGGCGTACTGGCGGAGGTGGAGCCGGTCCAGCAGGTGGCCGATCGGCCCCTGCCCGGCCCTCGCCTCGCGGAGCAACTCCGGCGCCCGCTCGGCGAACCGGGCCACCTCGTGCACCAGCGGCAGCACAATCGCCGCCGTCAGCCCGGCGAGCAGCACAAAGGCGGCCACGAAGACCATCAGGGTGGCCAGCGCCCGGCGCCGGACGAGCCGGCGCTGCAGCCAGTCGACCACCGGCTTGAGGGCGACCGCGAAGAACGCCGCGACGAGCATCCAGGTAAGCACCACCCTGGTCGCCCAGACGAACCCCAGCGCGATCAGGGTGGCGAGCAGCAGACCGATGACGATCAGCGTGCGCCGGACGGTGGACCGGTCGTCGGCGTTGCTCATCCGGCGCGCCTACCCCTGCACGCGGCGCGGAAACCCGGCGGGTCAGTGGTCGGCGAGGTCGGCGTCGGTGGCCGGGCGGGTGCCGGCGAGGAACGCGTCCAGCGTCGCCCCGTGCAGCACGCCGCCGGGCACCGGGTCTCCCGCGGCGCGGGCCACGAGCTTGTCTACCGGCAGCCGGTCGGGGCGGTGGGCGGCGGCGAGCACCAGATTGCCGTACCGCCGGCCGCGGAGCATCCGCCGGTCGGCGACCAGGCAGACGTCGGCGAACACGGCGCACAGGTTGGCCACCTGCGTCCGGGCGAAGACCAGCGGCGGCAGGTCGGTGACGTTGACCAGGTAGATGCCCTCCGGGCGGAGCACCCGGGCCACCTCGGCGACGAACTCGACGCTGGCCACGTGCCGGGGCATCCGGGCCGCCCGGTAGACGTCGGCGAGGACCAGGTCGTACGCCTCGGCCGGCGCGGCGCCCACCGACTCCCGGGCGTCCCCGATCTCCACGGCGATCTCGGGCGGCACCGGGGGCAGCTCCCGGCGGACCAGCTCGACCACGGCCGGCTCCCGCTCGACGACCCGCTGCGCGGAGCCGGGGCGGGTGGCGGCGAGCCAGCGCGGCAGGGTGAGCGCGCCGCCGCCCAGGTGCAGGGCGGTCAACGGACGCCTGGCCGGGGCGGCCAGGTCGACCACCGCGGCCATCCGCCGGACGTACTCGAAATGCAGGTGGCGGGGGTCGGCGACGTCGACGTAGGACTGTTCGACCCCGGCCGCGAGCAGGGTACGCCCGCTCGGCCGGGCCCGGTCCACGACGATCTCCAGACCCTCCGCACCGCTGCCCACGGCGGGCAACGCTACCCGTGCGGCGTGGGCCGGCGGACGGAGTGCCCGCCGGCCCGGGGGCGGCTCAGCCGGCGTTCATGCCGGCGCCCACCTCGTCGATGGCGGCGTCGACCCGCTGGGCCAGGTCCACGTCCAGCGCGCTCACCCCGTCAACCTGCTGGGTCCGTACGGTGATCAGGGCGCTGTCCGATTCGGGCCGGCCGATCTGCGGGCCCCGCCCGGTCTCGGCCTTCAGCTGGTCGAGGCGGTCGAGCACCCGGTCCAGGTTGTCGGCCGGCAGCTCGATGGTGCGCACCAGCGACTGCCGGTCGCTGGACCAGTACGGCAGGCTGGCGAGCGCGTCGCGCAGCTCCTGCTCGTTGAGCGGCGCGGTGGCGGAGGTCGGGCCCACCAGGCCACCGCCGGCCTCCGGCGGCGCGAGCAGGTCCCGCAACCCGTCCGGTACGCGCAGCGACTCGACCAGGTCGCCGTCGGCGTCGGCCAACGCGGCCAGGGTCGCCTCGGCCTGGTAGCGCGCCTGCTCCGGGCTGAGCCGGCTGCGCCGGCCCACCTCGGCCAGGAAGCCCGGCAGGTCCCGGTGTCGATCGATGCCGTCCACCGGCACCACGTCGTGCAGTTTCACCGGCACCGCCGCGAGCAGCCGTTCCCGCTCGGCCTCGTCCAACGCCCAGGCCAGCGCGAGCACGGTCGCCTCCGCCGCGACCTTGGCGGTGGAGAAGTCCACCCCCGCGCGCCGGCTGACATCCTCGACCAGATCTCGGTAGCCCACCCTGGTGACCCCCGCAGCCTGCGGGGTCCGGTTCGGCAGCGCCCGGGGTCGCTCCGGCACGCCGGCCGGCGGCGGGGCGGGACCGCCGCGCGTGGTGTCCGGCTTGCGCCGCCCGGCGGGCGCCGGCCCGGACCGTTCGCGCTGGTCCAGCGAGGTGATCTGCTTGGACGCGCTCAGGCTGGCGCCGGTCTGGCTCGGCCGCCGACCGCGTTCCCGGGCCTCCCGGGCCAGGGTCCGGCGGCGCTGGTTGTCGCCCTCCATCTGCTTGCGCATCGTCGCACCTCGTTCCTCTTCGGGTTGCGCCTTCCGCCGCTGGCCTTCCCGGCGCTGCCGGGAAGGAAACGGGTGCGCCCGGCGACCGGGCCAAGCGGCCGGCGAGCTTCATTCGCTGCGGGTGAGGGTCGCTCACCCGGTGCGGCTGCACGATCGCAATGGACCGGAAGAACTTCCGACGCACGCGGAAGGGAAGGTCGCCATGAAGAGGATCGCCGAGATCGTTCCCGCCCGACCCGGCTGGTACGCACGGTGGCAGGTCAGCCCGGAAACCACCCGCTGCTACCCGGTCACCCTGTGGGCGCTCCTGGAGGAGGCCGACGGCAGCGGCCGCGAGGTCGTCGGCGTCGACTGTGTGGGGCAGTGGCCCGGTGCGGACGACAACGATCCAGGTGGCACGTTCGTCCGCTATCTCTTCCAGACGCCCGACACCGGCGCACCGGAGGACGCCGAGCCCCCCACGCTCGGAGAGCTCCGGGAGTCCGGTCCGCGGCGGCAGCCGGTCACCGCCTGAGCCACCCTCCCCGGCCCCCGGCCCCTGGTCCCAGGGTCGGGGGCCACCCCTGCCCCGGGTGGCGGCTCAACCGACCGGGCCCCGCGTATACTTGCTGCCCTGCAAGCGTCCGTCGCTGGTTGACCGAGAGGGGCCCCGGTGGCGTTCACCGTCACGTACGCCCAGCGGGACGGGGGCGGAGCCTGCCTCCGGCTCGCCGGCGAGCTCGACCTGAGCACCGCTCCACAGCTCGACGCCGCCGTTGACCGGCTGGCCGCCGACGGGCACCACGAGCTGCTCGTGGACCTCACCGAGCTGACCTTCTGCGACTCGGTCGGCATCGCGGCCCTCGTCCGTGGCGACAACCACGCCTCCGCCGAGGGCGGCTGGCTGCGCATCACCGGGGCGACCGGCCGGGTGGCCCGGGTGCTGCAGGTGACCGGGCTGGCCGAGCTGCTGCGATACGAGGCGGACCTGCCGGCCTCGCCGTCGGCCCCGTGACCGACTAGATTTCCCCGCCATAGGTGACCGCCCGGTCCCGTTCCGCCTTCGACCAGAAGCAGGTAAGCCATGGGCCCAGGCACCTCGAACCCGGTACGCATTCTCGTCGTGGACGACGACCCGGGTGACGTCCTGATGATCGAGGAGGCCCTGTCGGACTCGGACGTCGACAAGGTCATCGACGTGGTCAACGACGGGCAGGAGGCGATGGAGTTTCTCCGGCGGGAGGGCCGGCACACCGAGGCCCGGCGACCGGACGTGATCCTGCTCGACCTCAACATGCCCCGGATGGACGGGCGGCAGGTGCTCGGCGCGGTCAAGCGGGACGACGACCTGCGGACCATCCCGATCGTCGTGTTGACCACCTCCAACGCCGACACCGACATTCTCGGCAGCTACACCCTGCAGGCCAACGCGTACGTGACGAAGCCGATCGACCTGGACGACTTCAACGACGTGGTGCACCGCATCGACGAGTTCTTCGGCCGGGTGGCCGTCCTCCCCAAGCAGCGCTGAGTCGACGACGGCGCCGGGTCGCGGGGCGATGCTCGGATACTGAACATTTTTTGGGAACCGCCGCGGCGGCAGCCGCGACCCCTCAGGATCGGCAGGTGGGGGAAGTGACACCAGCTGCCTGGGGGGCGACAGTATGAGGTTCTCCGTCGTTGAGACCGGCTACGACCAGCGGCAGGTGGATGCCTGCCTGGACGAGCTGGGGATCCGGTTGGTCCGGCTCGCGGCGCGCGCGGAGAGTGCGGGCGGCGCCGGCCGCGAGTGGGACCAGGTCCGGCAGGAGGCGGGCCAGCTCTGCGACTTCCTGCACCGGCGTACCGCACCGGTCGACGTCGAGGTGGCCGCCTGGCGGGCCGGGGCCTCGACCCTGGAGCGGGAGGCGGCGGAGCTGCTGGCCCAGGCCCGCAGCGAGCTGGAGGCCGCCCGGGAGGAGGCCCGCCAGGTCCGCGAGCAGGCGTACGCCGAGGCGGTGCGGGCGCGCCGGGACTTCGAGGCGGCGCTGCTGGCCCGCCGCCGGCGCGCGGCCCAGACGGAGGAGATCCTGGCCGGGGTGCCGGGCGACGTGGTGCCGGCGGACACCCCGACCGCCGCCGCCGGGGTGCCGGCCACCCGGGTCGGTGCGGGCGGTCCCGGGCCGGCCGAGCGGAGCGCCGCCTGAGCCCTGCTCAGACCAGCGCCGCGACCACCGTGGTGGCCCGCTCCTCGTGCTGGGCGTACGCGTCGGGGAAGGCGGAGACCTGCACGGCCTGGGCGGCCTGGGTGACGCTCAGGTCCACCCAGCCGGGCACCTCGTTCAGCGCCGTGAAGAAGGCGCGGGCCGCGTACGCCGGCCGCATCAGGTCGGCGACCGTGCCCCAGCCGCTGCTCGGCCGCTGCTGGAACAGCCCGACCGAGTCGTGGTCGGATCCGCTGCCCTGGTGCGGGTAGTCGTAGGACTCGGGCAGCACGTCGCTGGCCAGGTTGTAGAGGTTGCTCTCCTGCATGGCCGTGGCGATGGCCACGACGAGCGCCCGGCGCGGCATCTGCATGGCCCGCCCGACGTCGACGATCACCTTGGCGTTGTCCATCTGGAGCTGGTCCAGACCGGCGACCGGGCGGGGGCGCTTGGGCTTGGCCGGCTTTTTCTTCGGCGCCTTCTTCTTCGTCGGAGTCGGGCTCGGTGTCGCGACCGGGATCGGGGTGACCGGCACGGCGACCGGGGGAGCGGTGCGGGTGAAATCCCGGGAGGCTGGCTGCTCTGCGGCGGCGCGGTCGGCGAGTACCTCGCGGACGGGCTCGTGCCGCTGGCCGGTGTCCTCGGCGCCGACGAACCCGAGCAGGCCGAGACAGCAGGTCACGCCGGCCGCCAGCGCGACCCGGGCGGGCGTTGACCGGAGCGGGCCGCGGCGCGGTGGTGCGGCCCGGTGTCGTCCGCTCCTCCGTTCGGCCGAGGCCCGGTCGGTCGTCAGGCCACACACGCACGTCTCGGTCTGGTTCTGCTGCGAGGGGTCGTCGGGGTGCACCCGGAGAGGCTAGAAAGCTTCGCGGCGGTTGCCACCAGGGTAGTTAGTGGCATGCGCCACAATTTGCCATGATCCGCCCCGGCAATACGCTCGGTGGATCACGAAAGCCGCCCTTCCTTCCTTTCGCATTTGTCGGTAATAACGGGAAGGGCATGATGAAGCGCGCGGATGATCATCTTTGCCGTGCTTCGCCCGCACCTCCCCCGTTCGGCCCATGCGCACCCCCGCCACCTGCGGTTTCGGGTCGGCCGGTGGGCCCAACCACACGGCGGTCGGGGTGTGCCGGCATCGCGGCCACCGGGGGCGGGCCGGCTCGATACGATGCGGACGGTGACGGAGCAGATGGTGGATGAGCGGGCCGCCGGTGACCCCAGCGGTCGCCCGGACCGGCGGGGACTGCTCGTCGGCCTCCTCGCCGTGCTGCTCGCCGTGCTGCTGGCCGGCCATCGGGTGGTGCCCAACGTGCACGGCCTGGGCAGCCTGGTCGACAGCGTCACCCCGCTGCTCGGTCTGGGCGTACCCCCGCTCGCGCTCGCGGCCCTGCTGCGCCGGTCCCGGCGGGCGCTGCTGGCCGTGCTCCTGCCGGCCGTCGTCTGGGCCGCGCTCTTCGGTGGCGCCTGGCTGCCGCCGGCGGCCGGCACCGGGCCGTCCTCGATCCGGGTGGCCAGCCAGAACCTGCGTTCCGGCAACCCCGACCCGGCGGCCACGGTCGACGCGCTCGCCGGTGCGGGCGCGGACCTGATCGGGCTGCAGGAGGTCGACGACGGCGACCGGGTCGACGTGGCGTTGGGCCAGCGGTACCCGCACCGGGCCGCGGTGTCGACGGTCGCGCTGTGGAGCCGGTGGCCGATCCGCGACTCGGTGGGCGTGGACACCGGCCTGGGCTGGGACCGGGCGTTACGGGCCGTGGTCGCCGCCCCCCAGGGCGACCTCGTGGTGTACGTGGTCCATCTGGGCTCCGCCCGGGCCGGGCACACCGTCACCCGGGACGAGACCCTCGCCGCGCTGGCCGCCAAGGTCCGGGACGACCACGCCTCCCGCCTGGTGGTGCTCGGCGACCTCAACACCGCCACCACCGACCGGGTCTTCGCGCCGCTCACCCGGCTGCTGAACGACGCGCAGGCCGACGCCGGTCAGGGCTTCGGGTTCACCTGGCCGGCGGAGCTGCCGGTGACCCGCCCGGACCACGTGCTCTACCGGGGGCTCACCCCCACCGCGGCGGGCGTGCTGCACACCCCGGACAGCGACCACCGCGCGGTGACCGCCAGCTTCCGCTGGTAGCGGTCAGTGCCGGCCGCCGTCCGCCGGCGTGACGGTCAGCCGGTGGCGGCTGTTGTCGCCGCTGGAGAACGGCCACAACCGATCGGCGTGCACGACCAGGTCGGCCAACTGGTCCCGGGTCAGCCCGGCGGAGGAGATCTCCGCGTGCACATCGGCCCGGTACCGGCCGTCGTCGTCGCGGCCGAGCCTCGCCTCCGCGGTCACCTCGACGGTGTGCGCCTCGTCGGTGATCTCGGCGGCCGCCTCCACCGCCGCATGGTGCAGGCAGGACGCGAACGCGGCGGCCAGCAGCTGCTCCGGCGTCAGCCCGGTGCAGTGCGGCGCCAGCGGGGACGCCAGGGCCGTGGAGAGCCCGCCGTCGCCGGTGCGTACGTGACCGCCCGCGGCGGTCGCCGTGGCTTTCTCGTGCAGCCAGGAACTCGGATCCGACATCGCGTTCCTCCCGTCGCTCACCCGCCCGGCTACCCGACCGCCGCCCCGCGAAACCGTGCCGGGAGCACCGCGGACGGTCCGCCGAGCGGCGGCGTGACCAGCGCCTGCGGCGGCCGGATCAGCGCGGGCGCGTCAAGGTCGGCGCGTCCAGGTCGGCTCGTCCAGGCCCATCGCCTCGGTCGACGCGGCGGCGGCCTGCTCGGTCCACGGGGACACCGGGGCCGGACGCTGCCGGGGCGCGGCCGGCGGCATCATCGGCACGTACACCCGGGCATCGACCGCCTCCGCCAGCAGCAGCGCGGCCATCAGGCTGGTCGGGCGCCGGGCCGGATCCTCGGACAGGCACCGGCGGCAGAGGTCGGCGACCTCCGGCGGCAGGCCGTCGATCTCCGGCAGCGGCTCCGGCGCCTGCCGCCGGCGGCTGCCCAGATACTGGGTGGTGCTGCTGGCGGCGTACGGCAGCCGACCGGTCAGGCAGTAGTAGAGGAGCACGCCGAGGGCGTACATGTCAGCCGCGGGGGTGGCCGGCTGCCGGTCCAGCTGCTCGGGCGCCAGATACGCGGGAGTGCCGATCACCACGCCGTCCGGGGTCTGGTCGGGGGTACCGGCCGGGGTGGCGATGCCGAAGTCGAGCACCTTCACCCCGGCCGGGGTGAGGATCACGTTCGCCGGCTTCACGTCCCGGTGCACGATGCCCTGCGCGTGCGCCGCGGCCAGCGCCGCGCTCACCTCGGCGCACACCCGGACCCCGATCCGCCAGTCCAACGGGCCGCCCCGCAGGTGCACGGCGAGCGTCTCGCCCTCGGCCAGCTCCATCACGATGTACGGCAGCTCGCGTCCGTCCGGGGCGGTGGCGGTGCCGAAGTCGTGCACGCTGGCCACGTTCGGGTGCACGAGGCGGGCCGCGGAGCGGGCCTCGCCCCGGATCCGCTCGACCGACGTGGCCTCACCGTCCAGCCCGGGAGAGATCAGCTTCACCGCCACGGTCCGGTCCAGCACCAGGTCGTGGGCCCGCCAAACCTCCGACATGCCCCCGACGCCGACGCGCTGTTCGAGCTCGTACCGCCCGCCCAGCGTCCTCATCGACCTCTCCTCGCCGTCGCGTCCGGTCCGGGAAACGCCCCGGTACTGCGGGTCGCGGTACCCGAGCCCCGAGCAGGGCAAACCGCCGGGGGTTTCGCCCGCCGGGCCGACGGCGCGGGTAGGTTCCCCGGAAGGGGTCGTGCCGGCGGGAACGGAGGGTGCGCGATGGCTCTGGTGCGCGTACGGTTCGTCGGCGGACCCGCCCACGACCTGGTCCGGGAGTTGCCGGCCGAGCCGGACGGGGAGCCGCCGCGGCGGTGGATCATGCGGCACCCGGGCGAGGCGGCCGCTGCGCCCGGTGACGAGACCGACCACCTCTACGAGCGCGACCGGCGGGACGGCTGGGGCACCTGGACGATGCGGTACGTGCGCACCGAGCCGTTCGGCGCCACCGAGTGAGCGGGCTCAGGCCGGCCGATCGCCGTCCACGCACCTGCCGACAGGTGAGCACCCGGTAGCCCTGCCGGCAGATCACCATCGGGTGGCCGGCTGGGGCAGGGCCGCTGGCCGGGCCTGCGGCCAGGCGGGGTACGCCCTGGTCGGCCAGCCATGCCCGCCCAGGTCCAGCCGGAGCGACGGCGGCACGGCCAGCAGGTCCCCCCGCAGCGACACCGCCCGTCAGCCGGCGAGCCACCAGGCGGCGGGCCGAGCGGCCGGCCGCGCCGCCCGGGGCCGCCGGATCGGTGCGGACCGCCCGCGCGGGACCGCCGTGGGGGGCCGCACAGCTGGTACACAGGATCGGGACAGGCGCGGCACAGCGGGGCGGCCCACGATAGGGGACATGGTGATGGACGGGCAGGCCATGCGGGGTCGGATCGAGCTGCGCCGACCGGACGGCGAACCGGTGCGCGTACTGGTGGTCGACGACGAGCCGACGCTGACCGACCTGCTCGCGATGGCCCTGCGCTACGAGGGCTGGGAGGTGTCCACGGCCGGCAACGGGACGGCCGCGATCACCACCGCCCGGCACGTCAAGCCCGACGTGGTGGTGCTCGACGTCATGCTCCCCGACCTGGACGGCTTCCAGGTGCTGCGCCGGCTGCGCGAGGAGACCCCGAGCGTGCCGGTGCTCTTCCTCACCGCCAGGGACGCGGTGGAGGAACGGATCGCCGGGCTCACCGTCGGCGGGGACGACTACGTCACCAAGCCGTTCAGCCTGGAGGAGGTGATCGCCCGGCTGCGTGCCCTGCTGCGCCGCTCCGGGTTCGCGGTCGCCACCCGCGAGGAGGCCGTGCTCACCGTCGGCGACCTCAGCCTGGACGAGGACAGCCACGAGGTACGCCGCGGCGCCGACCTGATCACCCTCACCGCCACCGAGTTCGAGCTGCTGCGCTACCTGATGCGCAACCCGCGCCGGGTGCTCAGCAAGGCGCAGATCCTCGACCGGGTCTGGAACTACGACTTCGGCGGCCAGGCCAACGTGGTCGAGCTGTACATCTCGTACCTCCGCAAGAAGATCGACGCGGGCCGCGAGCCGATGATCCACACGCTGCGGGGCGCCGGGTATGTCCTCAAGCCGGCGGAGTGACCTGGCCGGGCGGCTGCGTCGCCGGCTGGCCGGCTGGTCGCTGCGCCGCCGCCTGGTGCTCTCCGTGGTGGCGCTGCTCGCGCTGGTCAGCGTCGGCATCGGCGGACTGACCACGGTCGCCCTGCAGCACTTCCTCGTCAACCAGGTCGACAACCAGCTGACCATGAACGACCGGCGGGCCGGGGGCGCCGGGGACGTGCCGCCCTGGGTGCGTCCGCCTGGGGATCCGCGGCGGCCGGTGGACCCCTGCACCCAGCAGCTGGAGCCGCCGCGCGGATTCCCGCCGGGCTCGCTCGCGGTGCGGGTCGCCTGTGGAGCCACCACGGCGGTGGCCCGGGACGAGTCCGGGGGTGTGGACGAGGTTCCCACCCGCGACGTCACCGCGATCGCCGCGCTCCCACTCGACGGGCGGCCCCGTACCGTCGATGTCGGCGATCGGGGTGACTATCGCGCGGCGGCTCACAGAACGGCCGATGGCAACATGCAGGCCGTCGCCATCCCGCTCTCCGGGGTGCAGGAGACGGTGATGTGGATGGTCGTCGCCCAGGCCAGCGTGATCGGCGCGGGACTGATCATCGCGGGGGGCCTCGGCGCGCTGATCGTCCGGGCCACGCTGCGCCCGCTGAACCGGGTCGCCGCCACCGCCAGCCGGGTCACCGAGCTGCCGCTGGATCGCGGCGAGGTGGCGCTGTCGGTCCGGGTGCCGGCGGCCGACACCGACCCGCGGACCGAGGTGGGGCAGGTGGGCGGCGCGCTCAACCGGATGCTCGGCCACGTCGCCGCCGCGCTCGCCGCCCGCCAGGCCAGCGAGACCCGGGTACGCCAGTTCGTCGCCGACGCCAGCCACGAGCTGCGCACCCCCCTGGCGGCGATCCGAGGGTACGCGGAGGTGGCCCGGCGCGGCCGGGACGAGGTGCCGCCGGACGTGGCCCACGCGCTGCGCCGGGTCGAGTCCGAGAGCACCCGGATGACCAGCCTCGTCGACGACCTGCTGCTGCTCGCCCGGCTGGACTCCGGGCGGCCCCTCGCGGCCGAGCCGGTCGACCTCACCGCCCTCGTAGTGAACGCGGTCAGCGACGCCCACGTGGCCGGCCCCGACCACCGCTGGCAGCTGGACCTGCCGGACGAGCCGGTGAGCGTCACCGGCGACGCCCACCGGCTGCACCAGGTGCTGGCCAACCTCCTCGCCAACGCCCGGGTGCACACCCCGCCGGGCACCACCGTGACCACCCGGCTGGCGCCGGTGACCGACGGCGTCGAACTCAGCGTCACCGACGACGGCCCCGGTATCCCCGCCGACCTCCAGCCGGAGGCCTTCGAGCGTTTCGCCCGCGGCGACAGCTCCCGCTCCCGGGCGCACGGCAGCACCGGGCTCGGTCTGGCCATCGTGGCCGCCGTGGTGGAGGCCCACCACGGCCGGGTCGACGTGGCCAGCCGTCCCGGCCGGACCACCTTCACGGTGCGGCTGCCGGGATCCACAGCCGACGCCTAGGTGCGCCGCGAACCTTGCCGCCACCGCCCTGCGCTTCATCCTGCTCCGCCTCGCCATGCACCACCGCCGCCCCTGACCGCCCACGGGTGGCGTGGCAGGGTGGAGGAATGTACCGGGAACGGGCAGCGGCGGGCATTGGTGGGGCGGTGGTGTGGGAGAGCGTCGCGGTGGGCGCGGCGCCGGCCCGGGTGCTGCCCGACGGGTGCCTGGACCTGCTCTGGTCCAGCCGTGCCGGGCTGCTGGTCGCCGGTCCTGATCGGACCGCCCACCTCTCCGTCAGCGTGCCGGGCGAGCGGTGGGTCGGGCTGCGGCTGCCGCCCGGCACCGGTCCGGCCGTCGTCGGTGTCCCCGCAGACGAGCTGCGGGACCGCCGCGCCCCGCTGACCGACCTGTGGGGCCGGGCGGCCGCCGAGCTGGCCGACCGGCTGGCGGTGGCCGCCGAGGCCCGGCCTCCGGGGCCATCCGCCGGCGCCGCGGGTGCCGGGCCGGCCGTCTCCCTAGCCGCGCCGGCCGATGTGGTGGCGCCGGGCCGGGCCGCGCCGGTCGGCGCGGTGCTGGAGGCGGTCGCGGTGGCACGGCTGCGCGCCGCCGGCGGGCCCGACCCGCTCGGCGCGTGGGTCGCCGCCCGGCTGGCGGCCGGCGCCACCGTGGCGGCCACCGCCGCCGAGGTCGGCCTCGGCGCGCGGGCGCTGCACCGGCGCAGCCAGGCCCTCTTCGGGTACGGCCCGAAGACCCTCGCCCGCATCCTGCGGATGCGCCGCGCCCTCGACCTGGCCCGTGCCGGCACCCCGCTGGCCGAGGCCGCCGCCCGGACCGGGTACGCCGACCAGGCCCACCTCACCCGCGAGGTGAAGGATCTCGCCGGGGTGCCCCCGACCCACCTGCTGTCGGCCCGCCGCGGCTGACCGTTCGCCGCCGGACGAGCGCCCGGGGTCAGGCCCGGTCGAGCGGGGCGAACAGGTCCACGCCGTTGCCGTCCGGGTCGTGCAGGACCGCGTACCGCTGGCCCCAGAAGGCGTCCCAGGGCGGCAGGTGGCCGTGGTAGCCGGCGGCGGTCAGCTCCGCGTACCAGCGGTCGACCTCGGCGGGGTCGGCACAGCGGAAGGCCAGGTTCATCCGGGGACTGCCGGTGGCCGGCGTGTAGCCCGGGTTGAAGGTGCGCACCATCTCGACCGCGTCCCAGGCCAGCCGGACGCCGTTGTCCAGGGTGATCTCCACGTGCGGTTCCCGCTCCGCGCCCGGCGGGATCGCCAGCCCCAGCCGGCGGTAGAAGTCGAGGGTGCGGCCCATGTCGGTGACGGCCATGCCGATCAGATCGAAGTGCGGTGTCATGGCCGCCACGGTAGGGGCGGGCGGGCCGGGGCGTCTTGAACGGAACGGACGTGGGTGGAGTGGCGGGTGTGCCCGACACGGACCGCCTCGGCGGCGTACGGTGAAGGACAAGTCCGGCTTAAAGGCCGAAAGCCCCTATATCGGGCCGGCCTCCATCAACAGGGAAGGGGGCAGCCGTGACGCACCTGGCCTACCTGGATGCGGGATCCGGCAGCCTGATCGTGCAGGCGGTGGTCGGAGGGGTGGCCGGCGCGGCGGTGGCCGCCAAGCTCTACTGGCGACGGTTGGTGGCCCGGTTCCGCCGGCAGCCCACCGACCGGAGCTGACCGGCGTGGCCTTCTTCGACACCAGCGTCCGGGCGGAGCCCGGCTCCTTCCGCGACCCTGGCAACCGGGTCTTCCACCGCCACGGCGAGGTGTTGCGCGGGCTCGACGAGCGGTCCGCCCGGGACTGGCAGGCCCTGGCCGCCGCCGACTTCTTCCGCGACCTGCTCGCCGCCGGCAAGGTCTGCGGCACCGAGGAGCTCACCCCGGCCCCGGTTGACCTGCCCTGGGCGGCGGTGCTCCGGCACGAGCGCATCCCGTTCGTCTCCCACCCGTACGAGTGGACGTACGGCATGCTGCGCGACGCCGCCCTGCTGCACCTGGACGTCCTGCGGATGGCGCTGGCCGACGGCTTCACCACCAAGGACGGCTCGGCGTACAACCTTCAGTGGCGGGGCGCCACGCCGGTCTTCATCGACGTCGGCTCGTTCGAGCCGGCCCGCGACGGGGAGCCCTGGGCCGGGTACCGGCAGTTCTGCCAGACCCTGCTCTATCCCATGCTGCTCCAGGCCCACCTCGGGGTCGACTTCCAGCCCTGGCTGCGGGCCGGGATCGACGGCATCGAGCCGGACCAGATGCGGCGGCTCTTCGGCGGCACCCGACGCTGGCGGCCCGGGGTGCTCACCCACGTCCACCTGCACGGTGCGATGCAGGCCCGCAACGCCCGGGCCAGCACCGCCGACGTCCGCGCCCAGCTGCGGGCCGCCGGCTACTCGCGCGAGCTGGCCCTGGCGACCGTACGCGGGCTGGAGAAGCTGGTCCGGCGGCTGGACCACCGGCCGGGGGAGAGCTACTGGTCGGACTACCAGCGCACCTGCGCGTACTCGGTGCCGGACCGGCAGGCCAAGGAGGAGTTCGTCGACCGGGCGGTGGCCGCCGCCGCGCCCGGGCTCGTGCTCGACCTGGGCGCCAACGACGGCCGGTACGCCCGGATCGCCGCCCGGCAGGCCGGCTACGTGGTCGCGGTCGAGCAGGACGCGGCGGTGGCCGACGCGCTCTACCGCGCCCTGCGGGCGGCGGGGGAGCGGCGGGTCCTGCCGCTGGTGATGGACCTGGCCGACCCGTCGCCCGGCGGGGGCTGGCGCGGCGTCGAGCGGGCCGCCTTCGGCGACCGGGCGCGGGCCGACCTGGTGCTCGCGCTGGCGGTGGTGCACCACCTGGCGATCGGCCGGAACGTGCCGCTGGCCGAGGTGCTGGACCAGTTCGTCGCACTGACCGCACCCGGCGGCAGCCTGGTCGTGGAGTTCGTCCACCCCGAGGACCCGATGGCGCGCCGGCTGCTGGCCAACAAGCCCGACGGACTCTTCCCCGACTACCGGCGGGAGGCGTTCGAGCCGCTGCTCGCGGCGCGCGGCCGGATCGTCCGCCAGGCCGAGCTGCCGTCCGGCACCCGCACGCTCTACCAGGTGGTGGTACATGGCTGACACCCTCGCGCCGCCCGAGGTACGCCCGGTCGCGCCGGCGCCCTCCGGCGGCCGGCGGGTCTGGCGGAGCGAACTGGGCCGGCTTCTGGAGGTGACGGCACTGGTCGGGCTGGTGGTCACCCAGCCGCTGCTGGACGTGCTGGGGCGCAGCCCCGACTTCTTCCTGTTCCACCGCGCCTCCCCGGCCGACGTCCTGCTCCTGGTGGCTCTGATCGCGATCGCGCCGACCGTGCCGGTCGCCCTGTTCGGCGCGGTCAGCCTGTGCGCCGGGCGGGTCACCCGGGCGGTCGTGCACACCCTCGTGGTGGGGCTGTTGCTGGCCGCGCTCGCCGTCCAGGTCGGGCGGCACACCACGTCGCTGCGGGGCGTACCGCTGCTGCTGGCGGCGGCCGTGGCCGGTGCCGTCGGGGCGGCCGCGCACCGTCGCTGGCGGGCGCCGGAGCGGGTGCTGCGGCTGGCCGCCGTCGGGCCGGCGATCTTCGTCGGCCTCTTCCTCTTCGCCTCCCCGGCCTCGGCGGTGGTGCTGCCCCGCGGCCACGCCGGCGCCGCCGGGGTGGCCGGCGCGGGCGTCCACCCACCGGTGGTCATGATCGTCCTGGACGAGCTGCCGCTGGTCTCGCTGCTCGGCTCGGACGGGCGGATCGACGCCACCCGGTACCCGCACTTCGCCGAGCTGGCCGCCGACTCGACCTGGTACCGCAACGCCACCGGCGTCAGCGGCTGGACGCCGTACGCGCTGCCGGCCATGCTGACCGGCCGTTACCCGGCCGAGCCGGTCGCCCCGCACTACTCGCAGTACCCGGACAACCTCTTCACCGCCCTGGGCGGCCTGTACGAGATCAAGGCGGAGGAGAGCATCACCCGGCTCTGCCCGCCCAGTCGCTGTGAGCAGGCGGCCGCGCCGCAGCAGGGCCTCGGCGTGCTGGTCCGGGAGAGCGGCAAGCTGCTGCGGCAGGTCACCGCGCCGGTGGACATCCGGGTCGACCCCGAGACGTCGTACCGGGAGCTGACCCGGGCCGAGGCGGGGCTGGACGCGGCCGAGCCGGTCCCGGCGGACCCGAAGTTCCGCTGGGACGCCCTCAACGCCAACCAGCCGGCCCGGTTCACCAGCTTCCTCGCCGGGCTGCGCCCCTCGTCCCGGCCCACCCTGCACTTCCTGCACCTGCTGATGCCGCACGCGCCGTGGGCGTACCTGCCGTCCGGGGCCCGGTACGCCGCGCCGGAGGACCTGCCCAACGACGGCGCCGGCTGGGTGGACCTGGCCCGGCAGCGGCACCTGGCGCAGCTCGGATACACGGACCGGCTGATCGGCGAGACGCTGCGGACGCTGCGCGCCTCCGGCCTTTACGACCAGGCCCTCGTCCTGGTCACCGCCGACCACGGGGTGAGCTTCCTGCGCGACTGGCAGGGCCGGGGGATGGACGCCATCAACCACGCCGCCGACCAGGTCGCCTGGGTGCCGATGTTCGTCAAGGAGCCCGGCCAGCGGACCGGCCGGGTCGACGACCGGAACTGGCAGCACGTCGACCTGCTGCCCACCATCGCCGACGAGACCCACATCCGGATCCCCTGGCGGATGGACGGCCGCTCGGCGAAGCAGTCCCCGCGCGAGGGCGCCGACAAGCGCTTCTACGACCGGCCCGGGGAACCGGTGCCGATCACCGGCGGGGTGCCGTCCCCGCCCGCCACCCCCGCCCCGGATCCGCTGGTCGGCGCCAGGCCCGGCAGCCGACCCGCCGGCGGTACGGCCACCGTGGCGAACCTCGCCGCGTTCCGCGCCGTCGACCCGGCGAACGGCGACCTGCCCGCCCTGGTCTGGGGCACCGTGCCGGCCTCGGTGCCGAACGGGACGAAGCTCGCGGTGGCGGTCAACGGGACCGTCGGCGCGGTGGTCCCGGTCGTCCCGCCCGACAAGGGTGGCCGGCGGTTCGCGGCGCTGCTGCCCGACGACCGGCTCTTCGCCGCCGGGGTCAACCGCCTGGACATCTACCGGGTGGCCGCGGACGGCGCCCTGCGCCGGCTCACCCTGTCCTGACCGCGTCGCGGTGCCCTTCCGACGCCCCGGCGCGCGGCGGCGTGGTCGCGCTTCCACGGGGTTTCCCAGCCGGCAAGTCGGGAATCGCGTGACGCATACCTCACCGTAGAACCATGACGAGCGGTGTCCTCCCGACCGTAAGTACGGTAAAAGCGAAGGCAATTCAACGAAGATCTTGCCGGCGAAGCGAGGAACACATGACGGAAGTCAAGCTCGACCACCCCGGTGGGCAGCTGTCGATGCCGGTGCAGTCCGCGGTCGAGGGCCCCGCCGGCATCCGGGTGGGCAATCTGCTCAAGGAAACCGGGATGACCACCTACGATCCCGGTTTCGTCAACACCGCGTCCTGCTCGTCCGCGATCACCTACATCGACGGTGACGCGGGCATTCTGCGGTACCGGGGCTACCCGATCGAGCAGCTGGCCGAGAACTCCTCCTTCCTGGAGGTCTCGTACCTGCTGATCTACGGTGAGCTGCCGACCCCGCAGCAGCTCACCGAATTCAGCGAACGGATCCGGCGGCACTCGCTGCTGCACGAGGAGATGCGCCGCTTCTTCGACGGGTTCCCGCGCGACGCGCACCCGATGGCCGTGCTCTCGTCGGCGGTCAGCGCCATCTCGACCTTCTACCAGGACAGCCTGGACCCGTTCGACTCCGAGCACGTGGAGATGTCCACGGTGCGGCTGATGGCGAAGGTCCCCACCATCGCCTCGTACGCGTACAAGAAGTCGATCGGCCAGCCGCTGCTGTACCCGGACAACTCGCTGGGCTACGTCGAGAACTTCCTGCGGATGACCTTCGGCGTGCCGGCCGAGCCGTACGAGGTCGACCCGGTGGTGGCCCGGGTGCTGGACATGCTCTTCATCCTGCACGCCGACCACGAGCAGAACTGCTCCACCTCGACCGTGCGCCTGGTCGGCTCCAGCAACGCCAACCTCTTCGCCTCGGTCTCGGCCGGGGTGAACGCCCTCTTCGGCCCGCTGCACGGCGGCGCCAACCAGGCCGTGCTGGAGATGCTCCAGCGGATCCAGGCCGACGGCGGCGACGTCCGCTCCTTCGTGCAGAAGGTGAAGGACAAGCAGGACGGCGTGAAGCTGATGGGCTTCGGCCACCGGGTCTACAAGAACTATGACCCGCGCGCCGCCATCGTGAAGAAGGCCGCCCAGGACGTGCTCGGCCGGATGGCCAAGCCGGACCCGCTGCTGGACCTCGCGGTGCAGCTTGAGGAGATCGCCCTCGCGGACGACTTCTTCGTCTCCCGCCGGCTCTACCCGAACGTGGACTTCTACACCGGCCTGATCTACAAGGCCATGGGCTTCCCGACCAAGATGTTCACGGTGCTCTTCGCCCTGGGCCGGCTGCCCGGCTGGATCGCCCAGTGGCGCGAGATGATCAACGACCCGGAGACCAAGATCGGCCGCCCGCGCCAGATCTACACCGGCTACCCGCAGCGGGACTACGTCCCCGTCGCGGAGCGCTGATTCCGGTCCTGACGGCGAAGGCCGCCGACCCCGTACGGGGTCGGCGGCCTTCGCCCTATCGGCTGGTGCGTCAGCCCACCAGGGAGCGCAGCGGGATCTGCGCGTCCCGGAGGGCGGTCACCAGCTCACGCAGGTACGGGTGCTCGTCGGCCTGCAGGCCGTCCCGGTTCGGGATCACCAGGTAGGCCGACCCGTTCGCCACCGAGACCCGGGCGGTGTCGGTGTACCGGGCGACGATCGCCGCGGCGCGGTCGCGGTCACCGGCCGCCACCTCGACGGTGATCGGCCGCCACTCGCCGCCCAGGTTCTCCGCCACCGGCGCCGCCGCGGCGGCGGTCCGGGCGGGGTCGACGCCGGTCGTGCGGCTCAGGGCGGCCCGGCTCGGCGCGGCGCCCGCGCCCGCCGGGTAGAGCAGCGCATTGGCCACCAGGTGCTGTGCGTTCTCGGTGTACGCCCGGAAGAGCGGGTTGAATGCGAACAGCACCGCCCGGCCGGCGCCGGTCGGCTCGTCCACCAGGGCGACCGTCCCCTTCAGTGCGTCGCTGTGCACCGCATAGCCGTTCGACCAGAAGGTGTCACCGGACGGGTAGCTGAGCACGTTGGTGCCGGTGCTGCTCGGGTTCAGGATCGAGTCTTCGTTGTTGAACGCGAAGTCCTCCGCCGGGCGGCCCAACGCGACCGGGCTGTCGTGATCGACGTCGACCCGCAGTTGCGAGCCGGGCACCTGGTAGTCGTCCGGCTTCCGCTTCTCCGTCGTCGAGGTGAGGCCAGCGGCCCGGGCCATCCGGGTGCCCTCGTTCCGCAACCCGATGTAGGTGTGGCCCTGGGCGATCCAGTTCCGCAGGTTGGCCTGCCCGGCGGCGGTGAGCCCGCCGGTCGCGCTGCTGCCGTCCGGCACGAGCAGCACGGTGCGCTCGGTGAACGCCGGGGTGTTGTCGTTGATGTCGGCGGTGGTCACCGGCTTCAGGTCGAGGCCCCACCGCTTGCCCAGCAGGTACCGGGCCTCGCCGTGGGAGCCGGAGGTCAGCGAGATGCCGGTGCCCCGGAACAGCCCGACGTCCGGCAGGTCCACGGGCGTCCCGCTGGCCGCCGTGTCGTGCGGGCTCAGGGTCACCCCGAGCGACCGGGCCAGCTGGTCGATCTCCTGGGTCAGGCTCTTCGCGGGGAAGCCCACCACGCTGGTCTCGAGGTCACGGACCAGCGGCACGCCCTGGCCGAGCAGCCGGAAGGTGAGTTCGGCCGCCGCCGCGGAGTCCAGCGGGTAGGCGTACGACCCCTTCGCCCCGGCCGCCGAGGGCTTGCCGCCGGAGATCTGCCGGACGAGCTGGGCCGGGGGCCGGACATCGTCGCCGGTGTAGATGGTGTTCACGCCCATGAGCAGCGGGTTGCTCCAGGCCGACACGTCATAGAAGTAGGGGAACGGCACGTACGCGTCCTCGCCCATGATCGCCTGGATCCAGTGCTTCTGCGGCTGGTCCATCGGGATCCAGTACGCGCCCACGGGCACCGTGACGTCGGTCGCGGTGCGCCCGCCGGAGATCCGCGCGTTGGGCACCGTGGTCGGTTTGGTCACCTCGTACACCTCGACGTCCATCCGGCGCAGCCGCTCGACCAGCTGGCGTACGTCGGCGAGCTGGCGGTCGGGCAGCAGGAAGTACGACCGGATCTTGACGTCCGGCACCGGGAACTGGACGGTGTTGGTGGGCTGGACCACCTCGTTCGGCTCCAGCGTGCCGGCCTTGCCCTGGGCCAGGGCGTCCGTCCAGATCTTGAAGTAGCCGGTCAGCACCTCGTGCTTGTTCGCGGCGGCCCAGCCGAGGGTCGACCACTGGGTGTGGAACTGCTGCTGGACCCGGTCGGCCACGGCCGACGCGCTGCCCTTCTCGAAGGTCATGCCGGCGGCGCCGAAGCCGGCGGCGGGCACCGTGTCGCCGTACCCCATGAAGAACAGGTCGTACCTTGCGTAGTTGAAGTAGCACTCGGTGGTGACGGCCCCGCCACAGGCGCCGTTGAACCCGAAGCCGGCCTTGTTGGCCTCGCCGATCCGGTTGATCCAGTCGACGTTCTCGCTGGAGATCTCGTGGTGGATCGGGTCGGCGTTCGGCGGGAAGAAGTACTGCTGACCGCCCATCTCGTGGGCGTCGATGAAGACCTGCGGCGGGTACTGCCGCAGGAGTTCGATCTTGCCGTCGGTCTCCTGCTGGGTCCGGGCGAACCAGTCCCGGTTCATGTCGAAGCCGTACTCGTTCTGCCGGCGGCTGGCGTCGCGGCCGTCCGGGTTCTGCGTCGGCACGATGACGGTGACCAGGTTGTCGTTCCGCTCCGCGACCGCACAGGACAGGCCGGAGGCCAGCTCGTACAGGGTCTTCAGGGCGGCGTCGGTGCCGCTCTTCTCCCCGCCGTGCACGTTCGCGGTCACCCAGACGATGGCCGGGCGGTCGGTCGCGGTCTCGGCGGCCTTCTTCGCCGTGATGCCGCGCGGATCCCGCAGGTCGCGGATGTCCCGGGCGATCTGCTGCAGGGCGCCCGGTTGGACGTGCCGCTCGTTCGAGACGATGGCGTACGGCAGCGGCTGGCCGAGCACGCTCGTCGCCATGACGCCGGTGACCACCCGGTCGGAGGCGTCGTCGACGGCCTTGAGGTAGCCACGGACCTCGTCGTTGGTGACGACGCGTTCCTGGCCGGTGCCGAGCGGGAAGCCCAGCGCGGACTCCGGGCTGGGCACGGTGGACAGTCGGGCAGCGGGGTCGTTGCTGCAGCTGGGGGCGGTGGGGGCGGCGCCGGCCGGGGCGCCCCCGAGCAACGGCGTCAGGCCGGCCAGCAGGAGCAGCGTGGCGACGCCGGCTGTTCTCTTCGGGGGGACCGCCCCGGGCGGACGCTTCGACAGGCGCATCGGGATGCCTCTCTTCGTTGATTGGGGGAGATCAACTGGGGTGGATTCGAAACCCTATGATCTGCGGTTTCGTGCGGTCAAGATGCGGCTGGTGCCGTTCAGTGCGCCCGGTGCCCGCCGGGGCCGCCGGTGGTGGGCAGGTTACCGAGCACCCGGTTGATGATGTGGATCCGTGCGTCGGCGGCCCGGTAGTCGGCGCACACGGTGTCGGCCTGGTCGGCCAGGCGCACGCTCGCGCCGCCCCCGGTGACCGTGAGCTTGGTGCCGGCGAGCGTGGTGACCCCACCGGCGGCCACCATGTCGGACAGCGACAGCGACCCGGCGACCAGGTGGTCGCGGAGCAGGCCGCGAAGCTTCTCCTTGTCGGTGATGAACAGTTGGTCCAGGTTGTCCTCGGAGAACTTGGCGGCGAAGGCGTCGTCGGTGGGGGCCAGGATGGTCACCCCCGACCCGCCGTGCAGGTCCTCGGCCAGCCCGGACGCCCGTACGGCCGCCTCGAAGGTGGTGAGCACGGGAAGCCACTGCAGGGCCGCCTCGGCCGGCTGACCGGCCAGGGCGGCCGGGTTGCCGGGCTCGCTGCCGGTGGGCAGCAGGTCGCACAGGGGCCCGGTCACGGCCACGGCCGCCGGTGCGCCGGCCGCCGCGGGCCGCTCGGCGCCGGAGCAGGCCGTGCCGGTGAGTACCAGGGACAGGGCGGCCCCGGCGAGCGCCGACATCCGTCGCCGGGGGTGGTGACGGCGGGCCGGCCACCGGAGCCGGGGGAGGGGTCGGGGTGGCGTAGGCAGGACGGGCTGGTCCACGGCGTTCTCCAGGTCCGGAAACGGGTTGTACCGGCAGGCCCGGGAGGTCGGGCCTGCCGGTACGACGATCAGCGGGTCAGAGGCTCGCGCACTGGTCGCTCTTCGGGCCCTCTACCGAGTTGCTCAGCCCGATGTTGACCGGTGCCTGGGTGTTGCCGCTGCACTGCAGCGGGCCGGTCACGGTGTTGGCCGCCACCAGGGGCGCGTCGCCCCGGTTGCCCGACACCTCGACCGGACCGGTGACCTTCGCGTCGACGACCACTACCGGACCGCTGGTCTGCGCGATCCGGACCGGGCCCGCCACCGCGGTGTCGGTCAGGAAGACCCCGGCCGCGCCGCTGGCGTCCACCGGGCCGGTGATCGACGAGCCGGTCGCGATCAGCGTCCCGCCCGCCCGGACCCGGACCGGACCGGTCACCGTGGCGTCCCGCAGGCAGGTCACCCCGGAGACCACCAGCTGGCCGTTGTGCTTGCCGGTGACGGTCGGGTACACCCGCTCGCCGTCCACCAGCTTCTCGACGCCCTGCCCGTCCAGCAGCAGCGGGATCAGCCCCCGCTCCGGCTGGGCCAGCGGGACCAGGTACCCGTCGGCGACCTTGACCACCTTGTGGCCGTGCGCGGCGAGGCGCTGGGCCACGGTGGTGCGCTGGCCGGCCGGGCCGTCGGTGCGCTCCCCGTTGTACTGCTCCTCGGTGAGCTTGTACGCGCACGGCACGTTGTCGAGAATCTGGCCGTCGCGCGGCGCGTCGAGCGGCGGCGGGGCCTCACCCGGGTGCGGCGCCGGGTGCGCCGGGATCGGACGGGAACCGCGGAAGACGATCCGGCCCGTGTTCGAGACCTGGAAGGTGATCGCGTCGGCCCGCGCCGTGGTGATCTCCTTCAGGTTCGCCCGGTGGTAGTCGAGGAACTGGTTGAAGGTCCACATCGCGGAGTACGTCTTGCGCCGCCGGTTGTTGGCCGTGTTGCCCTCGTCCGGCCGGGTGGTGCCACCGGAGCTGCGCAGCTCCAGGAGCGAGTTGACGACGTTCTTGAGGCCCAGCGTGTTGCGCAGGATCGTCTCCTCGCTCAGGCCCACGTTTCCGCCGCCGTTACACCCGTACGGGCAGGGCCACCAGCCGTCCTTGGCGCCCTCGGTGTACATGTGGCCCTCGATCATGTGCTGCGACTCGTCGAAGATCGACTGGGCCACGTTCTGGTGCCGCGGCGGCAGCATCGGCAGGTCACCGGCGTTGGAGTTGCCGAACTCGTGCCCGTCGTAGCCGGCGATCGGGCGGTAGTCGCGCAGCATCTGCACCAGCGCGAAGGTCTCCGGCTGGCGAATCAGCGAGTAGTCGCGGTTCAGGTCCTGCCCGGTGGAGTTGCCCCGGGTGTTGGCCGCCCGCCCGTCACCGTTGATGGTCGGCACGATGAGAACGGTGGTGTGCGACAGCAGGTCGAGCGTCCGAGCGTCGTTGCTGAACGCCAGCTTCCGCGCCATGATCAGGCAGCCCTCGCGGTCACCGGGCTCGTTGCCGTGCACGTTGCAGTTGACCATCAGCGGCGAGGTCGCCGCCACGGCCTCCGGGGTGGCCGGCGGGGTGGGGTAGCCGATGACGAACATGTTGATCGGCCGGCCGAGCGCGGTCTTGCCGATCTCCGTGACCCGGACCCGGTCGCTCAGGTCGTCGATCGCCTTGGTGTACGCGTACTCCTCGACGTCGCTGGTGTACTGCGCGGCGAGGGTGGTCTCCCACTGGGTCCGCAGGTTCTCGCCCGGCACGTTCGGGTCGCCCCACGGCGCCGCGGTGGTGCCCGCCACCGGCTCGGAGTACGGCTGCGCGGTGGTCCCGAAGCGGGCGCGCACCCGCCACTGGAACCGGGTGCCCGGGTTGAACCCCGCGTCGGCGAAGGTCGGCGAGGAGTTGTTGATCTGGCGGTTCGGCCGCCACACGCCGGTGATCACGGCGGGACCGGCGGCCGAGTTGTCGGCGGCGACCGGGGTGCGCTCGATCTGGTAGTCGGTGGCGCCGTCGACCGGCGTCCAGGCGAGGGTGGCGTAGCCGTCGCCCTGCGTGACGGTGAGGCCGTCTACCTGGTTAGGTTCGGCCGCGGCCGCATATGCGGGCGTGGGCCCGGTGATCGCCGCAAGGCTGGCGGCGAGCAGGACGGAGAGGATCGCCGTCGTCCGTCTGTCTCTCATGGAAGCTCCAGAACAGGTGGGAAGACACGTCCGGACAGCACACGCCAGTGACGCCCGCCACGGTCGGCGGGGCGGGATTTCTTGAGAATGATCTGAGGATTCGCCGGCCCGCGCCACGGAGGGCTACCCCGACCGGAGCCGGTAGCCCACCCCGCGTACGGTCTCCACCAGGCCGGCGTCGTCGAGCTTGCCCCGCAGCGCCGCGACGTGGACGTCCAGGGTGTGCCCCGAGTTCCAGGTCGTCTGCCAGATGTCCATCAACAGCCGGTCCCGGGGCACGACCGTGCCCGCCTGCCGGGCCAACGCCATCAGCAGCTCGAACTCCTTGCGGGTCAGGCTGACCTCCCGGTCGGAGAGCCAGACCCGCCGGGCGTTCAGGTCGACCCGCAGGTCGCCCACCTCCAGCGTCGTCTCCACCCGGGCGGCGCGGGCCGTCCGGCGCATCACCGCCTCGATCCGGGCCTGCAGCTCCGCCATCGAGAACGGCTTCACGACGTAGTCGTCGGCGCCGGCCCGCAGCCCCGCCACCCGGTCCCGCTCCTCGGACCGGGCGGTCACCAGGATGATGGCGACGTCCTCGTTGCGCCGGCGGATCTGCCGGCACAACTCCAGGCCGTCCCGATCGGGCAGGTTGAGGTCGAGCAGGACGAGATCGACCGGCCCCGCGGCGGTCGCCTCCGACGCGGTGGTGGCCGCGATGACCACGTGGTTCCGCCGGCGCAGCGCCGCGGCCAACGCGGACGCGACTCGCAGGTCGTCCTCGACCATAAGCACCCGCACCGCGTCTCCTTGGACCTCGTCCCGACAGGTCCACGCGAGTCTGTCCGATGGCAGCGGTCGTGACCAGCCCGGACGGAAGATCGTGACCGCATGATGACGTGCCTCGACCCATCTCGGTGACCCCCGCCGTCGGGCGGGCGATCCACCGTCGCCCGCCCGCGGGTACGCCTCAGCGGAGCCCGGCAGCGGCCAGCAAGTTGCCCTCCGGTAGCGGCGGGAGCGCCCGGCCGAGGGCCATCCGCTGCTCGGCCCGTTCGGCGGTGAACGCGGCGTCCTTGGCGATGGCGGCGGCGTACGTGGCGGCGGTGCGGGACGCGATCGCCGACCAGCCGTACTGCTCGTGGACCATGGTGCGGGCGCGGCGGGCGAGGGCCCGGGCGTGCTCCCGGTCGGCGAGCAGCGCGTGCACCGCCTCGACCAGCCCGTCCGGGTCCTGCGGGGCGAAGGTCATCCCGGTCACGCCCGACTCGACGATCTCGGCCAGCCCGCCGGTCCGCGACACGGCGAGAGGTGCACCGGCCGACGCCCCCTCCAGGGCGACCATGCCGAACGGCTCGTAGATGCTCGGGACCGCGAAGCAGTCCGCGGCGGCCATCACCGCGGGCAGGTCGGTGCCGCCGAGGAAGCCCGGCATGCTCACGGTGTCACCCAGGCCGAGCCGGTGCACCTCAGCCGCCAGGGTCGCCCGGTACGGCCCGTCGCCGACGACCACGGCCCGCAGCCCGGGGTGCCGCTGGCGCAGCCGGGGCAGCCCGGCGAGCAGGTGCTGCACCCCCTTCTCGTAGACCAGCCGGCCGGCGAAGGTGACCAGCGGGCCGTCCCCGGCGAAGCGGGCCCGGGCGGCGGCGACCGCGGCCGCCGGCGCCTGCCAGCGTTGCGGCTCGACGCCGTTGGGCACCACGTCGACCCGCCCGGCCGGCACGCCGAACAGGGCGGCCACCTCGTCGCGCATGTAGCCCGAGCAGACGATCACCCGGCCCGACTCGGCGGCCAGCCAGTGCTCGACGCCGTGGATGGTGCGGTTCATCTCCTCGGGCAGCCAGCCCTGGTGCCGGCCGGCCTCGGTGGCGTGGATGGTGCTGACCAGCGGCACGTCCAGGTGCTCGCGCAGGGTCATCGCGGTGTGCGCGACCAGCCAGTCGTGGGCGTGGATGACGTCGTACCCGCCGGACTCGGCGGCGCGCAGCGCGGCCCGGGTGAGGGTGTGGTTGAACGCCATGGTCCAGGCCAGCAGGGAGTTGGTGGCGAGGGGGAAGGTGACCGGGTCCTCGGCGGCGCGGACGATCCGCACGCCGTCGGCGTACTCCTCCAGGGGTGCGCCCTCGGCGTGGCGGGTGACGACGGTGACCTCGTGGCCGGCGGCGGCCAGCGCGACGGAGAGGGCGTGCACGTGGCGGCCGAGGCCGCCGACGAGCACCGGCGGGTACTCCCACGACAGCATCAGGATGCGGCGGGTCCGGGGCGGCACGCCGGGCTGCTGCGGGATGGACGGGCGGGCGGTGCGGGTGGGTCGGTTCCGTGGTTCCGTCGCGGTGGCGGGCTGCTCGCCGACCCGCAGGATCGTCACATCAATCTCCGTCCAGGCATGGTGGTGCGCGCCGACGACTCTGGCGGCGTGGTGAGCGTGGTGAGGGTGGCCGAACGGCCGGGCGGATCGGCGCGGGCGCGCACGTCCGGATACCAGGAAACGGCATCTCACGCGAACTTGCACCTGGAAAAGGGCGATCGTGACGGACAACACCTGAGGGCTCGGTCGATATCAGGTGGGTGGATTCCGGCTACTGTCCGAACGGGTGGGTTGGCGGAACGTACGGCGGCGCACTACCGGCGTGCGCACCGGCGGCCCGCCCGTCCGGTGCGCTCATGATCATGGGCCGAAGGAGCGACATGCAGGTCTGGCCGGGCGAGAGCTACCCCCTCGGCGCCACCTACGACGGGATGGGCACGAACTTCGCGATCTTCTCGGAGGTGGCGGAGAAGATCGAGCTCTGCCTGTTCGACGAGTGGGACACCGGCGCCGAGCGCCGGGTCGAGCTGCGCGAGGTCGACGCGTACGTCTGGCACGCGTACCTGCCGGGGATCGGGCCGGGGCAGCGCTACGGCTACCGGGTGCACGGGCCGTGGGACCCGGCCAACGGGGTCCGCGGCAACCCGCACAAGCTGCTCCTCGACCCGTACGCCAAGGCGGTCGACGGGGAGGTCGCCTGGGATCCGGCCCTCTACGACTACGAGCTGGGCGGCGACCCGGACCGGATGTCGGAGACCGACTCGGCCCCCTTCATGCCCAAGTCCGTGGTGGTCAACCCGTACTTCGACTGGGGCAACGACCGGCCGCCTCGGACCCCGTACCACCACTCCGTGATCTACGAGGCGCACGTGCGCGGGCTGACCATGCGCCACCCCGACATCCCCGAGGAGTTGCGCGGCACGTACGCGGCGATCGCGTCCCCGGTGATGATCGACTACTTCAAGCGGCTCGGGGTGACCGCGGTCGAGCTGATGCCGGTGCACCAGTTCGTGCACGACCACCGCCTGGCCGACCTGGGCCTGCGCAACTACTGGGGCTACAACACCATCGGCTTCTTCGCCCCGCACCACGGCTACTCCGCGCTCGGCGGCCGAGGCCAGCAGGTGCAGGAGTTCCGCGGCATGGTCAAGGCGCTGCACGCGGCCGGCATCGAGGTCATCCTCGACGTGGTCTACAACCACACCGCCGAGGGCAACCACCTCGGCCCGACCCTCAGCTTCAAGGGCGTCGACTGCGCCAGCTACTACCGGTTGAGCGAGGCGGACCGGCGCCAGTTCGTCGACTACACCGGCACCGGCAACAGCCTCAACGTGCGTAGCCCGCACTCGTTGCAGCTGATCATGGACTCGCTGCGCTACTGGGTCACCGAGATGCACGTCGACGGTTTCCGGTTCGATCTGGCCGCCACCCTGGCCCGCGAATTCTACGAGGTCGACCGCCTCTCCACCTTCTTCGAGGTGGTGCAGCAGGACCCGGTGGTGAGCCGGGTGAAGCTGATCGCCGAGCCGTGGGACGTCGGGCCCGGCGGCTATCAGGTGGGCAACTTCCCGCCGCGGTGGACCGAGTGGAACGGCAAGTACCGGGACACCGTGCGGGACTTCTGGCGCGGCGAGCCGGCCACCCTGGCCGAGTTCGCCTCCCGGATCTCCGGCTCCGCCGACCTCTACCAGGACGACGGCCGCCGGCCCTTCCACAGCATCAACTTCGTCACCTGCCACGACGGGTTCACCCTCACCGACCTGGTCTCGTACGACGACAAACACAACGAGGCCAACGGCGAGGAGAACCGGGACGGTGAGAGCCACAACCGGTCCTGGAACTGCGGCGTCGAGGGGGCGACCGACGACCCGGCGGTGCTCGCCCTGCGGGCCCGGCAGCGGCGCAACTTCCTGGCCACCCTGATGCTCTCCCAGGGCGTGCCGATGATCGGCCACGGCGACGAGTTGGGCCGCACCCAGCAGGGCAACAACAACGCCTACTGCCAGGACGGCGAGCTGGCGTGGGTGGACTGGGAACGGGCCGACGAGGAGCTGCTCGACTTCGTCCGGCGGCTCACCGACTTCCGCAACCGGCACCAGGTGTTCCGCCGGCGCCGGTTCCTCACCGGGCTGCCGGTGGGCGGCCGGGCCGCCGGCTCCGCCCTGCCCGACCTGGCCTGGTACACCCCCGACGGCCGGGAGATGACCGGCGAGGACTGGGGGAACGACTTCGGCCGCTCGGTGACCCTCTTCGTCAACGGCGACGGCATCCCGGAACGCGGCCAGTACGGCCAGCGCCACCGGGACGACTCCTTCCTGCTGCTGTTCAACGCGCACGACGCGCCGCTGGACTTCACGCTGCCCGGGGCCGAGTTCGGGCCGCGGTGGGAACTGGTGATCAGCACCGCGGACCCGGATCCGGAGCAGACCCCGCTGGTCGAGGCGGGCGGCACCGTCTGCATGCCCGACCGTGCGCTGCTGGTGCTGCAGCGGAGGGCCTGACCGGGCCCGCCGTCCTCCGACTCGCGGCCTGACCGGGCCCGATGTCCTCCGATCCGACGGCCGGCGGCCGGCGGGACACGACCCTGTCGATTTCCGTTCATCGTGTTGCGGACATGTTCACCGGTCGGGTCTACAGTGGGTTTGAGCTGCTCCTTCATGATCTGTTGAGCACCTATCCCGTCGCCCTCCTCGCTCCCATTGACTCTGTGGAGGCCGCCGCATGACCGAGTTCACGGTGTGGGCGCCCGAAGCCGCCCGGGTTCGGCTGCGCCTGCCCGGCATCGCCGACCGCGACATGCGTCCCGGGCCGGACGGCTGGTGGCGGGTCGAGGTGCCCGGCGCCGGACCGGGCACCGACTACGCGTTCCTGCTCGACGACGACGAGCGGGCGCTGCCCGACCCCCGGTCGGCCTGGCAGCCGGCGGGCGTGCACGGGCCGAGCCGCCGCTACGACCACGCGGCGTTCCGGTGGACCGACCAGAGCTGGACCGGCCGGCAGTTGCCCGGCAGCGTCCTGTACGAGCTGCACGTCGGCACCTTCACCCCGGAGGGCACCTTCGACGCCGCCATCGGCCACCTCGACCATCTGGTCGACCTCGGCGTCGACCTGGTCGAGCTGCTGCCGGTCAACGCCTTCAGCGGCGAGCACAGCTGGGGCTACGACGGCGTCTGCTGGTACGCCCCGCACCAGCCGTACGGCGGGCCGGACGGGCTCAAGCGGCTGGTCGACGCCGCGCACGCCAGGGGGCTGGGGGTGATCCTCGACGTCGTCTACAACCATTTCGGGCCCTCCGGGGCCTACGCGCCGATGTTCGCGCCGTACCTCGCCGAGCAGCGCAACCCCTGGGGCCCCACGGTCAACCTGGACGGGCCGCACTCCGACGGGGTACGCCGCTACATCGTCGACAGCGTGCTGATGTGGCTGCGCGACTACCACGTCGACGGGCTGCGGCTGGACGCCGTGCACGCCATGCCGGACTCCCGGGGCACCCACCTCCTGGAGGAGCTGGCGGTCGAGGTCGAGTCGCTCTCCACCCACCTGGGCCGCCCGCTGTCGCTGATCGCCGAGTCCGACCTCAACGACCCGAAGCTGATCACCCCGCGGGAGGCCGGCGGCTACGGCCTGCACGCCCAGTGGAACGACGACGCCCACCACGCCCTGCACAGCCTGCTCACCGGCGAGCGGCAGGGCTGCTACGGCGACTTCGGCTCGCTGGAGTGCCTGACCGACGTGCTGACCGGGGCGTTCTTCCACGCCGGCACCTGGTCCAGCTTCCGCAACCGCAGTCACGGGCGGCCGGTGGACCGGCAGCGCACGCCCGGCCACCGGTTCGTGGCGTACCTGCAGAACCACGACCAGATCGGCAACCGGGCCACCGGTGACCGGATCTCCCAGACGCTCTCCGCCGGTCTGCTGCGCGTCGGCGCCACCCTGTTGATGACCGCGCCGTTCACCCCGATGCTGTTCATGGGCGAGGAGTGGGCGGCCACCAGCCCGTGGCAGTTCTTCACCAGCCACCCCGAGCCGGCACTGGCCGCTGCGGTGGCCGACCGGCGGCGGGAGTTCGCCGCGCACGGCTGGCCGGCGAGGGAGGTGCCCGACCCGCAGGCCTTTGTCCGGTCCCGGCTGGACTGGGCCGAGCTGGACAAGCCCGAGCACCGGGAGATGTACGACTTCCACCGGCGGCTGATCGCGCTGCGCAAGAGCCGACCCGACCTGTCCGACCCGCGGCTGAACCGGGTCGAGGTACGGCACGGCGACCAGTTCCTGCTGATGCGCCGGGGCGAGTGCCTGGTGGTGGCGAACCTGGCCGGCAAGCCGCAGCGGATCAATCTGCCGGGCGTGGTGCGCCGGGTGCTCCTCGCCACGGAGAGCGGGGTCACCGTGATGCGGGACGGGATCGAGCTGCCGCCGGAGTCGGCGGCGATCGTCGCGCTCTGACCCCCGCTGGGCCGGTGGACCTGCAGGGCGACATGCGGCACGCCGCGTCCTCGGCTCGCGACACCGCGACCTGCCGCAACTCGTCGCGGCCCCCGCCGGTCAGCGGGGCGGCGGCGGGCGGGCCCAGCCGCTAGCGTGCCGGGCATGGCAGCAGCTGGACCACCCGTGTCGCTCGCCGGCATCACGCACGAGGCCGGCGGCTGCACCGTCCGGCTGCGCCCGGTCGCCGAGACCGACCTCGCGATGTTCCGCCGGTTCCTCACCGAGCCGGGGCTGATCGGGTTGGACTGGGCCGGCTTCCGGGACGCGGGCGCGCCGGCCCGCCGGTACGCCGAGGACCGCTACCTGGGCGAGCGGGACGGCCGCCTGATCGTGCAGGTCGAGCCGGGGGAGGCCGCCGCCGGTTACGTCAGCTACCTGTCCGGCAGCTACGGCGGACGCGCGCCGTACTGGGAGATCGGCATTGCCCTGCTGCCCGAGTGGCGTGGCCGGGGCATCGGCTGGCGGGCCCAGGCGCTGCTCTGCGACTACCTGTTCGCGCACAGCCCGGCGCAGCGGATCCAGGCCGGTACCCACCCGGAGAACGTCGCCGAGCAGCGGTCGCTGGAGAAGGCCGGCTTCCAGTTGGAGGGTGTGGTCCGGGCCTGCGAGTTCCGGGCCGCCGCATGGCGCGACGGATACCTCTACAGCCGGCTGCGCGACGACCCGCCCCCCTGGGGCGCCGGCTGAGCCCTCAGGCGAACGGCGGGCTGGCTGATGCCCACCGGCTGAGCACTCAGGGGATCGGCCACTCGTGCACGGGTCGGTTGCTGTGCATCAGGTCCACGTAGTGGCGGACCACCTCGCACAGCGCCTCCGGCCGGTCCAGGTGGTCGGCGGACTCCAGCCGGTGCAGTGTCTCCACCTGCCAGGTGGCGCCGTTGCGGCCGGTCAGGCAGCGCTGCTCGATGATGCCGAGCAGCCGGTCCCGCTCGCCCGGGTCGAGCCCCCACCGGTCCAGCCCGTGGTGGGCCAGCGGCAGCAACCGGCGCAGCACCAGCTCGGTGACCGGCAGGTAGCCCAGCCCGGGCCAGTACACCTGGGCGTCGATGCCGTGCCGGGCGCAGGTGGCGAAGTTCTCCTCGGCGGCGCTGAACGACATCTGCGACCACAGCGGCCGGTCCGACTCGGCGAGCGCCCGGACCAGGCCGAAGTAGAACGCGCCGTTGGCGATGGTGTCCAGCACGGTCGGGCCGGCGGGCAGCACCCGGTTCTCCACGCGCAGGTGCGGGCGCCCCTTGAGCACGTCGTAGACCGGGCGGTTCCAGCGGTAGATGGTGCCGTTGTGCAACCGCAGCTCGGCCAGGCCGGGCACGTCGCCGCTGGCCAGGGCCTCGGCCGGGTCCTCCGGTTCGCAGACCGGCAGCAGCGCCGGGAAGTAGCGGACGTTCTCCTCGAACAGGTCGAAAACGCTGGTGATCCAGCGCTCGCCGAACCAGACCCGCGGGCGTACCCCCTGGGCCTTGATCTCCTCCGCGCGGGTGTCGGTGGCCTGTTGGAACAGTGGCACCCGGGTCTCCCGCCACAACTCCCGGCCGAAGAGCAGCGGCGAGTTGGCGCCGAGGGCGACCTGGACGCCGGCGATCGCCTGGGCGGCGTTCCAGTGGTCGGCGAACTGGGCCGGGCTGACCTGGAGGTGGAACTGGGTGCTGGTGCAGGCGGCCTCCGGGGTGATGGTGTCCGCGGTGACCACCAGCCGCTCCACCCCGCTGATCGAGATCCGCAGGTCCTCGCCGCGGGCGGCGAAGATCTGCTCGTTGAGCAGCTTGTAGCGGGGATTCGTCGAGAGGGTGGCGGCGGTCAGGTGTTCCGGGCGCAGGGTCGGCAGGATGCCGATCATCACCATGTGCGCCCCGACCGTGCGGGCCTTCTCCTCGGCCGCGTTGAGGCTGGCCCGGACGTTCTCCTCGAACTGTGCGGTGCCGGTGCCGCCGAGCCGGCGCGGAGGCACGTTGATCTCCACGTTGAACTGGCCCAGCTCGGTCTGGAAGGCCGGGTCGGCGACCGCGTCGAGCACGTCCGCGTTGCGCATCGTCGGCTGCGAGTCGTCGTCGACCAGGTTGAGTTCGATCTCCAGCCCGGTCATCGGCCGCTCCACGTCGAAGCGGGACTCGCGCAGCATCTCGGCGAAGACGTCCAGGCAGCGCCGTACCTTCTCCCGGTAGCGGGCCCGGTCCTCGCGGCTGAAGGTGCGTACGCCGACGTCCTCGCCCATGGTCACCACCCTGTCACCGTTGGTCCCCCTAACCTCGCACGCCACGGCGGGATGGGGAAAGACCCGAAGGACCCCTTACTACCCGCGCAGGGCCCCGGTGATCCCCGTCGCGTCGTGTCCGTGACTGCCCGGTCCCGACGCTTCGGCCGGTTAGCATGGCGCGGACGGATCGTGGGGAGTGCGGATGCGCGAGAAGACGACCAGGCTGTTCGTGGCGGCGGCGATCGCTGAGGCGTGCTCCTGGGCGGGGCTGCTGGCCGGCATGGCGGTCAAGTACGGCCCGCCGCGCAACGAGCTCGGCGTGCAGGTGTTCGGCCCGATCCACGGCGCGCTCTTCGTGGTGTACGGGCTCCTCGTCCTCGTGGTGGCCCGGCAGCACCGCTGGTCGCTGTGGCACACCGCCGTCGCCCTGGCCTGCGCGGTGCCCCCGTTCGCCACCGTGCTGTTCGAGCGGTGGGCCCGCCGGCGCGGCCTGCTGGGCGCGCCGGCGCCGGTCGACCGTCCGCTCACCCCGGTGGGCTGACCGCCGCCCTGGCAGGGGCGGGGCGGAACCTCAGGTGAGCACCGAGCAGGAAGCGACGCCCAGCACCAGCAGCGCGCCGAGTGCCGCCTGGAGCAGCAGCGGCGGGCCCAGGTGGGACCAGACCGTGGCGGTACGCGGGGTCAGCAGCTGCCCGGTGGTCAGGTTGACGATCCGCTCGATCCGCGGCGGCAGGTCGTCGTCGCGCTGCGGCCGCAGGGTGAGCTGCAGGTGGTCGCCGGGGTGCAGCGCGCTCTGCGGCAGGTGACCGTGCAGCTCCACCTCCAGCAGCCGGTTCGCGGCATCGCGCAGCCGGACCGGGGTGACCAGGAACTCCGGCCCCTTCTTCAGCTCCTTGAACCGGCGCCGGGCACCGCCGCCGGCGCTGAGCAGCGCCCGCGCCATCCGCACCGGCAGCCCCACCACGCTTGCCGCGGTCAGCACCGCGACGAGCATCGGCTGCCCCACCCGCACCTCGCGCGCGTAGCCCTCCATGAGCCGGACCAGCCGGCCGTTGACGATCCGCTCCGTCGGTTGGACGGCGCGCCGGATGTGGAGGTCAGTGTCCATGGTCACCACCGAGAGTCCGGTTCAGTTCACTCATGGTATCGACCTCGCAGGCTGAAAGGCATGAATGAAAGCCGGTCACGGGCGCCGGCCCGGCCAGGTGACATCCCCCGTGGTGCGGGTATGCGTGCGGCCGAGCTGGAAAGGGGTCGAGCATGCAGCTGTCCTTCCTGCGCCCGCTCTACGACCGCCCTGGGCCGTGGTGTTCGGTGTACCTGGACGCCTCCCGGGACACCCACGACTCCCGTCCTGCGGTCGACCTGCGCTGGCGCTCCCTGAAGGGGAGCCTGCTGGAGCAGGGCGCCGACCAGGTGACCGTCGACGCGGTGGAGGAGGTGGTCCGCCGGCACGATCCGATGCCCGGCGACTACGGCGTGGCCATCTTCGCCACCCGCGGCCGGGTGGTGCTCACCGAATACCTCTCCGCGCCGCCGCTGCGGGACCTGGCCAGCTGGTCCGCCCTGCCGCACACCATGCCGCTGGTCGCCCAGCGCGGCGAGCAGATCGCCTGGGTGCGGGTGCTGGCCGACCGGATCGGGGCGGACGCGATCGCGGTCAGCGCGGGCGGGGTGCCGCGCAAGTCGCACGTCGTCGGGCGGGAGAGCTACCAGCTACGCCGGGTCAATCCCGGCGGTTGGTCCCAGTCCCGCTACCAGCGCGCCGCCATGGAAGCCTGGCACCACAACGCGGGCGACGCCGCCGCAGCCACCGCCGACCTGGCCGACCGGGTGGGCGCGGACGTGGTGGTGGTGGCCGGCGACGTCCGGGCCACCGGCATGATCGCCGCCCAGCTCCCCGAGCGCTGGCAGGACGTGCTGGTCCGCACCGACGCCGGTTCCCGCGCCCGGGGTGCCGACCCCATGCTCATGGACGACGTCACCGTGCAGACCATCGCCGAGGTCGCTGACCAGCGGATCAGCGTCGCGCTGGACAGGTTCGGCACCCAGGAGGACGTCGGGGCCGGGCTTGCCGCGGTGGTTTCCGCCCTGCAACGCAATCAGGTCGACACCATGCTGATCGTGGACGACCCGTCGGCCACCGGCGAGCTGTGGGTGGGCCCCGAGCCGACCGAGATCGCCACCGATCCACAGCAGTTGGCGGCCATGTCGGTGGCCGATCCGCAGCGGGTCCGCGCCGACGCCGCGCTGCTGCGCGCGCTGGTCGGCACCGACGCCGACCTGACGGTGCTCGCGCCCGAGGAGGCGCCCGAACTCACCGACGGGGTGGGGGCGGTGCTGCGATACGTCGACGCGAGCACGCCCGGCCGGGGCAACGCCTGACCGTACGGGACGCCGCCACAACATCGGGGAAGTTGCTGCCTTCGCGCGCCGCGAGGCAGCAACTTCCCCGTTCCCGTGCGGATCTTGGGCGGACTCGACGTGCCTGGGGCCGGTGCGCGGCAAGCGCGGTGCCGCCGGACACCCGAGGATTGGTCCGGCCCGTGGGGGGATGCCCCGTTTAGACCCCATCGGGACGGGAAGCCGGGCCGCGTGGTGAGCGAACGAGGCAAGGTGGGGCCGGTGCGGAAGGGGCCCGTGGGGGCGACGACCGCCGGCAGCGGCCTGAGCGGCGATCGGATCGTGGCGGCGGGCAGCACCGCGCGGGTGCTGGTGGCCGCGACGGCCCGGGCGCTGCGCGGCGACGACTGCGCCGACCTCGGCCACCCCACCCCGTTCTCCCGCTTCGCCGGCGCCCCCGAGCCGGTGCGCCGGGCCGCCGCCGCCCGCGCCGCCGGCCGGGTCGCGCTGGCCCCGGCGCAGGTCGCCGAGGTGGACGCGGAGCGGGTGGCCGGCTGGATCGTCGACCAGTACCCGGCCGGCCGCTGGCCCGGCGTGGTGCTCGGCTCCCCGCACGGCGCCGCGGTGCACCTCGCGGTGGCCCTCGGCGTGCCCTGGCTGCCCGCCGGCTTCGAGCTGACCGTGCACTGGACCCGCGGAGCGGTGGACCGGCCCCAGGCCGCGCTCGACCACGGCGCCGCCCTCGCCGGCCGGCTGCTCGCCGCCAACCCGGACGTGCACGTCCGCCAGGTGCACTGCCCGGCCAGCCGGGGCGCGTCGGCCGGCGCCACGGTTGCCCTCGCGGTGCGCTGGCGCGCCCTGCCCAGGGCATACGCCCGGTTCCTGGCCGACCGGCTGGAGCCCGCCGCGCCGGTGCTGCTGCTGCACGACGCGCGTACCTGGCCGGTGCTCGACGAGGGGGCCGGGCACAGCTTCCAGGTCGGCTCCCCGGCCAGCGGCCTCGACCCGGTCGACTTCCACCCGGACGCGCACGCGCTGCGCCAGGTGCTCCGCTCCGCCGGCGGGGACAGCTCCCACTGGGCGCCGCCGGACGTCTCCTGCCCGGCGGCGTACGCGGAGAACGGTGTGGAGTCCGGTTTCGAGCACAACGCCCGGGAGTGGACCGGCCGGCACGGGCATCCGCTGCACCGGGGGCTCGTCCCGCAGCCGGACGCGCTGAGCGCCGCCACCGCGGACCTGTACCGGCGCTGGCTGCGCCGGGCCGGCAAGACCGGCGACCGGCTCGTGGTCGAGTGCGGCCGGCTGCTTGACCCGTGGCAGGTGGTGCGGGCCGGGCTGGTGCCGTACTGGTGCGAGAACGCGACCCGGCGCCGGGTGCAGGGGGCGGAGTGGTGGCTCGCCGGCAGCGAGGCGTTCAGCTCGGTGGACGTGCTGCCGGAGCCGCCTGGGGTCCGGTCGCCCGCCCTGGCCGGCCTGCCGCAGTGGCTCGCCGTGGCCGGCTTCGGGCGCCGGCGCCGGGCGCTGGACCGGGCTTCGGCCCGCGGCTACCCGGTCACCTCCGTGCCGACCCGGCGGGCCACCGAGGTGTTGCGCAACCAGCCGTACGACCTGCCGACCCCGCCGCCGCTGCGGATGGCCGAGGCCCTCGCGGCGCTCCGGGACGCGGGCGCCCACCAGGGACTGCTCGTCTCCTGACCGAACCCCGGCGAAACATCCTCACGATCCCGCGGTCCGTGATTGAGTACCTACGGAGCGGGAACACCGCTCGCTGCGAGACGGCACACGACGCCGTGCAGCGAGCTGCCGCCGCTCCTGGCGTTCCGTCACCTAACCCATTTCCGGCCCGGTGCGTGGCCCGACCACGCGCACGACCGGTCTTCCCAATCCGGGCGGGGGACCTTCCTGAGGGAGGCGCGGATGTTCGGACAGACCACCACACCCACCACACCACCACCCACCGAGCGGGGCCTGGAGGACCTCGACGCGGCGGCCCTGGCGTACGCGGCCCGGATCGAGGGCCTGCCGCCGGAGCGGCGGCAGGAGGCGCGGGACGATCTCGTCCGGTTCGCGCTGCCGTTCGCCGGCCGGCTGGCCCGCCGTTACCGGGGCCGCGGGGAACCGCTGGAGGACCTGGAGCAGGTGGCCCGCCTCGGCCTGGTCAACGCCGTCGACCGGTACGACCCGGAACGGGGTTCCTTCACCGCGTACGCGGCCATCACTATCGTCGGGGAGATCAAACGGCACTTCCGGGACCGCACCTGGGGCGTACACGTGCCCCGCCGGCTGCGCGACCTGATCCTGGAAGTGGGGCAGGCGACCGCGGCGCTGACCAGCGAGCTGTCCCGGGCTCCGACCGTGGCCGAACTGGCCCAGCGGCTGGAGACGCCCGAGGAGGAGATCCTCGCCGCGCTGGAGTCCGCCGCCGGCTACAGCCCCGCCTCGCTCAACGCACCGGTCGGCGGGGAGAGTTCCGCCGAGTTCGGCGATCTGGTCGGCGAATCGGACAACGCGCTGGAGTCGGTCGACGACCGGGTCACCGTCAGCGGCCTGCTGCACCGGCTGCCCTGGCGGGAGCGGCGGATCCTCGCCATGCGCTTCTACGGCAACCAGACCCAGGCGGAGATCGCGGCCCGGTTCGGCATCTCCCAGATGCACGTCTCCCGGCTGCTCTCCCGGGCGCTGACCTGGCTGCGACAGGCGATGCTCGCCGACGCTGCGCCCCCGTGGCAGAACGGCGCGAACGAGTCCGAGCCGGCGAAGGCGAAGATCTCGGTCAGGCAGAACGGGGACCGGGTGGTCGTCGAGGTCGGCGGCGAGGTCGACCGGGACGGCGCGGACCAGCTCCGCAAGGCGATGTTGGAGGCGGTGACCGGGCAGCCCCGGGAGGTGGTGGTCGACCTGGTCGGTGCGGGCGGCTTCGACGCCGGCGGCATCGCCGCGCTGATGGCCGGCCGGGACGCGGCGGCCCGGACCGGGGTGCCGCTGCGACTGACCCGGGTGCAGCCCGCGGTACGCCGGTCACTCGCCGCGGCCGGCCTGCCGGCCGCCGACTGACCCCGTGCGCCCGAGAGGGCCGGCGCCCGTAGCGCCGGCCCTCTCGCGTGACTCCGGATCAGTACTCCGAGGTGTCCCCACGCCCGCGCGGGTGGCGCCACTCCTCGTTCTCCACCGGTGTCCGCTCCGCGCCCAGGATGGTTTCCTCAGGCTCGTCGGCCTCCTCGAAGCTGGGCCGAAGGATCTCCTCCGGCTCGGGCACGTCGACCGGCCGGGCGCCCGACTGCGGCGCGGGGTGGTAGGCGACCGCCTCCCGGGCGCCGTGCGCGCCCTCGGCGGCCGGCGCCTCGGGGACGTGTCGCTCGCGGTGCAACTCCTCGGCGAGGTGCTGCGGCGGCTTGGTGGTGCGCTGCGGCAGGTCGCTGCCGAGGCTGGCGACCAGGCGGCCGTACTTGAGGTCGAAGGCAGGCCGCTCGGAGCGGATCCGAGGCATCCGGTCGAAGTTGCGCAGCGGGGGCGGGCAGGTGGTGGCCCACTCCAGCGAGTTGCCGTAGCCCCAGGGGTCGTCGACGGTGACCTGCGCGCCGTACCGCCAGGACTTCCAGAGGTTGTAGATGAAGAACAGCGTGGACGCGCCGAGGACGAACGACCCGATGCTGGAGACGGTGTTCAGGGTGGTGAAGCCGTCGCTGGGCAGGTAGTCGGAGTAGCGCCGGGGCATGCCCTCGTTGCCCAGCCAGTGCTGGACCAGGAAGGTGGTGTGGAAGCCGATGAACATGGTCCAGAAGTGGGCCTTGCCGAGCGTCTCGTCGAGCAGCCGGCCGGTCATCTTCGGGAACCAGAAGTAGACCCCGCCGAAGGCGGCGAAGACGATGGTGCCGAAGAGCACGTAGTGGAAGTGCGCTATCACGAAGTAGGAGTCCGTCAGGTGGAAGTCCACCGGCGGGCTGGCCAGCAGCACGCCGGTCAACCCGCCGAAGAGGAAGGTGACCAGGAAGCCGACGGCGAACAGCATCGGCGTCTCGAAGGTGAGCTGTCCCTTCCACATGGTGCCGATCCAGTTGAAGAACTTCACCCCGGTCGGCACCGCGATGAGATAGCTGAGCACGCTGAAGAACGGCAGCAGCACCTGTCCGGTGCCGAACATGTGGTGTGCCCACACGCTCATCGACAGCACGGTGATCGCGATGGTGGCGAGGACCAGACCGGTGTAGCCGAAGATCGGCTTGCGGGCGAAGACCGGAATGATCTCGGTGATGATGCCGAAGAACGGCAGCGCCACGATGTAGACCTCGGGGTGCCCGAAGAACCAGAACAGGTGCTGCCAGAGCATCGGCCCGCCGGTGGTCGGGTCGTACACGTGCGAGTGCAGGAGCCGGTCCGCGCCGAGCGCGAGGAGCGCGGCGGCCAGCAGCGGGAACACCAGGATCACCAGCACGCTGGTGAGCAGCAGGTTCCAGGTGAAGATCGGCATCCGGAACATGGTCATGCCCGGGGCGCGCAGGGTCACGATCGTGGTGATCATGTTGACCGCGCCGAGGATGGTACCGAGCCCGGAGATGACCAGGCCGACGATCCACATGTTGCCCCCGACCCCCGGGCTGTGCTGGGCCTCGCTCAGCGGCGTGTACGCGAACCAGCCGAAGTCGGCGGCGCCGCCGGGCGTGGCGAAGGAGCCGACCACGATCGAGCCGCCGAACAGGTACAGCCAGTACGCGAGCGCGTTCAGCCGGGGGAACGACACGTCCGGCGCGCCGATCTGGAGCGGGACGATGTAGTTGCCGAACGCGAACACCAGCGGGGTGGCGAAGAGCAGCAGCATGATCGTGCCGTGCATGGTGAACGACTGGTTGTACTGCTCGGGCGAGAGGAACTGCAGCCCCGGCCGGGCCAGTTCGGCGCGCAACAGCAGCGCCAGCACCCCGCCGATCAGGAAGAAGATGAACGACGTCGTCAGGTACAGCAACCCGATCACCTTGGCGTCGGTGCTGCGCAGCAGCCGCCAGAGCGAGTTGCCCTTGACCGCCTCCCGGACGGGCCCGGGATACCCCCCGAAGTGGGCCGGCGCGAGGATCGCGGGCCCTCGGTCCCTGGCCGGTTCCGTGACTACCCGCTTGGGCATCGCTCTCACCCCGTCGATTACAGAACGGACGGGCAGACATACCCGCCCGATACCCATAAAACCAGGCGAGAGTGAAATTTAGGTCAATTCGCGGGCAGCATGGCCCAGACCACCTTGCCGGTGCCGGCCGGGGCGCTGCCCCAACGCTGGCTCAGCTCGCGGACCAGCATCAGTCCGCGACCGCCCTCGGCCCGCAGGTCGGGGGCGGCCGCGGCCCGCGCGTCGGCCGGGCTGCCGTCCAGCACGGCCACCCGCAGGTACGGCCTGCGCAGGGTCAGCGTCACCTGCATCGGGGTGCCCGCGTGCCGAACCACGTTGCCGACCAGTTCGGTGAGCACCAGCGCCGCCGGGCCGGCCAGTTCCGGGATGTTCCACCGGCGGCAGCCGTCGGTGACCAGCTCCCTGGCCCGCCGGCACGCCCCGGCGACCGGCTCCAGCCGCTCCCGTAGCCGGGGGGCCGCCGCCGCGCCGGCCAGCGCCGCGGCCCCGGCGCAGTCCGGGCGTACCGGGAGCTCCCGGCCCACTGTCATCTCGTTGAGCCAGCTCGCCACGGCCGGCGGGGGAGCGCACAGCACCAGCGGCACCGCGGGCCAGTCGGCGGCCCGCCGGGCAGCCGCCGCGAAGATGGAGAGCGCCAGCGGGTCCGCGACGTCCAGCCGTCCCAGGTCCACCACGAGCGCGTCGGGCTGGGCGGCCAGGCACCGCTCCAGCACCGTGTGCACCGACCGCATCGTGTCCACGTCGAGTTCGCCGGTGAGCCGTACGACCGCGACCGGCAATTCGTCGCGCACCTCGCAGCTGATCCGGGTCGACATCAGGCCCTCGTTTCCGAGTCGTCGCGGACCTGCCAACTACCCGCGACTACGGCGGATGAAACCGGACCAGACGCCCATCCCGCCCCGGTCAGCGCCGAGCGGCGACCCGGGTGGTGGCCAGCCCGAGGGCGATCATCCCGATGCCGAGCCCGAGGTGCAGCCAGTTGTCCGCGCCGTTGACCGGGATGAAGTTCGCGGCGCCGGTGCTGTGGTAGACGATCAGTCCGTAGAGCCAGAGCACCAGGTAGATCGCCCCGCCGCCGACCAGGAAGGCCCGGGCCCCAGAGACCGTCGCGGCCAGCGCCAGGCCGGCCACCCCGAAGACCAGGTGCAGGATGTTGTGCAGGACCGAGACCTGGAAGACGCCGAACAGCTTCGCCATCGACTCGTGTCCGGCGAAGTAGAGGTCCCCGAAGTTGGTGGTGATCCCCGGGATGAAGCCGAGCACCCCGACGATCAGGAAGATCACCCCGATGGCCGCGGCGGCCCGGCTTGCCGGGGCGCGGCCGTCGGCCGGGTTCCGTCGCGCCCGCGAGTGGGCCATCGAGTTCGTCATGCCGGCCTCCTGAGCTGGGTCCGGACGGCTTCCCCGCGGGCCGGGGCGGCAAACGCGGGTGTCCCTCCCTCAGGCGAGCTGGAGGGTCGGGGCGGCCGGCTGGCGGACCCGCTCGTACAGGCCCACGTACCGCTCGGCCATCACCGCCGGGGTGAACCGGGCGGCCGCCTCGCGCCGGCACTCGTCCGCCTCGAGCAGCCCGGCGGCCATGACCAGATCGCCCAGCTCCTCCTCGTCGGTAGTAAGCAGACCGGTGCGGCCGTGCTCGACGAGCTCCGGCAGGCAACCACGGGCGACTGCCACCACCGGGGTGCCCAGCGAGAGCGACTCGACCACGGCGGTGCCACCGGGCTCCTCCCAGCGCAGCGGGAAAAGCGCGGCCCGCGCGCCAGCGAGCAGGTCGTCCCGCTCCTGGCCGGCGACCGTGCCCACCCAGCGCACCAGGTCGCCGTCCACGTACGGAGCGACCTGGTCGTAGAAGAAGCGCACGTCCGGGTTCTGCCGGGCCTCGTCACCCGCCGCGGCCAGGTCCTGCGGCCGGTGGTACGGCCCGACCGGGCCGGCGAGCACCAGCGGGAAGCCGACCTGCTGGGCCAGCCGGGCGGCCAGGTCCTGCCCCTTGCCCGGGTTGACCCGGCCCAGCACGATCACGTGGTCGCCCTTCTCCGCCGGCGGGCGGCGGCCCGCGTCGACCGCCAGCGGGGTGGACAGGTGCACGTGCCCGACCGAGTGGTCCTGCAGGGCGCGGGGCGCGCGGGCCAGCTGCGCCGCGGAGACCCCGTTCACCCGGATCCGGTCGCCGCCGTCGAGGTTGCCGTACAGCTCGGGGTGCTTGGCCAGGTCCCAATGCAGGGTGTGCAGCACCGGCGGGGCGTCCGGTCCCATCGCCGCCAGCGTGGCCAGCCCGACCGCCTCCACGTGGTCGTGCACCAGATCGATGTCGTCGCGGGTGTGCAGCGCGCGCACCACCCCGCTGAGATGCGCCTGGGAGATCCCGCAGACCTGGTTGTACGGCCGTTGCAGGGCGTGGAACTGCCCGTCCGGGAAGACCGAGATCTTCTCGTCGACGGGCAGCGTGCTGGTCTCCACCGAGGCGAGCACCACCCGTACGCCGAGTTTGCGCAGCTCCGGCACCAGGGTGGCGACGATGTTCTCGATCCCGCCGTAGCCGGGCGGCGGCACGGACAACCAGGGGCCCGCGTTCATCAGGACCGTGAGACTCATCGTGGGATCCTTCCGTCGGCGGCGCGACCCGCCCGGCCGCCGAGCCGGACGCGCCCGCTCACGCCGCGACCCGTCGCCGGGGCACCCGGTGCCGCAACTGGGCCAGCGGTGGGCGCTCCTCGATCGAGATGTCGCTGACCACGATCTCCCGGTCCAGGTTGGGCAGCGCCTCCGAGCCGCCCCGCCGGAACTGGGTCAGCAGGGTGCTCGGTACGGCGTCCGGGCTCGCCCAGCCCCGCCGCTGCAACCGGGACCAGACGGTGAGCATGATCTGGGCGGACATCCGGCCCAGCGCGGCGACGTCCTGGTGGCGGTGCTTGCGCTGGCCGAGGTCCACCTGGGCCAGCGCGTCCAGCCCGACCAGCTCCAACAGGTCGATGAGCATGGCCGTCTCCACGCCGTACCCGGAGACGAACGGCACCTGCTCCAGCACCACTCGGCGGCCCGCGTACTCGCCCGCCAGCGGTTGCACGAACCCGGCCAACTCGGGCCAGAAGAGATTCAGCAGCGGACGGGCCGCCAACTCGGTGACCCGCCCGCCACCGTCCGGCTCCACGCCGCTGGCCCGTACCAGGGGCCGGTGGTAGAAGCCCTTGACGAAATCGACCGACGGGTCGGTCAGCAGCGGGCCGATCAGCCCGGTGACGAAGTGTGGCCGGAACTCGCGCAGATCGGCGTCGACGAACGCGACCACCTCCCCCTCGGCCGCCGCCAGCCCCGCCCAGAGCGCGTCGCCCTTGCCGGACAGCCGGGGCAGCCCGCGGGTCATCGCATCCTGGCTGACCACCTCGGCGCCGGCCGCCCGGGCCACCTGGGCAGTCCGGTCGGTCGACCGGGAATCCACCACGATCAGCTCGTCCACCAGCGGGATCTGGTCCATCAGGTGCTCGCGGATCGTCGACACGATGGCGCCGACCGTGGCCTCCTCGTTGCGCGCCGGCAGCACCACGCTCACCCGGCTGTCACCCTTCGCCCGCAGCAACCGCTGCGCCGGCCAGTCGTCCGCCGAGGTGGTGCGGTACGTGGCCCAGGCCTCCACCACAGGTGAAACGATTGCTTGTGTATCCCGCACTGGCACCCCCAGGTTGTGGCGGAAACGCGGGTTTGCTTTTCCCATTACGCACCCCGCGCTAACCGGATCATGCCGAACAGCGTGATCACCCCCACTCTCCGGCCGGTTCCTCGCCGGTGAACGTTTGGTTGCGCGCCGACCAGGGGAGAGCAGTCGGCAGCTTCGTGAGTCGCGGCGGGAGGGTCGACGGATGCGTACGTGCCGGGTGGGACTGGTCGGGGCCGGTGGGGTGGCGCAACGCCATGCCCGTGTGCTGACCGGCTTCGAGGACGTGGAACTGGTCGGGGTGACCGATGTTGCCCGGGACGCGGCGGAGGCCCTCGCCGGGACGTACGGCGGACGCCCCTTCGCCGGCGTGGCGGAACTGCTCGCCGCCGGCCCGGACGCCGTGTACGTCTGCGTACCGCCGTTCGCGCACGGGCCGGTGGAGGAGGCGGTCATCGACGCCGGCGTGCCGATGTTCGTGGAGAAGCCGGTGGCGGTGGACCTGGAGACCGCGGAACGGATCGCCGCGCTGGTCGAGCGGCGGGGACTGCTCACCGCGGTGGGCCACCACTGGCGCTACCTGCACGTCGTGGCGGAGGCCCGGCAGATGCTCGCCGACCGCCCGGCGCGGATGGTCAACGCGGCCTGGCTGGACAAGGTCCCGCCGGTGGCCTGGTGGGCCCGGTGCGACCGCTCCGGCGGCCCGGTGGTCGAGCAGGCCGCACACGTGCTCGACCTGGTCCGGGTGCTGGTCGGCGAGGCGTCGGAGGTGACCGCGTACGGCGACGGGACCCCGCCGCCGGTGGAGGGCGCCGACATCGACTCGGTCACCGCGGCGACCGTTCGCTTCACCTCGGGCGCGGTCGGCACCCTCGCCGCGGCCTGCGTGCTCGGCTGGAAGCACCGGGCCGGCGTGGAGATCCTCGCCGACGGGCTGGCGATGTCGCTGGCCGAGGACGGCCTGCTGATCTGCGACGGTGAGGGGGAGCGGCACCTGCCCGCCGACCCGGACGGCGCCCGGGTGGCCGTCGACCGGGCCTTCGTCGACGCGGTGCGGGGTATCGGCGACGATATCCGCGTCCCGTACGCCGAGGCGCTGCGCACCCAGCGGCTCGCCCTCGCGGTGGCGGAGTCGGCGCGGACCGGGCGCAGCGTGGCGCTGCCCACCGGGCCGGCCGCCCGGCTCACCGCCCCGGTCGCCGACGCGGTGCCGGCCGAACCGACCGGGGTGACCGTCGATGCGTGACCGGGTGGTCGTGGTCAACGGACCGGGCGCGGTGGAGCTGGTCGAGCAGGAGGCGGATGAGCTGCGCGAGGGCACCTTCCGGGTGGCGACGGTGTGCAGCGGGGTCTCCGCCGGCACCGAGCTGAGCTACGTCAAGGGCACCAACCCCTACCTCAACGTCACCTGGAACAGTGATCTCGGGCTGTTCCAGCCCGGCGCGGCGAGCACCCCGTACCCGGTGACCCGGCTCGGCTACATGCAGGTCGGCCGGGTGGTGGAGAGCCGCACCCCGGCCGTACCGGTGGGCACCGTGGGCGCGATGACCTACGGCCACCGCACCGGGTACGTCGCCGACCCACTCGCCGAACGCTTCGTCCCGCTCCCCGACGACCTCGACCCGCTGCTCGGCGTCTACGTCGCGCACATGGGCCCGATCTGCGCCAACGGGCTGCTGCACGCCGCCGCCGACCTGTGCGGCACCGACGTGCGCTCGCTCGGCGACGGCGTACGCGGCCGCCGGGTGGCGGTGGTCGGCAGCGGGGTGGTCGCCCTGCTCACCGCGCTGTTCGCCCGGCGGCACGGCGCCGCGTCCGTGGTGGTCCTCGACCCCACCCCGGCCAGGCGGGAGGTGGCCGAGGCGCTCGGCCTGGAGACGCTGGACCCGGCCGCGGACGACCCGGCGGTGGTGCTCAAGACCCGGTGGCACCACGCCGCCGGCGACCGGGGCGCCGACGTGGTGTTCCAGTGCCGGGGTCAGGCCTGGGCGCTGCACCTCGCGCTGCGCCTGCTGCGCCCCCAGGGCACCGTCATCGACCTCGCGTTCTACCAGTCCGGCGCGGACGAGGTCCGGCTCGGCGAGGAGTTCCACCACAACGGGCTGTCGCTGCGCTGCGCCCAGATCGGGCGGGTGCCCCGCGGGCTCGCCCCCACCTGGGACCGGGAACGGCTCTCCGCGGAGACCATCGAGCTGCTGCGCCAGTACGGCGACCTGATCCGCAAGCACGTCGTGACGGCGGTGGTGCCCCTCGACGAGGCGCCGGCGCTGCTGATCGACCTGGCCGAGCGCCGCCGGCAGGAACTCCAGGTGGTGTTCGCCGGCTGACCCGCGGGCCCGCGCGGTCGCCGGCGACCCTCCTGACGGCCATCGGCCGCAACCGCCCTGAGCTGCCGAAACGGTCAGGAAACCGGACACCGGACAGACCCGGCGCCGGTCGGGGGCCACAATCGGCTCCGGTTCGCGTACCGTTGCCGCTCATGGGTGTGTCGCAACGGTTGAAGACCAGGTTCCGGCGGTTCCTCCAGCGCCCGGGGACGACGGTCGACCTGGCCCCGCTGGAGAAGCTGCTGCCGGCCGTCGAGGCCCGCGAGGCGGAGCTGGAGAAGCTCTCCGACGCCGAGCTGACCGAGGCCGCCGGGCAGGCCGAGGGGTACGAGGAGATCTGCGCGATCGGCCGGGAGGCGGCCCGCCGCGGCCTCGACCAGCGGCCCTACGACGTCCAGCTGCTCGGCGCGATGGCCCTGCTCTCCGGCAAGGTGGCCGAGATGGCCACCGGTGAGGGCAAGACGCTCACCGCGACCATCGCCGCGTACGGCCACGTCCGGATGGGCAACGGCCCGGTCCACGTGCTCACCGTCAACGACTACCTGGCCCGCCGCGACGCCGAGTGGATGGCACCGGTCTACCGGCTGCTCGGGCTCACCGTCGGCTGGGTCAACGAGGCCTCCACCCCCGACGAGCGGCGCGCCGCGTACGCCTGCGACGTCACCTACGTCTCGGTCAGCGAGGCCGGCTTCGACTTCCTCCGCGACCAACTCGTCACCGACCTCGACGACCGGGTGCAGCCGGCGCTCAAGACCGCCATCGTCGACGAGGCCGACTCCATCCTCATCGACGAGGCCCGGGTGCCGATGGTGCTCGCCGGCGCGGTTGCCGGCGAGCAGGACCCGGTGCACGCGGCCGCCGGGCTGGTCCGCGGCCTGCGCAAGGGCAAGCACTACACGATCGCCGAGGACGGCCGCAGCGTCGCCTTCACCTCCGCCGGCCTGGCCACCGTCGAAGCCAAGCTCGGTGGCATCGACCTGTACGACGAGGAGCACGTCGGGCAGCTCTCCGCGGTCAACGTGGCGCTGCACGCGCACGCCCTGCTGCACCGCGACGTGGACTACATCGTCCGGGACGGCTCGGTCGAGCTGATCGACGAGATGCGCGGCCGGGTGGCCCAGCGCCGCCGCTGGCCGGACGGGCTGCAGGCCGCGGTCGAGGCGAAGGAGGGCCTGGACGCCACCGCCGAGGGCGAGGTGCTGGGCACCATCGCCGTGCAGGCGTTCATCGCGCTCTACCCGAAGATCTGCGGGATGACCGCGACCGCGGTGCTCGTCGGCGACCAGCTCCGCGAGTTCTTCGGCCTCGAGGTGGCGGTGATCCCGCCGAACACCCCGTGCATCCGGGAGGACGAGCAGGACCGGATCTACGCCACCCGGGCCGAGAAGGAGGAGGCGCTGATCGACGAGATCAAGCGCTGCCACGAGGCGGGCCGCCCGGTGCTGGTCGGCACCCTGGACGTCAAGGAGTCCGAGGGCCTGGCGGCCGGGCTGCACGCGGCCGGCGTGTCCTGCGTGGTCCTCAACGCCAAGAACGACGACGAGGAGGCGGCGATCATCGCCGAGGCCGGCGCGCACGGCGCGGTGACCGTCTCCACCCAGATGGCCGGCCGCGGCGTCGACATCCGCCTCGGCGGCAGCGACCAGGCCGACCGGGAGCGGGTGGCCGGCCTCGGCGGCCTCTACGTGATCGGCAGCGGCCGGCACGACAGCCGCCGGGTCGACGACCAGCTCCGCGGCCGGGCCGGCCGGCAGGGCGACCCGGGCGGGTCGGTCTTCTTCGTCAGCCTGGAGGACGACCTCGTCGTCCGGCACGCCGGCGACACCGTCCCGGCGTCGCCCCGGATGAACGCCGACGGCCTGGTCACCGACCCGCAGGTCGACTACGCGGTGGAGCACGCCCAGCGGGTCGCGGAGGGCGTCAACCACGAGATCCACCGCAACACCTGGCGCTACAGCGTGGTGATCGAGCAGCAGCGCAAGGCCCTCGCCGAGCGGCGGGAGCGGCTGCTGACCAGCGACATCGCCGCGCTTATGCTGCTGGAGCGGGTGCCGGAGAAGGCCGGCGAGATGGACGAGGACCTGCTCGCCGAGGTGGCCCGGAAGATCGCCCTCTACCACCTGGACCGGCTCTGGGCCGAGCACCTGGCCGAGCTCTCCGAGGTCCGCGAGGGTGTGCACCTGCGGGCGCTGGGCCGCCTCGACCCGCTGGACGAGTTCCACCGCAGCGCCGTCCCGGCGTTCAACGCGCTCGTCCCGGAGATCGAGGCGCGGACCATCGCCACCTTCGAGGAGACCGAGTTCGACGAGGGCTGGGAGCCGGACGCCGCGAAGCTGGTCCGGCCGAGCGCCACCTGGACGTACCTGGTGCACGACAACCCGTTCGGCTCCGAGCTGGACCGGCTGATCGCCTCGGTGGGACGGCGGCTGATCTCCGGATCCCGCTGACCATCGACATAGGGGTCTCTCCCGGCGCACGGCGCGCCGGAAGGGACCCCTTTGCGCGGTTTCGAACCTGGTTTGTCAGGGTAGTAGGCCGGGGCTTCGAGTCAGGGAGAGAGCGGATGGGACAGGCAATGGCGCCGAACGGGGACACCGCGTGGTCGGAGGCGGCGGGGGCCGTGGCCCGGTGAACCTCGACACGCGGGAACCCGTGACCGACCCACTCAACGTGCTGGAGACCGCCGCCCTGCTGCGCGAACTGACCGCCGGCCTGATCGCCGTCGCCGACTTCGACGAGGCGTTGGCCCGGCTGGTCCGCGTCGCCCGCGACGCCATACCCGGGGTGGACAGCTGCGGCTTCACCGCGCTACGCGCCGGCGAGCCGGCCGGGGTGGCCGCCTCCGACGCCGGCCGGGCCGAACTGGACGACCTGCGGCACAGCCCCGACACGCCGGCCCTGGCCGCCATCCGGCGGCGCGAAATGATCACCGCGGCGGACCTCGACCGGGAGTCGCGCTGGCCCGCCTGGACCGGGCGGGCCCGCGGGCTGGGCGTACGCGGGGTGATCTCCGCACCGGTCGACGTGGACGAGCAGGTGATCGGCGCGATCAACCTGTACGCCGAGCCAGCCGACGCGCTCACCCCCCGGCACCAGCTCACCGCGATGCTCCTGGCCGAGCACGCCGGCCTGCTCCTCGCCGCCGTGCGGGACCGGGAGCGGCAGGCCGCCCAGGCCGGCCAGCTCGACGCGGCGCTGTTGGAGGAGGGCGTGATCGGGCAGGCCGTTGGGGTGATCATGACGCAGCGCGGCTGCCCGGCGCCGGAGGCGCTGGCGGTGCTCCGCAGCGCCGCCGCCTCGTTGGACATCCCGCTGCGCGAGGTCGCCGAGCGGCTGGTGTCCACGGTGTCCCGGCCCAGGGAGAGCTGAGCGGGCGTTCGTTTCGCCCCGGTGGCGCGGGGGTAGCACCCTGGACAGCTGAGCTGCGCCGACCCGGGGGAGGGACCGATGGAGAGCCGACTGCGGGTGCAGGGGCACCCCATCCAACCGATGCTGGTGACGTTCCCGTTCGGACTCTTCGTCAGCGCCGCGGTCTTCGACCTGGCCGACGTCGCCGGCGGCCCGGCCTTCCTCGGCGAGGTCGGCTACTGGACCGCCGTGGCCGCCCTGGTCGCCGCCGCGCTCACCGCGGTCGCCGGGATGGTCGACCTGTGGGACGTGCGCGCCGACCGGACCCGGCGCACCGCCGTCACGGTCAGCCTGGTCAACGCCGCGATGGCGGCGCTGTTCCTGCTCACCTGCCTGATCCGGGCCCACGCGCCGCAGCGGGGCGCGACCGGCGGACAGTTGGCCACCGAGCTGCTGGCGCTGGCCGTCGGGTCGGTCGGGGTGTGGCTGGGCGCCGGGCTGATGCGCCAGTTCGACCGCGGCCGGGCCGGCGCGCAGGGCGGGCTCGACGCGCTCGCCGAGCTCCCGGCGTCCACCGTGGAGATCATCCGCCCGCCGGCCCGAGCGGCCGGTCCCGTCCGGTAAACCCGTTGCCGCGTCCGGCGCAGCTACGACAGGCTCGGCGGAATGAGCGCGGATGGTGACTTCGAGGAGCTGATCGCCGAGGGTGCGGCGGTGCCGGTCGAGGGCTGGGACTTCTCCTGGCTGGCCGGGCGGGCCAGCGAGGAACGCCCGCCGTGGGGGTACGCCCGCCTGGTCGGCGCGCGGATGGCCACCGTCGACGCCGCGCTGGACATCGACACCGGCGGCGGAGAGGTGCTGGCCGAGGTGCCCGCCCCGCCCCCGCTGCTGGTCGCCACCGAGGCGTGGCCGCCGAACGTCGCGGTCGCCCGCCGTACGCTGCGCCGGGTCGGCGCCACCGTCGTTCAGGTGGCGGAGCGGCCGCCGCTGCCGTTCCGGGCCGGCTCCTTCGACCTGGTGGTCAGCCGGCACCCGGTGGACACCTGGTGGAGCGAGATCGCCCGGGTGCTGCGCTCCGGCGGCAGTTACCTCTCCCAGCAGATCGGCGCCGGCACCCAGCGGGAACTGAGCGAGGCGATCCTCGGGCCGCTCCCGCCGCCGGCCACGCGCCACCCGGAGCAGGCGGTCGCCGCCGCCGAGGCCGCCGGGCTGACCGTGGTGGACCTGCGTACGGCCACCCTGCGGACGGTCTTCCACGACATCGCCGCGGTGGTGTATTTCCTGCGCAAGGTGATCTGGACGGTCCCCGGCTTCACGGTCGACCGCTACCGTCCGGAACTGCGCCGCCTGCACGACCAGATCCGCGCCGAGGGCCCCTTCGTCGCCCACGCCCAACGCTTCCTCATCGAGGCCCACCACCCCTGACCACCCCCCGCCCCCGGGGAGGCAGGCGTTGATCAAGGAGTTTGCGTCGGAGTCGATCTCCAACCAGACGCGAACTCCTTGATCAACGTGGCGGGACCCGGGGGGTGGGGTGGGGTGGGGTGGGTTAGTGGGCGGTGGCGTGGTGGGCGGCCAGGACGTCGGCGCCGAAGTCGCTGGCCGGGCGGCGCAGCACGGTGTGTGCGTGGTTGCCGTCGTCGGTGGTGTTGTCGTACTCGATCAGCAGGTCGTCGCCCTGGATCCGGTAGTAGTGCCGCTGCCCCGGCCGGGTGGGGCCGGCCCAGGCGAAATGCAGCTCCCGACCGTCGAGCCGACCGGCCTCGCGGGCCGCCAGCTCGGGCGGCAGCCGGTCCAGGTAGAGGGCGACGAGCTGGTCGAGCAGTGCCCGGCCGGTCGGGGTGAGCCGGTCCCGGGGCACGCCGAGCGGGTCGAGGCGGTCCGGCGCGGTGGGCCGGGTGGCGCTGATGATGTCGCCGGGCGCCTCGTCGGCGATGATCGCGGCGGCTCGGCCGGCCGGCCCGAGCGCGTCGAGCAGTTCGCAGGCCAGGTCCTCCTCGGGTCCGAGCGGGCGGGAGACCGGGCGGCCGGCGTGCCGGACAGTGGCCGGGTTCGCGCCGAGGAAGAGCGGGGCGGGGGAGACCTGGTCGTCGACCACGGTCATCGTCACCGACAGGTGGTGCCCCTCGAACCGCCACGCCCACCGGTCGTCGCGGGCCGGGTCGCCGAAGACGGCCACCCAGTAGTCGCCGCTGTGCCGGCCGCGCCGCCAGTTCTCCGCCCGGTCGAGCACCTCCTCCAAGGCGACGACCGCCATGGCCTGGGCGTACGCGGGCGGGCTGAGCGCGGTGGCGAGCAGCCGGTGGGCGGCCTTGCGGGCGGTGACGTCCACGTCGGCGAGGCTGACCCCGGGCCGGGGTCGGGGCCGGTACTCCAGCCAGCGCCGCGCGGCCTCGTCGGCGAAGTCGTGCCGGGCCCGCTGGCGGGCCGGCTCGTCGAGCGCCGCCAGCCACGCGCCGGCCGCCGCGCGCATCTGCTCGGGCAGGGGATCCTCCACCGCCCTTGTATACCTGCCCGACGGGCCGTCGCGCCGGAGGCCCGGCGGGTCAGCTCGGACGGGGTGGGGCTTGCGTCGCGGGCGGGTCGAGGAACCGGGCGGCCGGAGGTGCTGCCGGGCCCGGGCCGGCGCCTGGTAGCTTGCCGAGCCGGCACGGGAGGGCACGGATGGACGATCGGGTTTATGTCGGCAACGCGGCGGTGGACGGGGCGGCCGACGCGGGCTGGCTGCTCGGCCACTTCAAGCCGCTCGGGGAGGTGCGGCACAGCACCGAGGTCGAGGTGAAGTGGGGCGTGCACCCGGCCGGGGAGACGCGCTCGGCGTGGGCGACGGGAGAGCGGCGCACCGCCCTGCTGGTGCTGATCAGCGGGGCGTTCCGGATCGAGCTGCGGGACCGGACGGTGCTGCTGCGCGAGCCGGGAGACTACGTGGTCTGGGGCCGGGGCGTGGACCACTCCTGGTACGCCGAGCGGGAGTCGGTGGTGCTCACCGTGCGCTGGCCGTCGGTGCCCGGCTACCGGGTGGACCCGCCGGTCCGGCGCTGACCGCCCGGATCTGCGCGGGTCGTCCCAGCATCCGGTATTGTCTACTAAACCTATAGGGTTTACCTTCTATAGTGAGGTGGTCCGCGCCGCTCCGTAACCGTGAGGACGAACCGCCGATGACCCGCACCGGTCCGCCCGACCTGTTCGCCGTCGCCGCCCGTTGGACCGACCCGACGCGCTGGCCGGTGCCGCTGCGCTTCGACCCGGCCGAGCGGTGGTACGCGCGCCTGGCCGCCGAGGCCACGTACGAGGTGTGGGCGCTGAGCTGGCTGCCCGGGCAGGGCACCGACCTGCACGACCACGGCGGCTCCGAAGGCGCCTTCCTGGTGGTCGCCGGCACCCTCACCGAGGAGACCGTCAGCGGCGGCCGGCTCCGCCCGCACCGGCTCGCCGCCGGCGCGGGCCGGCGCTTCGGAGCCCGCCACGTGCACCTCGTCACCAACCGCGGGGACCGGCCGGCGGTCAGCGTGCACGTCTACCGGCCCGCGCTGCAACGGATGACCCGCTACCGCCTCGTCGCCGGCCAACTCCTGGTCGCCGAGGTGGCCGAGGCGGGGGTGGCCTGGTGACGTCGCCGCCCGCCGCACCCGTGCCCCCGACCCACGCCGCCCGGAAGGACCCGACGATGCCCCAGCACCCCACCCGTACCGAGAGCTGTCCGGTCCCGCCACCCGGCTCGCGGGGCATCGACGAGATCCTCGCCGCCGCCCGTCGCCGGCTGCACCGCCTCGATCCCGAGCAGGCCCACCTCGCCTACCGGACGGGGGCGCTGCTGGTCGACATCCGCCCGGCCGGCCAGCGGGCCGCGCACGGCACGGTGCCCGGCACCCTCGCCGTGGAGCGCAACGTGCTCGAGTGGCGCTTCGACCCGCGCTGCCCGGCCCGGCTGCCCGAGGCCGTCGACTACGACGTACCGGTGGTGATCCTGTGCCAGGAGGGCTACACGTCCTCGCTGGCCGCCGCCGCGCTCCAGGACCTCGGCCTGCACCGCGCCACCGACGTGGTCGGCGGGTTCGCCGCCTGGCGCATCGCCGGGCTGCCCACCCTCGGCCCCACCCCGCCGCTCCGACCCTCGTCCGCCGCGCCCCCGGTCACCACCGGCCGGGCGCCCCGCTGACCGCCACGCCGCACCCGGCGTGGCGGGCGCGACCGCCACTCAGGAGGCCCCATGTCCGTCGTCGCCATCTCCCCGCGCCCGCACCGGTCCGGCCGCCCCGACCGGGCCGCGCCGCCGCGGCCCCGCACGACGCCCACCCTGACCATCACCCTCGACCTGGGCGCCGCCGGGCTGACACCCGGCCTGGCCCGCCTGGTCGACCTGCTCGACGAACTCGCCGCGTCCGGCGCGGGAGTGGTCCCGACCGACGAGCACCAGGCCGTCCGCGCCGTGCTCGACCCGCGGCGCGACGCCGAGCCACCCGCTCCGGCCGCCCCGCCGCAGCCGGCGGAGAAGCCCCACCCGGTACGCATCCTGGCCGGCACCCGGGTGGTCCGCCGGGGCGGCGTGCAGATCCCGCTGACCCGGATCGAGTACGAGCTGCTGCTCTTCCTCGCCGAGCATCCCCGGCGGGTGTTCACCCGGCTCCAACTGCTCGCCAACGTGTGGGGGTACGAACACGCGGTGGCCCGTACCGTGGACGTCCACGTACGCCGGCTGCGGGCCAAGCTCGGCGTCGACACGCCGGTGGTGACCACCGTGTACGGCGTCGGCTACCGGCTCGCCGACGAGGCCCGGATCGTGGTGGACCGCGACCGCTGAGGGCGGGGCGGCGACGGCGCGGCGTACCGGGCAGCCCGGTGCGCCGCGCTCACATTTTCGGCGCTGCCGCCGACGGCGACCCACCCAAGGGAACCGGGCAACCGGGTGGGGACCCCCCGTAACGGGTCATCTCGTCGCTCTGCTGTAATCAACGGACTCGTACGCAGAGCGAGCATCCGGCTCCGATGTGTTCGTCAATTGTCACAGTCAAGCAACGTAGCCGCCCTTGACCCGCGCACAGGCGCCCGGAAGCATCGATGAAGCGGTGCCCCGGGCCGTGGGGAAGCACCCGGACCAGCCAAGGAGGACCATGTCGGTCAGCCCCGCCTCGCCGCGCGCCGGATGGCATACGTCCCAACCCGCGGTCCCCGGTCGTCCCCCCGGCGGCCAGCGTCGCCCCGCCAACACCACCACCCCGGTGCTCACGGTCACCCTCAACATCCCGCTGGCCGGCGAGGAGTCGCTGAGCCCGGCCGCCCGGCGGCTGCTGGAAGCCGCCCGCGAGCTGCTGGAACGCGGCGACGCCGTGATCACCAGCGGCGGCGGGCCGGCGGAACGCCGGGTCGACCCCGTGCCGGTCGGCCGGTCGCCGAGCCGCCCGCTCGCGCCGGCCATCCCGACCCTGCACATCCTGGCCGCGTCCCGGTCGGTGCTGCGCGACGGCGAGCCGCTGCCGCTTACCCGGCTGGAGTTCGACCTGCTGCTGCACCTCGTCGCCCACCCCCGCCGGGTGTTCACCCGGCTGCAACTGCTCAACGCGGTCTGGGGGTACGAGCACGCCGGCGTCCGCACCGTCGACGTGCACGTCCGCCGGCTGCGCGGCAAGGTCGGGGTGGACATCCCCCTGGTCACCACCGTCTACGGCGTCGGCTACCGGCTCGCCGACGACGCCCGGGTCACCATCGACCGCACCGGCTGACCCACCCGACCAACCCGCTGACGCGACCGGACGGGGCCCCGCACCGTTCGACCCGACGGGGACCGGGGGCTGACCGCCCGGTCGAATCCCGGCGGACGGCAGGATGGTCGGATGCGGATCCGCCCGATCACGCCAGAGCGTCTCGTCACCGAGCTGACCGACCGGCTCACCGGCGCCGCCGTAGCCGGCCGGCTGCGGGTGGCCGTCGACGGCCCGCCGGCCGCCGACCCGGACGCGCTCGCCGGAGCGCTGGTCGACCCGCTGCGCGCGGCCGGGCGGCCGGTACTGCACGTGCGCGCCGCGGACTTCCTCCGGCCCGCCTCGCTACGCCTGGAACACGGCCGAACCAACCCCGACGCGTACTACGAGGACTGGCTCGACGAGGCGGGGCTGCGCCGCGAGGTGCTCGGCCCGGCCGGTCCCGACGGCTCGGGCCAGGTGCTTCCGTCCCTCTGGGACGCCGCCACCGACCGGGCCAGCCGGGCCGCGTACGTCGAACTGCCGGCCGGCGCGGTGGTGCTGGTCAGCGGTTCGCTACTGCTCGGCGGCGGGCTGCCCTTCGACGTCACCGTGCACGTGGAGCTCTCGCCGGCCGCGCTGGACCGGCGGACCGATCCCGAGCTGCGCTGGACCCTGCCCGCCTTCGCCCGATACGCCGACGAGGTCACCCCGGCCTCCTTCGCCGACGTGGTGGTCCGCGCCGACGATCCGCGCCACCCGGCCCTGGTCGAGGCCGGCTGACCGGCGGTGCTGAGCCGGGCAGCCGGACCCCATGGGGACGGACCCGTCGGATCCGGGACGGCGGGGGACGGACCGGGCGGCGCAACAGCGCACGAATGCGATGGAAGACCGCGGAAATCCCCGGTTTGATCCTCGGAGGCGGCGGGTAATCGCCCGGCTCACAGAGCACGGGTGAGATCGCCCGTGCACCCCATCGATCCGTCCGGGGCGCTCGCCGCCCCGGACCGGTATGAGGCCCCGAGGAAAGGCAGGCAGCCATGCTCGTCCACGACACGACAGCCACGGGCCGTTCGCAGGCGGAGGTCGACCAGATCCGGCAGTCCCTGCAGTCGCGGTACGACGAGCTGACTGCGGAGTACGAGCAGGCCGTGGTGCAGAGCCAGGTGCTGCGTCTGGTCGAGGTCGGCGACACGGCCGGCGACGACCAGGCCGACAGCGGCACCAAGACCGCCGAGCGGGACACCGCACAGTCCCTGCTGCGCAGCATCCTGGACCGGCGCGCCCAGTTCGAGCACGCCCTCAGCCGGCTCGAGGAGGGCACCTACGGCTTCTGCGAGGGCTGCTCGGCCCCGATCCCGGTGGAGCGGCTGGAGATCTTCCCGTCCGCCACCTCCTGCGTGTCCTGCAAGCAGACCCGGGAGCGGCGGGCGGCCTGAGCGCCACCGGGTTGCCGGTCGGTCCCCGACGCGGTGGACTCGCCCCATGGGTGAGATCAAGGTGGGCACCGCCTCGTGGACCGACCGGACCCTGCTCGACTCCGGCTGGTACCCCCAGACCGCGGACACCCCGGAGAAGCGACTGGCGTACTACGCCCGGCAGTTCCCGCTGGTCGAGGTAGACGCCACCTACTACTCGCCGCCGGCCGAGCGGACGGCGCAGCTGTGGGTCGATCGCACCCCGCCCGGCTTCACCTTCAACATCAAGGCGTTCAGCCTGCTCACCGGGCACCCGACCCGGGTCGGGGCGCTCTACAAGGACCTGCGCCCGGACACCGAGAAGAAGAACCTCTACCCGGACGACCTGCCGCCGCAGGCGTACGAGGAGGTGTGGACCCGGTTCCTGTCCGCGCTCGACCCGCTGGTCACGGCGGACCGGCTCGGCGTGGTGCTGTTCCAGTTCCCGCCCTGGTTCACCATCAAGCGGGACAACAAGCAGTACCTCCTCGAGGTGGCGAAGCGGTGCGCCCCGCTACGACCGGCCGTGGAGTTCCGGCACGCCTCCTGGTTCGACGGTGACAACCGGGAGGAGACCCTCGGCTTCCTGCGCAAGCACCAGCTTCCGTACGTCTGCGTCGACATGCCGCAGGGACACCGGTCGTCCGTACCGCCGGTGCTGGCCGCCACCGCGGACCTCGCGGTGGTCCGCTTCCACGGCCACAGCGAGCGGTGGACCAGCAAGGACATCCACGAGAAGTTCGGCTACGACTACTCCGACCGGGAGCTGCGCGACTGGGCGCCCCGGCTGCGCGAGCTGGGCGGCGAGGCCGCGCAGACCCACGTGCTCATGAACAACTGCTACCGGGACTACGCCCAGCGCAACGGCCAGCGGTTGCAGGCCCTGCTCGGCGTCGACTGACGGCCGGGTTTCACCCGACCGGGGTGAGGCCGGCTCACCCTCTCCCCGGACAGTCTGGGCGGTGTGTGCGGTCCGTACGCGGCCGCGAGGCCGACAGGAGGTGGGCCATGACGGTGCGGGTGGTATCGGATCGACGCCGTGGCGGGGTGCTGCACGTGGTCGGGAAGTCCGCCGGCCCCCGGCGCGGCGAGCGGCCCGGTCGGTTCAGTCCGACCCGGCAGTGGCGGGGGCCCAGCGGGCCGCCGCGACGCACCGACGACCGACGGTGGGAAACCGACCTACGGGGGTGGGCAGATGGCTGAGCAGCTGAGTACCGCGATTGAGTCCTCCATCCAGAAGACCAACCTGATCCTCAAGGACATCGAGCAGGCCTACGGCTGGCCGAAGTCGCAACGCAACCAGTCCTACTGCGCGCTGCGTACCGTGCTGCACCTGCTGCGCGACCGGATGCCGGTGCAGGAGAGCGTCGAGTTCGCGGCGCAGTTGCCGGTGCTGGTACGGGGGATCTACTTCGACGGCTGGCAGCCGATGGACGTGCCGGTGAAGCTGAACCGGGACGACTTCCTGTTCGAGGTGCGGCAACGCTTCCCATACGACGTCGAGGGCGGCACCGAGCGCGTGGTGCAGGTGGTGCTCGACGCACTGAGCCGGCACATCACCCCGGGCCAGTGGGAGGACGTGAAGGACAACATGCCCAAGGACCTGGTGCAGAACTTTCCCTGACCGACGGTCCCGACCGGCCCGCCCCACCACCGGTGGAGCGGGCCGTTCGCGTCAGCCCACGAGGTCGCTGGGCGCCGGCACGCGGCTCACCGGCCGGCCGGCCCGACCAGCCAGACCGGCGAAGGCCACCGCGTCGACGATCGCCGCGCCGCCGGGGTCGTTGTTGAAGTAGACGTACGCCGGTTCCGCGGCGTCGAACGTCCCGGCCAACCGGCCTACCCAGGAGGCGAGCGCGTCCCGGCCGTAGCGCGGCCAGGGCCGGGCCCGCCCCTCGTGCAGCCGCAGGTAGCCGAAGTCGGCGGTGCGCCACAGCGGGGTCACCGGGCGGCCGAGCCGGTCCGCCCAGACCAGCGCGGCGCGGCGGCGCTCCAGCGCCTGTCGCGTCTCGTCCGTCCACCAGGAGGGGTGCCGCAGCTCCACCGCCACCCGCACCTCGGCCGGGAAGAGGCGCAGCGTGGCGTCCAGCGCCTCCGGGTCGGCCCGCAGGTTCGGTGGGAGTTGCACCAGCACCGGTCCGAGCCGGTCACCCAGCCCGGTGGCCCGGCCGAGGAAGCGGGCCACCGGTTCGGCCGGCTCCCGCAGCCGCTTGATGTGGGTGAGGTAGCGGCTCATCTTCACCGCCACGCAGAAGTCGTTTGGGGTCCGGTCCCGCCAGGCAACGAAGGTGTCCCGCTCGGGCAGCCGGTAGAAGGCGTTGTTGACCTCCACGGTGGCGAACCGCGCCGCGAAGTGTTCCAGCCACAGCCGCTGCGGCAGCTTCGCCGGGTAGAAGCGTTCCCGCCAGTCCCGGTACTGCCAACCGGAGGTGCCGACCAGGATCATCGCCGCGGCCTAGGCGAGGTCGAGGCGGAAGACCTCGAAGGCAGTGCCGTACCGGACGCCCAGGCGGGTGCCGGCCGGGCGGGCCAACCCCTCGAGGAACTCCTCCGCGTCGAAGCCACCGTCGCCGAGTCCGCTCAGGTAGGCCCCGTGTGCCCGCAGCGAAGCCACGCCCCGGTCGAACGTGGCCGTCACGTCCACCCCGTGCCGCGCCCGCGGCGAGGCCGCCGCCCACACCTCGCGTACCCGGGCCCACGGCTCGACGCCGTCCACCAGCTGCTCCGGGAAGATCCACCGGTTGCCGGCGTCCCGTACCCCGTCCAGCACCGCCCGGCCGCAGGCGATGTGGTCGGCCTGGTTCAGCGCGTACGCCCCGTCCCAGGTCTCCCGGAAGTTGTTGGTGATCACGATGTCGGGGTGGTGCCGGCGGACCACCGCGGCGATCTCCCGACGCAGCGGCACGCCATATTCCAGCAGCCCGTCCGGCAGGCCCAGGAACTCCACCGCGTCCACCCCGACCACCGCCGCCGACGCGCGCTGCTCCTCCTCCCGGAGCACCCGGGCGCGGTCCGGCGGCATCCCGTCGATGCCGGCCTCGCCGCTGGTGAGCAGGCAGTAGCCGACCTGCTTGCCCTGCCCGGTCCAGCGGGCCACCGCGGCCGCCGCGCCGAACTCCAGGTCGTCGGGGTGGGCCACCACGGCGAGCGCCCGCTGCCAGTCCTCGGCCAGTGGCGTCAACGGCTCCGGCTGTCCCACGGCCACCTCCTCTCCGGCGTTCCTCCGCCATCCTGGCACCGACCGGGCCGGCCCGCCGGCCACGCGCGGGCCCCCGGGCCCGGGTGACGCCCGGCGGGGCCCGGCGAACCGTCCGTGTCGCCGGGCCCCGGCGTCTACGGTGTGGTTAGAGGAGATCGCGCGTGGGGTACCACCCGCTCCACGACGAACCCCCGACCGACGGCGGGGCGGCACATCCGAGGGAGCACCCATGGCACTCAACGACGACGACATGCAGACCACCGGTGGCGGCGGGGCCGAGGGCCCGGCCGACGGTGGGGCGACCCCGGGCCAGCAGGACGGTGGCGCGGACGGCGGTGCGGACCGTGGCGCGGAGCGCGGGGCCGACCGCGGCGCTGACAAGGGCGCCGAGGGTCCGGCCGACGGTGGGGCGACCCCGGGTAAGCAGGACGGCGGCGCGGACGGCGGCGCGGAGGGTCCGGCCGACGGTGGCGCGACCCCCGGCCAGCGCGACGGCGGCGCCGACGGCAGCGCCTGACCGATCGCCATGACGCAGCTCGACCCGTCCGACAGATCCAGCTCGGCGCGTCTGACGCCGCGCCACAACCTGGAACCGTCGCCGGGCGGCGACGGCCGCCCGGCGGTTCCGCCTTCCGCCGGCGATTCCCTCGCCCGGTGCATCACGGTCGAGCCGGCCAAGTTCGCCGCCGACCACTGGGGACGCAGCCCGCTGCTGTCCCGGGCCGCCGAGCTGCCCAACCCGCGCGGCTTCACCGACCTGTTCAGCCCGGCCGACGCCGACGAACTGCTCAGCCGGCGCGGCCTGCGTACCCCGTTCCTGCGGATCGCCAAGGACGGCGAGCTGGTGCCGGCGGCGCGCTACACCGGCGGCGGCGGCGCGGGCGCCGAGATCGGCGACCAGGTCCTCGACGAGCAGGTCCTCCAGCTGTACGCCGACGGCGCGACCCTGGTCCTGCAGGGCCTGCACCGGACCTGGCCGGCGCTGGGCGACTTCGCCCGCGAGCTGGGCACCGCGCTGGCCCAGCCCGTGCAGGTGAACGCCTACCTGACCCCGGCCGGCAGTCAGGGCTTCGCCACCCACTACGACACGCACGACGTCTTCGTGCTGCAGGTCGACGGCCGCAAGCACTGGCGGATCCACCCGCCGGTGCTGCCCGACCCGCTGGAGCGGCAGCCCTGGGGCGGGCGGGCCGACGAGGTGGCCGCGACCGCCGAGGGGCCGGCCGCCCTGGACGTGGTGCTCGCCCCCGGCGACGCGCTCTACCTGCCCCGGGGCTGGTTGCACAGCGCCCAGGCGCAGGAGCGCAGCTCGCTGCACCTGACCGTGGGCATCCGGGCGCTGACCCGGTACGCCCTGGTCGAGGAGCTGCTGGCGCTCGCCGCCGCCGATCCACGGCTGCGCGCCGGGCTGCCCTTCGGCGTCGACGTGGCCGACCCGGATGCGCTGGAGCCGGAGCTGACCGAGACCGTGGAGGCGCTGCGCGACTGGCTGCTGCGGGCCGACCCGGCAGCGGTGGCCGACCGGCTGCGGGCACGGGCCTGGCCGGCCGCCCGCCCGGCGCCGATCCGGCCCCTGGCCCAGGCCGCCGCGCTGACCGCGCTGGACCGGGACAGCCGCGTCGCGGTCCGGGGCGGCCTGCGCTGGCGGCTCGACCCGAGCGGGGACGGCCGGATCGCGCTGCGCCTGTTCGACCGCGCCATCACGCTGCCCGGCAGCTGCGCGCCGGCGCTGCACGCCCTGCTCACCGGCGAGGTCACCCGGGTCGGCGACCTACCCGGCCTCGACGACGACGCCGACCGCCTCGTCCTCGCCCGCCGCCTCCTCAAGGAAGCCGTCCTGACCCCCGCCTGACCGCCCCGCCTCTAGGTCGCGTCGATCATGAGGTTGGCGGCGTGACCCGCTGGGTGCCGCTCGCCGCCAACCTCATGATCAACCGGGCGGGGCCTGGCGCCGGCAAGCCGCGGGTGGTGGGCGGTCAGCGGGGGGCTAGGGCGAGGAGGAGGACGGTGGTGACCAGGCCGGCGGCGGCCACCAAGGTGATCGCGCGGGGGGTCAGCACGGCGTGCCGGCGGTCGGCCAGCAGCCGGGCCGGGGCCAGCCCCACCAGCGGCCCGAGCAGCGTGACCACCAGCGCCAGCACCGGCAGGCCGACCGCCAGGTCCCCGCGGGAGCCGTCGCCCAGCGCCCGCGCCCCCATCCCCAGCGCGTACGCGACCAGCGCGCCGCCGACCCCGCAGCCCACCAGCAGCGGGTTCGCCGAGCCGGGCAGCTCGCCCGGCTGACGGGTGCGGTCCAGCACCTCGCGTACCCCGTGCAGCAGCGGCACCGGATCGCCGGTCGCGTCCCGGGCCGGCCCGGGCAGCTCGCCCAGTCGCCGCCCGCCGCTGCCGATCCGGGCGCGCAGCTGCCCCCACAGGTGGGCGGCCTCGGTGTCGACCCGCTCCACCAGCTCCCGCGCCTCCGCCACCTCCGCCTCGGCCCGGCGGACCTGCTCGGTGGCCTCCGCCACCGCCCGGTCGGCGGTGGCGCACTGCTGCGCGTACCAGGTGTGCGCTTCGGCGCGCTGGGCCGCCACCCGGGCGGTCAGCTCGGCGAGCCGACGGATCTGGGCGGCGTACGTCTCACTGGCGACCGGTTCGTTCATCGGGAGGGACCATAAGGGATGATCACCTGGCCGGTGCGGTGCACCGCCCGGTCGAAGTAGAGCCCTCGCCACGGGCGGGGGTACCAGTCCGGCCCGCCGGTGCCCGGGTAGAGCGAGGAGCCCAGCTCCGCGCCCTGCACGTCGAGCGCCACCCAGGCCCCGATCTGGTCGGTACGCGCCGCCGGGCCGCCCAGGTCGGCCCGCATCCGGGCTACCCCGCGCCACCAGGCCAGCACGTGCGTACGCCGTTCCGGGCCGTCGTGCAGGATCCGGCGCAGCTGCTCCAGCCCGGTCCGCCGGCCAGCCCTGCCGGCGAGCTGTCCGGCGGCGGCGTCGACCGCGTAGAGCAGCAGATAGTGCGGGCTGTTCGGGGTGCCCGGGGCGCCGAGCGAGTCGCCCACCTCGGCCATCAGCTCGGGGACCGTTTCCTCGTCGTACCAGGCGGCGTCGTCGGCGAGGTCCTCGTAGAGGGCGCGGGCGGCCGGGTCGGCGTCCGGGTCGAGGCAGGCGATGGAGAACCGGGCCGTGCCGGGGCGGTGCTGCCGGGCCAGCGAGCGGGCGGCGGCGTCCAGCACCGCGCACGCCTCGTCCACCCGGGTGCCGAGCACGGCCAGGTTGCGCCCGGGCGCCCGGGGCAGCCGCAGCGCCGCCGAGCGGGCCTGCACGTCGATGATCTCCCCGAGCAGCGCGACCGGGCTGCGTGGCACCCCCTGCTCCGGGGCGGTCAGCGCCCGGAAGTCCGGCGCCTCGGCCAGCTTCGGGATCGCGTCGCCGTCGAAGAGCCGGGCCGGGGAGGCGTCCTGCGGGCGCATCCGCCACAGCCGGTGCTGCAGTTCGCTCCACGTCTCCCAGTCGCCGGCCGACGGGATACGGGCCACCTGGTTCCCCTCGGCCAGCCCCGACTCGGCGTTCACCACCGCGTGGTGCCGGGGCAGCGACTGCGCCGCGTCGTTGCGCTCGGCCAGGATGCGCAGCGCCTTCGGCAGCGCGATCCGCAGGGTGAACTGGGCGACCAGGGCGGGTCGCCCCCACAGCGCCTCGATGCCCCGGACGTCCTGCGAGGCGAGCACCAGGTGGATGCCCTGCGACCGCCCGCGCCGGGCCAGGTCCTCCAGCAGGTCGGCGGCTTCCCGCGCGACCACGTCCCGGCCGGCCAGCAGCGCCTGGAACTCGTCCACCACGGCGACGATCCGGGGCCAGTGCCCGGTCGGGTCCACGGCGCGCAGCTCGGCCAGCTTGGTGACCTCGTGCTTCTTCGCCGCGTCCGCCCGGCGGCGCAGCTCCTCGGCGAGGAAGCGCAGAAGCGCCAGGCCGAACTCCCGGTCGGTGTTCACGTTGATCCCGACCAGCCGCATGTGCGGCAGCCAGCTCGGGTCCCGCCGGCCCTGGGCGAACCGCGCGAAGGACACCCCCTCCTTGAAGTCGAGCAGATAGAACTCCAGCTCGGCGGGGGAGTAGCGGGCGGCGAGCGCGCCGATCCAGGCGAAGATCAGGTTGGTCTTCCCGGTGCCGGAGGGGCCGCCGATCAGCGCGTGCGGCGGGTAGTCGCCGAGGGTGAGCTGCACCGGCCGGCCGTGCGGGCCCTCGCCGATCGGCGCGGTCAGGCCGTGCGCCGAGTCCGCCCGCCAATAGTCCTCGGGCAGGGGCAGCAGGTCGGTGAAGGGCGCCGGCGGCGGCCCGGCGTTGACCCGGGAGGCCGTCTCCCGGCACGTCTCGGTGACCAGCCCGGGCGGGGGCGGGGGGTCGAGCGCCACCGACAGCCCGCCGATCCGGGCGTCGTCCGGCTCCACCACGACCCGGGTGACCGTGGGGTCGTCGGGGAGCTCGATGCCGCGGACCACCAGGTGCACCCCGCAGGCCGCCCCGGTCCGCACCACCCGGTCGAGCTGGCCGCGCTCGTGTCGGGACAGCTCGTCGCCGCCGAGCAGCACCGCCACCCGCCACGGCTCCGGCCGGCGGCCGGTGGTCGCGGCCAGCTTGCGCAGCGACGCGTACTCCCCGGCCAGCACGGTCTCGTTGATCCGGCGGATCTGCTCCACCAGGTCGTCCAGCAGCCGGCCCAGCCCGCCGGGGCCGACGAAGGTGAGCAGGCCGGCGGTGCCGAGCGGGGCGAACCCGGCGAGCCCGCCGCCCAGGTGCTCCGGGTCGTACCCGACGAGCCGGACGTTGCCCGGGTCGGCGCGCCCCAGCGAGCGCAGCAGCAGGGCCGGCACCACCGCGGCGATGCCCTCCCGGTCGCTGCCGGCGAGGTGCACGTGACCGGCGTCCAGCAGCGGCACCAGCGCCGGCAGCGGTTCCGCGCCGGGGATGCGCACCGTGCCGACGCGTACCGCGCCGGGGGTCTCCGCGCGGTCGGCGGGGGTGGGTCGCCACCGCTCCCACGGCGCGGACGCCGCGCCCGGCGCCTCCCGCTCGGCCGCGGCGGCGGCCCGCCGGGCCAGCTCGGCGATCCGCGTGGTGTGCCGGGCGTCTATCTCGGCGAGCCGGCGGTCGCGGGCGGCGCCCACCCGCTCCGGTACGTCCGCCGCGGCGCGTCGCACGAGGACCAGCCGGTCCCGGCGGGCGGCCAGGTCGGCGTCGGCGGCGGCCAGCCGGTGCCGGGTGGCCCCGAGTGCCTCGGAGAGCAGCCCCCGGACCCGCGACACCATCTGGGCGCGGACGTCAGCCATGCGTACCCCGTCCGGGTTCCCGCTCGTCGGCGTCGTTGGGCAGGTCGCGGCCGAGCCGGTCCAGCAGTACCCCGGTGACCACCCCGGCGGTGACCGCCGGATCCGCGGCGTGCGGTTGTTCCTGCTCGCCGGAACGGCGGGGCGGGGGCATCCGGCAGACCCGGGTCAGCAGGGTGTCCAGCACCGGCGGCGGCAGCCCGGGCAGCAGGTCGCGGACCCGCCCGTCCAGCTCGCGGCGCAGCCGGGCCAGGTCGTCGGCGCGGGGCGGGTGGCCGAGCAGTTCCCCGGCCAGGTCGCGCAGCAGTGGCGGGGCGATCGCGGCCAGCCCCAGCCCGACGTCGGCGTGTGCCCGGCGCAGCTCCGCGTGCAGCCGGGCCCGGTCGCCGGAGCGGACCCCGGTCACCACCCGGCGCAGCAGCTCGCGGGAGTCGCCGACCCGTGCGTCCGGCTCGTCCGGGGCGCTCTCCCGGCCGCCGGTCAGCTCCGCCACCCGCACCGACCACCAGCGCCGCATCGCCGGCTGCTCGCCCTGCTCGGCCGCTGCGTCCGGGGCCGCCGGCGGCGTCTCACCCCGGGGCGCGTCGTGCTTCGGCCGGCGCTGCTCGCCGGTCGGGGCGGGCGCGCCGTCGGCGGCCAGCCCGATCGCGGCCAGGTACGCGGACAGCTGCTCCTGGGCCACCCGCAGCGCGTACCCGGCGGTCTCGGCGTGCTCGGTCGCGGCGGACAGCTCCGGCACCCCCAGCGGGTTCGCCGATTCCTGCCGCACCCAGCGCAGCCGCTCGGTGGCCTGGCCGAACTTCTCCAGCGCCACGGCGAGCTGGGCCAGCGGCAGTTCCTCGGCGGCGGCGCGCACCTGCCCGCCGACGTCCTCGATGATGGACACGTCCCGCCCCTACAGGGTGGCGACGTAGAGCTGCGCCTGCTCGACCGCGACAAGGGTGGCGGCGAGGCACTCCTCCAGCTCCTGGCTGGCCTGGGTCAGCGACGCCTGGGCCGCCTCCACCGTCTCGTGGCCGCTGCCCTCCAGGGCGCCGGCCAGGGTCTGCTGCGCCTCGGCCAGCTTCTCACCGGCCGCCTGCACGGCTGTCTGCCCGTCACCTATCTGCTGGAGGGCGACATCGATGGCTGCCTTCAGCTCGGCGACGCTCGCCACGGGGGACCTCCTGGGGGCAAGGGAGATCTCCATTACAACCCATCCCGCCGGATGGGCGAACATCCGCCCTCGCGGTGTTCCTGCCCGGCTGTCCGATCAATCCCCTGACGTGCGCGGAAGCCGTTTCGCCCGGACGGCCCCGGTCCCGCCGGCGAACCGCCTGGTCCCGTGCACGAGTCACCCCGCCGGGCGTACCCCGGTCACCGCACGGGCCCGCGGCGCTGGACGTCCGGGGGCAGCCAGCGTGGCCCGTGCACCTCGGCGCCCAGCGCACCCACCCGGGCCCGCAGCTCCCGGTCGGCGGTGACCACCACCCGGCGTCGGTGCGGCGCCGCGGCGACCAGCTCGACCATGGTGTCGTCGCCGGACCCGGGTGCGGCGACCACGGCCACCCCCGGCGCGGCCGGCACGTCCCGCGCCGCGCCCTCCACCACCAGCACCACGTCCACGGGTGGCGGCAGCTCCGGTGGTACGCCCCGGTCGGCCAGCGGCGCGAGCGCGTCGCGCAGCCGCGCCGCCGCCCCGGCCCGGTCCCGCCACCAGCCGTCCGGCCGGGAGCCCACCACGTTCGCGCCGTCGACGATCAGCAGCGCCGTGTCCGCCATGCCCCCAGCCTGCCATCCGGAGGCGTTTGTCGCGCCGACCGCCGGGTAGCCACCGCCGACCGTGCCGCGCCAGTCGCCCGGCGGGGCGCGCCGCGTCTGAGGAGCGGAGGACAGAGATGATGGGACCCGGTGACTTCGGCTCCGACCCGTGGGACGAGTTCCTGGCCCGGTACTTCGGTCGCGGCGAGGGGGGACGCCGTCCGGCGCACCGGGTCGACATCACCCGGCTGATGACCGCCGACGCGCGGGAGATGCTGGCCGACGCGGCCCGGCGCGCGGCGCAGAAGCACAGCAACGACCTGGACACCGACCATCTGCTCTGGGCGGCGCTGCAGCGGGAGCCGCTGCGCGATCTGGTACGCCGCGCCGGCGCCGACCCGGACGCCCTGGTCAACGCACTCGGCGGGCGCGGTGACGGGGCGCCGCGCGGCGAGGTGCCGCCGAACCTTTCGCTCACCCCGGCGGCCAAGCGGGCGTTGCTCGACGCCCACCAGCTCTCCCGGGCGATGGGTGCCAACTACATCGGCCCCGAACACATCCTGATGGCCCTGCCGTTGAACCCGGAGTCCCCGGCCGGCCGGATGCTGGCCGCGGGCCGGATCCAGCCGGAGTCGCTCCAGGCGGCCAGCGCGGAACGCGGCGGCGCCCCCCGCCCGGACCGCGGCACCCCCACCCTCGACCAGTACGGGCAGGACCTCACCGAGCTGGCCCGCAACGACCAGATCGACCCGGTCATCGGCCGGGCCGACGAGATCGAGCAGGCCGTGGAGATCCTGTCCCGGCGGACCAAGAACAACCCGGTGCTGATCGGCGAGGCCGGCGTCGGCAAGACCGCGATCGTGGAGGGGCTGGCCGAGCGGATCTGCGACGGCGATGTGCCGCAGACCCTGATCGGCAAGCGGGTCATCCAGCTCGACCTCGCCGGCCTGGTGGCCGGCACCCGTTACCGGGGCGATTTCGAGGAACGGCTGAAGAAGGTGATCGACGAGATCCGGGCCCACAAGGACGAGCTGATCATCTTCCTGGACGAGATCCACACCCTGGTCGGCGCGGGTGGCGCCGGCAGCGAGGGCGGCATGGACGCCTCGAACATGCTCAAGCCCGCCCTCGCCCGCGGCGAGCTGCGGGTGATCGGCGCGACCACGCTGGACGAGTTCCGGCGCAGCATCGAGAAGGACGCCGCGCTGGCCCGCCGGTTCCAGCCGGTCTTCGTGCCCGAGCCGAGCGTCGAGGACACCGTCGCCATCCTGCGCGGCCTGCGCGACCGCTACGAGGCGCACCACCAGGTCCGCTTCACCGACGAGGCGCTGGTCGCCGCCGCCGAGCTCTCCGACCGCTACGTCACCGACCGCTTCCTGCCGGACAAGGCGATCGACCTGATCGACCAGGCCGGCGCGCGGGTGCGGCTGCGTACCCGTACCCCCGCCGAGGACGTGCGCGAGCTGGAGCGGCAGCTCGACGAGGTGCGCCGCAACAAGGAGCAGGCGGTCGCCGACGAGCAGTACGAGCGGGCCTCCCAGTTGCGCGACCGGGTGTCCGAGCTGGAGGAACAGGTCCGCCGTGCGAAAGGCGACGGGGAGAGCCCCGAAGTGCCGACGGTCGGGCCGACCGAGATCGCCGAGGTGGTCTCCCGAGCCACCGGCATCCCGATCAACCAGCTCACCGAGGAGGAACGCGACCGGCTGCTGCGGCTCGAGGGGTACCTGCACGAGAAGGTCGTCGGGCAGGACGACGCGGTCAGCGCGGTGGCCGAGGCGGTGCGCCGCTCGCGTGCCGGGCTGGCGGACCCGGACCGGCCGATGGGCAGCTTCCTCTTCCTCGGCCCGACCGGCGTCGGCAAGACCGAGCTCGCCCGGGCCCTGGCCGAGGCGCTCTTCGGCGAGGCGGACCGGATGGTCCGGGTGGACATGAGCGAGTTCCAGGAGCGGCACACGGTCAGCCGGCTGGTCGGCGCCCCGCCCGGCTACGTCGGCTACGAGGAGGCCGGCCAGCTCACCGAGGCGGTGCGCCGCCGCCCGTACGCGGTGGTGCTGCTCGACGAGATCGAGAAGGCGCACCCGGATGTGTTCAACATCCTGCTCCAGGTGCTCGACGACGGCCGGCTCACCGACAGCCAGGGCCGCACGGTGAACTTCAAGAACACCGTCCTGATCATGACCAGCAACCTCGGGTCGGAGATGATCACCGGCACCCAGCGCACGGTCGGCTTCGGCGTCGGCGAGCCCGGCCGGGAGCAGGAGGCCAGCGAGCTGCGGGAGCGTCTGATGCGCCGGCTGCAGGAGAACTTCCGGCCCGAGTTCCTCAACCGGATCGACGAGGTGATCATTTTCCAGCGGCTGGAGGCCGAGCAGTTGCGGCAGATCACCGAGCTGATGCTGGAGGAGACCAAGCGCCGGCTGCACGCCCAGGACATCCAGGTCGAGTTCACCGCGGCCGGCATCGACTGGCTGGCCGAGCACGGCTACCAGCCGGAGTTCGGGGCCCGCCCGCTGCGCCGGGTGATCCAGCGGGAGGTCGACAACCGGCTCTCCCGGATGCTGCTGGAGCACCAGGTCTCGCCCGGCCAGAAGGTCGTCGTCGACGCGCGGGACGGGCAGCTGTCCATCGAGGTCGGCAGCGGGGACCGCGACTACGTCGCCGCCAGCACCTCGCACCCACGATGAACCGGAAACGGGACGAGATGACCGAGCCGGAGGAGAGCCGGGAGGAAACCGAGCGGCGCGAACCGATCGTGAGCCCGCCGACGGCGAACCCGTCGCGGGTCAAGGTGCCGCCGGAGGGTGTGAAGAAGCAGACCGACGAGGGCGACCGGACGCCGTCCGGGCCGCCGCCGGAAGAGGAGGCGTGATGGTACGCGAACAGCGCGTGGATCCCGAGGTCGACGTGCTCTGGGACGACTTCCACGCCCTGGTGAACGTCCCCTCCGAGCAGTTGCGCCAGTGGCTGCTGACCCGTGGCTCGGGGGAGGAGTCGTTCGGCCCCGCCCCGAACATGGACCTGCCCGAGCCGGGCCGGCACATCCTGCGGGTGCTGAGCAAACGCAAGGTGGACCTCACCCGGGAGGACATCGAGGTGATGCAGGAGGCGGTCGACCGCATCCAGGACCTCATCGACGCCCGGCCGAGCGGCGGCAACGTCGACAACGAGTGGCGGTACTCGCTGCTCGACCTCGGGCACGACGTCCTGGTCGAACGCTGACCGGACCGGCCGACGGCACCCGGGGGAGTCCCGGGTGCCGTGCCGTGCGCTAGTCGGACGATTCCATGCTGGGTAGCTCCAGGCCGGCCGTGTCGGCGGCGGCCTGCCGCTCCGCGCGGGCCCGTTCCTCCCGGCTGAGCAGGTTGGCGTACTCGGTGATGTCCGCCGGGTCGGGCACCTCCGGCAACCGGCGTAGGAACGCCTCCAGGTCGGTGGAGGCGGCGGTGTGCGCGGCGGCCGCCTGGCGCAGCAACTCCCGCTGGTCGGCGGCAGGGTACAGATCAGTCATGTCGCCCTGATACCCGCGCTCAGGCGGTTCGCACTCCGCCGGCCGCCGCCACCTGCGCACCGAAGTCGGGACGACCCAGCAACCAGGCCAGGTAGTCCGGGTGCGGGGCCAGCGCGTCGGTGTACGCCGCCACGGCCGTCTCGAGCACCGTCTCGGCGACCCGGGCGGCCGGCGCGTCCGGGTGCCAGCCCAGCAGCAGCCGCCAGCGCAGCGGCGTACCAGCCAGCCGGCGGGTCACCAGGCCGGCGACGGGCCGGAAGGTGGCCTGGCAGAGGCCCACCGCCTCGCCGGCGTCGACCAGGTCCAGGCAGCCGCGCACGTCCGCCTCGTACAGCTTGCGGGGGGTGAAGCCGGCGCGGGCGCAGGCGGCGGCGAAGCAGTCGCCGAAGCAGCCCTCCCCGGGCGCCGCGACCCACTGCTCGTGCCGCAGGTCGACCAGGCGCACCTCGTCCCGGCCGGCCATCCGATGGGTCTGCGGCAGCAGCACGAAGATCGGGTCGACGGCGACCTCCCGCCAGCTCAGCCCGAACTCCGCCGACGGGGCGGCGTCCCCGCACACCCCGGTCAGCGCGAAGTCGAGCCGGCCACCGGCGACCAGTTGGGCCAGCTCGTCCACCGACCAGGACGCGTAGGTGCTGATCCGCACGTCGGGCCGCTCGGCGGCGAGCCGGTGCACCAGCCGGCCGAGGATCGGGCTGTTCACCCCGCCGAACCGGTACCGGGTCAGCGGGTCGGCCGCCCCGGCCAGCCGGGCCGCCTCGTCCTGCAGGCCCTTCATCGCGGGCAGCAGCACCCGGGCCCGGTCCAGCACCAGTTCGCCCAGCGCGGTGGGGCGGGCGCCGCGGCGGTCCCGGTCGAACAGCGGACCGCCGAGAGCCCGCTCGATGCGCTGGAGCTGGGCGGTCAGCGCCGGCTGGGCCAGGCCGAGCATCGAGGCGGCCTTGGTGACGCTTCCCGTCTCCGCGATCGCGCAGACCACCCGCAGATGTCGCAGCTCCAGATTCATACGGTGACGGTAGGACCACGAACGGGGATGCGGAAGGGCCCGTCCGCCATCGGTGTACGCCGATCAGTCGGCCGTCGGTCGACACGGCGGCCGGGGTCGACTCAGTGCTTCCCCGGCCGCTCCAGATCGGACAGCTGGGTACGCCGACCGGTCACCGCGTCGCGGACCTTGTCCAACACCCCCACCGCCGGCTCGACGAGCTTGTTCCACGGCGGGGTGGCCGGGGTGCCCGGGTGCGGCCGGGTCGGCGCCGCCTCCTCGGCGATCTCCCACCGGTTGCCCAGCCGGATCAGCTCGGCGTCGGTGGCCACCTCGCGCAGCGGCGCCACCAGCTCGGCGACCCGGTCGACGTGCCGGCGTACCCGGTCGGCCACCTCGGCCAGCGCCGGGTCGTCCGGCCCGGACAGTTCCCGCAGGGCGGTGAGCAGCCCGGCGTCCGCCTCGATCTCCCGGTCCACCAGTTCCGCGCCGGCCGGCACGGCGGCCCGGGCGGCGGGGAGGAGGTACTGCTCCTCGGCGGACAGGTGCCGGGACACCACGGCGGTGAGCACGTCGAGCACCTCGCGCCGACGCTCGGCCGGCAGGTCCGGGTCGGTGACCTGCCCGGCCAGGCCGAGCAGCGCGGCGTGCTCCCGCGCCACGAGGTCGATCAGGCTCCGGCCACCCGGCCGGTACACGTCGTCCGCGGCGGGCGGCAGCGGCGGCAGGGGGACGGTCATGATGCCCTCCTCGACTGATGGCCGGCGGGGGATCGGCGGCGCCGCCGGCCCGGGTCCCCGGTGCGGGAACGCCACCGGCGGTACCCGTACCCGCGATCCGTGAAACCGGCCGCCGGGCGGGGCGGACCGGGCGTCGGGACCGGCTGGTATGAAGAAGCGATGACGAGCGACCCCGCCTCCGCCCGACCCGACCCCTCCGACGAGGTCGTGGACCTCTGCCGCGACCTGCTGCGCATCGACACCACCAACACCGGCGACAACGACACCAGCGTCGGGGAACGCCGCGCCGCGGAGTACGTCGCGGAGAAGCTCGCCGAGGTCGGCGTCGACGCGGAGCTCCACGAGTCCGCGCCGGGCCGGGCCAACCTGGTCGCCCGGATTCCCGGCACCGACCCGGGCCGGGACGCGCTGCTGGTGCACGGCCACCTCGACGTGGTGCCCGCCGACCCCGACGAGTGGTCGGTGCATCCGTTCTCCGGCGAGCTCCGTGACGGCTACCTGTGGGGCCGCGGCGCGATCGACATGAAGGACTTCGACGCCATGGTGCTCGCCGTGGTCCGCGGCTGGCAGCGCGCCGGGGTGCGCCCGTCGCGGGACATCGTGCTCGCCTTCACCGCCGACGAGGAGGCCGGCAGCGACTACGGCGCGCACTTCCTCGCCCAGCGGCACCGCCACCTCTTCGACGGCTGCACCGAGGCGATCGGCGAGGTCGGCGGCTTCTCCTACTCGGTCGACGAGCAGCGCCGGCTCTACCTCATCGAGACCGCCGAGAAGGGCATCGACTGGCTGCGCCTGCACGCCAAGGGCCGCCCCGGCCACGGCTCGATGGTGCACGACGACAACGCGGTCACCGCGCTCGCCGAGGCGGTCGCCCGGGTCGGCCGGCACCGCTTCCCGGTGGTCGTCACCGACACCGTGCGGGCGTTCCTCGAAGAGGTCTCCGACGTGCTCGGCATCGAGATCGACCCGGAGGACCCGGAGACCGCGATCGCCAAGCTCGGCCCGATCGCCAACATCATCGGCGCCACCATCCGCAACACCGCCAACCCGACCCGGCTGGCCGCCGGCTACAAGGACAACGTCATCCCCGGCCGGGCCACCGCCACCATCGACTGCCGCAGCCTGCCCGGCCACTCGGAGCTGCTGGAGCGGCAGCTGCGCGAGCTGATCGGCCCGGACATCGCCATCGAGTACATCCAGCGCCAGCCGGCCCTGGAGACCACCTTCGACGGCGACCTGGTCGACGCCATGTCCGCCGCCCTGCGCGCCGAGGACCCGGGCGCCCGCCCGGTGCCGTACATGCTCTCCGGGGGCACCGACGCCAAGGCGTTCTCGCAGCTCGGCATCCGCTGCTTCGGCTTCGCGCCGCTGCGGCTGCCCGCCGACCTCAATTTCTCCGGGCTGTTCCATGGCATCGACGAGCGGGTTCCGGTGGACGGGCTACAGTTCGGCGTGCGGGTTCTCGACCGGTTTCTCCGCAGCTGCTAGCCGTGTCCGTCACGTCACCGTCGGCGCGGAATCTCCCCCCATCCGAAGGGACTGCCACACATGACCGACCAGCACGGTGAGCTGGACGCCGCCCTGGAGCGGGTGATTGACGCGGCGCGTGCCCACCTGGCCGCCGTCCGAGCCGCCCAGGGCCGGATCGACGACGACAACGTCTGGCAGGCGTACGTCGCTCTGAACAATGCCTCGTTCGCCTACGACGAGCAGTTGCTCGACGCGTTCGGCGAGGTGACCCCGTGGGACGTGGAGTCGATCGACCCGAACGAGGCCGACGAGCGCTTCGGCGGCGTCGAGGGGGTCGAGGCCACCGACCCGCACCCGCGCGCCATCTCGGTCCGGCAGCGCCGGGACTACCGGGTGCCGAGCGTGTCCGCCCTGATCCGGGCGGCCGAGGCGGCCCGCCGCGAGGGCACCCCCGAGGAGGACGAGCCGGCCCCGGTCGAGGGAGTCGGCGAGGCCGTGCTGGAGCTGCTGCAGAGCGGTGACGGCTCGCTCAGCGCGCTGGACGTCCCCGAGCTGGAGCCGCTCGACGGCCTGGTCATGGTCAGCGAGGTCAGCAGCCCGGTCGACCTGGAGTCGTTCGACGACGACGACCCGCTCGGCCCGTTCCAGCCGGCCGCCGACGACCGTCTCGTGGGCCGCCTCGACGAGCACCCGTTCCTGGAGCTCGACGAGGAACACGACCACGCCCACTAGGCCACGCCGCCCCCGGGGCCCGATCGTCCGGTCCGGGCCCCGGGGGCGTACCGCGTCGGCCCGGTCCGGCCGTCCTCAGTACGACAGGCCCGGCTGCGGCTGGTTGACCCGGCGGCGGCGCAGCATCACCTGCCGCGTCCCGTCCCGGTACAGCCGCACCCGGGCCAGCTCCCATCCGGAGAACTCCGCCTGGATCGCCAGCTGCGCCGCGGCGGTCAACCGGTCGACATTCGCAGGCAACCGCAGCGGCGCGTATTCGTAGTCCATGCCCTCTATGCTGCCCAGCCCGGTGGTCCACCGCCACCCCGGACGGTGACCCGGATCGCCGTCCGGCCGTCCGGCATCCGCGCGACGGGCCTCAGCCGTCCCGTTCCGGGTAGCCCATCGGCACCGCCGAGACGTCGTCGAGCGCGGTGACGATCTCCTCCGGCAGGGTCATCCGCTCCACCTGCAGCGCGCCGAGGAGCTGCCCCACGGTGCGGGCGCCGAGGATCGGCGCGGTGACCCCCGGCCGGTCCCGGATCCAGGCCAGCGCCACCTCCAGCGGCGACACGCCCAGCCCCCCGGCCGCGGTGGCGACCGCCTCCACGATGCTGGAGCAGCGCGGCTCCAGGTAGGTGGCGACGAAGCGCTCGAAGTGCGGCGACGCGGCCCGGGAGTCGGCCGGACGGCCGTGCCGGTACTTGCCGGTGAGCACCCCGCGGCCCAGCGGCGACCAGGGCAGCACGCCCAGCCCCAGCGCCTCGCAGGCGGGCAGCACCTCGCGCTCCACGCCCCGCTCCAGCAGCGAGTACTCCACCTGCGCGGCGACCACCGGGGCGCGCCCCGGCCAGGCGGCCTGCCAGGCGGCGGCCCGGGCGGTCTGCCAGCCGGAGAAGTTCGACACCCCCACATACCGGGCCTTGCCGCTGGACACGGCGTGGTCCAGGGCGGTGAGGGTCTCCTCCAGCGGGGTGTCCGGGTCGTACCCGTGCACCTGCCACAGGTCGACGTGGTCGGTGCCGAGCCGGCGCAGCGACGCCTCCAGGGTCCGCAGCAGGTGCCCGCGGGAGTTGTCCCGCCGGCGGCCGCTGCCCGGCCGGAGCCCCGCCTTGGTGGCGATGAGCAGCTCGTCCCGGGCGACCAGGCTACCGAGCAGCGAGCCGATCACCGACTCGGCGTCGCCGTCGGCGTACACGTCGGCGGTGTCGACGAGGTTGCCGCCCGCGTCGAGGTAGCTCTTCAGCTGGGCGGCCGCGTCGTCGGCGTCGGTATCCCGTCCCCAGGTCATGGTGCCGAGCGCGAGCCGCGAAACCGCCAGCCCGCTTCGGCCGAGCGGTCGCTGTTGCATGGGTGAACCTTATTTCGAACCTCGCGTCACCGATATCCTCGCCCGGAGTCAAGTTCCTGCTCCACCCAGCCCGGCGAGCTGTGACGCGGTCGGGGGTGAGCCGGTGACCGGCTCGGCCACCGGCATTGCGTAACCTGATGCGACCTGTGGTGCGGACGGTGGGAGGACCAGTGCGACTCGGGCTCAGCCTCGGATACCAGACGGCGTGGAGCACGCCGGCCGATCATCTGGCCCTGGCTCAGGAGGCCGACCGGCTCGGCTACTCGGTGGTGTGGGCGGCGGAGGCCTACGGCTCCGACTCGCCGAGCATGCTGGCGTGGATCGCCGGCCAGACCGAGCGGATCGACGTGGGCAGCGCGGTGATGCAGATCCCCGCCCGTACCCCGGCGATGACCGCGATGACCGCCGCCACCATCGACACGCTCTCCGGCGGCCGGTTCCGGCTCGGCCTGGGCGTCTCCGGCCCGCAGGTCTCCGAGGGCTGGCACGGCGTCCGCTTCGCCAAGCCCCTGGCCCGCACCCGGGAGTACGTCGACATCGTCAAGCTGGCGATCGCCCGCAAGGAGGTCGCATACGACGGCGAGCACTACACGCTGCCGCTGCCGGACGGCCCGGGCAAGGCGCTCCGGTTGGGTTTCCACCCACCGCGCGAGCACATCCCGATCTACCTGGCCGCTGTCGGCCCGAAGAACCTGGAGCTGGCCGGCGAGATCGCGGACGGCTGGCTCGCCATCTTCTACGCGCCCGAGTTCGCCGAGGAGCAGCTCGCCGCGGTCCGCGCCGGCCGGGCCAGGAGCGGCGAGGAGCTGACCGGCTTCGACGTGGTGCCGTCCGTCCCGGTGGTGATCGGCGACGACGTCGCCTCCTGCGCCGAACTGGTCCGCTGGTACGCCGCCCTCTACGTCGGCGGCATGGGCAGCCGGGAGCAGAACTTCTACAACCAGCTCGCCATCCGGATGGGCTACGGCGACGCGGCCCGCGAGGTGCAGGACCTCTACCTCGCCAAGCGGCAGCGCGACGCGGCCGCCGCGGTGCCGACCGAGTTCATCGACCGCACCTCGCTGCTCGGTCCGAAGGAGCGCATCGCCGAGCGGATGCGGGAGTACGCGGAGGCCGGCGTCACCACCCTGTCGGTGACCCTCTTCGTCGCTGACCGGGAGAGCGGCGTGCAGACCCTGCGCACCGTCGCCGAGGCCCTCGAGCTGTCCGGAGTCGGCGAGTGACCTGGGTCGAGGCCATCGTCCTGGGCATCGTCCAGGGGCTCACGGAATTCCTGCCCGTCTCGTCCTCCGGGCACCTGCGGATCACCTCTGCGATCTTCTTCGGCCGGGACGCCGGCGCGTCGTTCACCGCGGTGACCCAGTTGGGCACCGAGGCGGCGGTGCTCATCTACTTCTTCAAGGACATCTGGCGGATCGTCCGTACCTGGGTGATCGGCATGTGGGACCGCTCGGTCCGGTCCAGCCTCGACTACCGGATGGGCTGGTACGTCATCATCGGCACCATCCCGATCGGCGTCTTCGGCCTGCTGTTCAAGGACGCGATCCGCGACACGGCCCGGAACCTGTACCTGATCTCCTTCACGCTGATCTTCTTCGCGCTGGTGCTGGCCTTCGCCGAGTACTGGGGGCGGCAGACCCGCACGCTGGAGAACTTCCGGATGCGCGACGGCATCGTCATGGGCTTCGCCCAGGCGATGGCGCTCATCCCAGGCGTCTCCCGATCCGGCGGCACGCTCACCTTCGGCCTGCTGCTCAACCTCACCCGGGAGACGGCGGCCCGGTACTCGTTCCTCCTCGCCATCCCCGCCGTGGTGCTGTCCGGCGTGTTCAGCCTCGGCGACGTCTTCGAGCCCGCCGAACCGGGCACTGCGGCACCCAGCGTGGCCCAGATGGTGGTCGCCACGGTGATCGCCTTCGCCATCGGCTACGCGGCCATCGCCTGGCTGTTGCGCTACGTCGCCCACCACACCCTGTACCTCTTCGTGCTGTACCGGGTGGCGCTCGGCACCCTCGTTCTGTGCCTGCTCCTCACCGGGACGATCCAGGCCACGTAGCCCCTCTTCCTCGGCTGGCTCTCGCTTTTCTGGGGCTGGGGGCGAGGGTGAGCGGCTTCGGGGTTTGATCCCTGCTTTCCGGTTGTGGGCTGGGGGCGACCGTGCCCGGCTCCGGGCGGTCACGCTTGATCCCTGCGCCGGGCACGGTCGCCCCCAGCCCCGTCGTGCGCCTTCGCCGCCCGCCGGTTGCGGTCTTCCTTTTGGTACGCACCGCCCTGAGCTACTGGTCTTGGGCAGCGTTCTGTTCTGCTGCTGACGGCAACTGTCCAAGATCTGGAGACAACAGCCCCAGACACGCTGCTGGCCGGCACCCGCGTTTGGGGTGCCGGCCAGCGGCGTTGTGTGCTTGTTCGGTTGTCAGCTGTGGTGCTCAGCTGTTTGGGTCGGCTGTTTGGGTCAGCTGTTCCAGTGCTGGGCGACCAGGTCGGCGGCCTGCTGCTCCCACTGGGCGTAGGCGTCCGGGTAGGCCGACACCTGCACCGTCTGGGCGGCCTTGGTCAGCGGCATGTCCTGCCAGCCGTCGATCTGCTTCAGGCCCTTCTCGAACGCCAGGGTCGCGTACTCCGGGTTCGTGATCTGCTCCGGCGTGCCCCAACCGCTGGAGGGGCGCTGCTGGAACAGGCCCAGCGAGTCATGGTCGTTGGCGTCGCCGAGGTGGCCCAGGTTCTCCAGCTTCGACTCCTGCAGGCTCGTGGCGATCGAGATCACCGCGGCCCGTTCCGGCAGGCCGGCCTTCTTCGTGGCGGCGATGATCGCCTTCGCGTTGGCGGTCTGCTCGTCGTTCAGGGTGATCTTCGACTGGGTGCCCTGCACACCATGCGGGACCAGCTTGCCCATGTCCGGCTTGTCGGCCTGCACGGCCGCGACGGGCTTGGCAGCGGTGGCCGGGGCATCGGCGGCGTGGGCGGCGATGGGGCCGGCGAACACACCACCGGTGAAAGCCAGACCAGCAACACCAAGAATGCTCTTACGCAGCATCGAGTTCATGATCAAAGCTCCATTCGGGGGTTGGCGCACCACACAGCCCGATGGGGGTCGGACAGCGTGCGCAAGCACCGTCAGGCGCTCAAAGAAGGGGGAAAAGTCTTTCGACCAGCGGCTCGCGGGGCAACAGGGGTTCGCCTTTTCGCGGCGCCGGGACCATGTACAACGACCGGCGGCCCACCAACATTCCGGGCCCGACCACCCCATCTCACGGGGTGTGCCTACCTCAGCCGTGCACCCATCTTCAACGACCCCCGGCCGCCCATCATTCCGGGCCCGGGATGCCGCCGACCACGCCCACAAACCGGACATCGCCCACCACAACAGCCCGTCAAGTGGGCGCGAACCGCCCTTGATCCACTCCATGTCGCGGAAACGGCGGTAACCGACACGCGCCTACACCGCGACATCCCCGACAGGGAGTCGATCACGGGCGGGCCAGGACGGGAGGCCACACTTTCGGCGAAACCGGCGGCCAAGCTGGTAACCCCCGCCGAGGCGTGGACCGTGTGCAGGTACGCATGCCGTACCCGGGGCGCGAACCGCGCACGCCGGACAGCCAGACGGCGCTGGACCGCGACTCGGCTGTGGCCCGCGGTGACCGGCGGAGGGATCAAGCCTGACCGCCCGGAGCCGGGCACGGTGGGCCACACCCCCAACCGCCATCAAAGTCGGCAGCGACCCAAGACGGGCCCGGAGGGGCCACGACGGGGTACGGCGGGCCACACCGCACAGCGGCGACCCGAGAAGGGACGCAATACCGCCTAGGGTGGTCAGGGTGGCAACCCTTCTGCTTCTGCGACACGGCCGGACCACCGCGAATGCCGACGGCGGCCTGGCCGGCCGGCAGCCGGTCGAGCTGGACGAGACCGGTCGCGCCCAGGCCACGGCGGTCGGCGAGCGGCTGAAGGGGCTGCCCCTGGCGGCGGTGGTGACCAGCCCGCTGGTCCGCTGCCGGCAGACCCTGGAGCTGGCTCTGCCGCAGGCCGAGCCGGTGGTGGAGGAGGGGCTGATCGAATGCGGGTACGGCAGCTGGGAGGGGCAGCCGCTGAAGAAGCTGGCGAAGGAGCCGCTCTGGCCGGTGGTCCAGCAGCACCCGAGCGCGGCCGTCTTCCCCGAGGGGGAGTCGATGGCGGCGATGTCGGCGCGGGCGGTCGCGGCGGTGCGTTCCTGGGACGCCCGGATCACCGCCGAGCACGGGCCGGAGGCGGTCTGGCTGGCGTGCAGCCACGGCGATGTGATCAAGGCCATCGTGGCCGACGCGCTCGGCGTACACCTGGATCTCTTCCAGCGGATCGTCGCGGACCCGGCGTCGGTGACGGCGATCCGCTACACGCCGCTGCGGCCGTTCCTGGTCCGGCTCAACGACACGGGCGGTGATCTGAGCGGGCTGGTGCCGCCGCCGCGGAAGCGCCGGCGGCGCGCGGCGCGGGCCACGGAGTCGGATGCGGCGGTGGGCGGCGGCGCGGGGGCGGCCCCGTGAGCGCGAGGAGTGAGCCGGTCTTGCGAGCCCCGCAGTCGCGAACTGAGGTGGCCCCGTGAGCGCGAGGAGTGAGCCGATGAGCCGGTCCGCCACGCCCGGGAACGGCCCCCGTGGGCGCCGGTGTTTCGCCGTGGGCGGATTCAGCGTCGGTGCGCTGCGCGGCGGTTCCACCCGCCGGATAGGGTCGTGGGTATGACCCACCAGGTGCACGCCTTCGAGCCGCCGGAGCGGTTCGTCGCCGGAACCGTCGGCCCGCCGGGGGAGCGTACGTTCTTCCTGCAGGCGCGCGGCGGTGGCCGGCTGGTCAGCGTCGCGCTGGAGAAGGTCCAGGTGTCCCTGCTCGCCGAGAAGCTGGAGGAGTTGCTCGCCGAGGCGCAGCGCCGGTTCGGCGTCCAGTTGCCGGAGGCGGCCCCCGTCGTCGGCGACAACGACCCGCTGGACACCCCGGTCGACGAGGAGTTCCGGGTCGGCACGCTGGGGCTGGCCTTCGACGTGGACAGCGCCACCGTGGTGATCGAGGCGATCGCCGCCGGTGAGACTGAGGTCGAGGTCGCGCTGGGCGAGGCCGACGACGACGAGGACGAGGACCCGGACGAGCCGGACGACGACCTCGACCGGCTGCGGGTGCGGTTGACCCCCGAGGCGACCCGCGCGTTCATCGAGCGGGCCCGCCGCGTGGTCAACGCCGGCCGTCCGCCCTGCCCGCTCTGCGGCCAACCCCTGGACCCCGCCGGGCACCTCTGCCCGCGGCACAACGGTTATCACCGGTGACCTCGTCGGAACTCCAGCCCCGACAGGACGGAGCCGCTGCGCTGCGGCTGCTCACCGACGGTGAGCTCACCCTGGAGGGGCGGCTGGTCGAGGCCTCGAACACCACCCTGCGCGGGATCCTCACCCGCGACGGGGTGGCCGCGCGCTGTGTCTACAAGCCGGTCCGCGGCGAGCGTCCGCTCTGGGACTTCCCGGACGGGACGCTCGCCGGCCGGGAGGTGTCGGCCTATCTCGTCTCCCGGGCGAGCGGTTGGGATCTGGTGCCGCCCACCGTGCTGCGGGACGGACCGTTCGGCCCCGGCTCCTGCCAGCTCTGGATCGACGAGCCCGAGGACGCTGAGTCGCTCGTCGGTTTCGTTCCCGCCGACGCTCTGCCGCCGCGCTGGTTCCCGGTCGCCGCGGCCCGGGACGACGACGGGGCCGCGTACGCCCTGGCGCACGCCGACGACCCGCGCCTGGCCCGCCTCGCCGTCCTCGACGCGGTGATCAACAACGCCGACCGCAAGGGCGGTCACGTCGTCGTGGGCCCCGACGACCGGATCTACGGGGTGGACCACGGCGTCTGCTTCCACGTCGAGGAGAAGCTGCGTACGGTGCTGTGGGGCTGGGCGGGCCGGCAGTTGCCGTCGGACGCGGTGGAGATGCTGGACGGGCTGGCCGGGCAGCTCACCGGTACGCTCGGCGACGAGTTGGCCGAGCACCTCACCATCGGTGAGGTCGCCGAGTTGGCGGCCCGGGTGGACCGGCTGCGGGAGAGCGGGCGGTTCCCGTTGCCCCCGCAGGAGTGGCCGGCGATGCCCTGGCCGCCCATGTGAGCCGTTGTCGCGTTGATCACTTGAGGCGCGGCACCCGAGCGCCTGACGGATCGTTAGGCTGACGGTCATGGAGTCTTGGGCGGGACACGAGGTGCCGCGGCTGCCGGGCAAGGGCCAGCCGCTGGGGTTGTACGACTCGGCGCGGCAAGGTGTCCACTCCAGTGAGCCCGACGGGGTCGCCTCGATGTACGTCTGCGGCATCACCCCGTACGACGCCACCCACCTCGGGCACGCGGCCACCATGATCGCGTTCGACCTGGTGCAGCGGATGTGGCGGGACGCCGGCCTGTCCGTGCGGTACGTGCAGAACGTCACCGACATCGACGACCCGCTGCTGGAGCGGGCCGAGCGCGACGGCGAGGACTGGAAGGTCCTGGCCATGCGGGAGACCGCCCTGTTCCGGGAGGACATGGAGGCGCTGCGGATCATCCCGCCGGAGCACTACGTCGGCGCGGTCGAGTCGATCCCGGACATCGCCGAGAAGGTCCTGGTGCTGCTCAAGGACGGTGCGGCCTACCGGCTCGACGACGGCACCGGCGACGTCTACTTCGACCTCAGCGCGGCCCCCGAGTTCGGCTACGAGTCGAACCTCTCTCGGGAGCAGATGCTGGAGATCTTCCCGGAGCGTGGCGGCGACCCGGAGCGGGCCGGCAAGCGGGACCCGCTGGATCCGCTGCTGTGGCGCGGGGCCCGGGAGGGCGAACCGTCCTGGCCGGGCGGCGAGCTGGGCGCCGGGCGCCCCGGCTGGCACATCGAGTGCACGGTGATCGCGCTGAACCTGCTCGGTGACCGGATCGCCGTGCAGGGCGGCGGCAACGACCTGCTCTTTCCGCATCACGAGTGCTCGGCGGCGCACGCCGAGCGGCTGACCGGCCAGGCGCCGTTCGCCGACCACTACGTGCACGCCGGCATGATCGGCCTGGACGGGGAGAAGATGTCGAAGTCCCGGGGCAACCTGGTCTTCGTGTCCCGGCTGCGGGCGGACCGGGTGGATCCGATGGCGGTCCGGCTGGCCCTGATGAGCGGGCACTACCGCGCCGACCGTTCGTGGACCGACGAGCTGCTCGTCGCGGCGCAGGAGCGGCTGGCCCGCTGGCGGCGGGCCGCCGCCTTGCCGGCCGGGCCGGCTGGGGACGAGCTGCTGGCCGGGGTGCGCGCCCGCCTCGCCGACGACCTGGACACGCCCGGCGCTCTGGCCGTGGCGGACGCCTGGGCCGCGCAGGCTCTGGCCGGGGTCGCCGACGACGCCGCTGCCCCGAAGCTCTTCGCGGACACCGTCGACGCCCTCCTGGGTATCCGCCTCTAGGTGTACTGATCGGGGACGTTGGTCAATCGCGTGAAGTAGGCGGACCCGTGAAGGCGTAGCCCGCGGCCTGGCGCATCGCTTCGTCGTGATGGGTTGTTTCGGCGTCACGGAGGGCTTGGGTGGTGACCCGGGAGGCGAGCAGGAGCGCGGCGAGCACGAGTCCGAGGGCTGCGGCGATGAAGGGGGCGCGGATCCCCAGGCTGCGTCCGAGCAAGCCGCCGGCGAGGGCTCCGAGGGGGACGACACCCAGGACGATCAGGCGGTAGGCGGCGGTGACGCGGCCGAGGAGTTCGTCGGGGACTGCTGCTTGGCGCAGGGTGCTTACGACGATCTGGTTCAGCGAGGTGGCAGTGGCAGCGCAGAACATGCCGGCAAGGGCGAGGGGTGTGTGGTGACCCAGGCCGAGGATGGCGTAGCTGGCGGCCGGGGCGAGGGCGGCGAGCCAGGTGGTGGGGCCGCCGCCGATGCGGGGCACGACGTGTCCGGCGAGCAGTGAGCCGACGATCGCACCGGCGGCGGGAACGGCGACGAACAGGCCGTAGCGCGACATGGGCATTTGGTACGGGCCGGTGATCAGCAGAACGAGCACGCCGCCGGTGGCCGCGCCGAAGAAGTTGATTGCCGCCGAGATGAACGCGACTCGGCGCAGCAGGTCGTGGCGCCAGAAGTGGGCCCATCCGGAGCGGATGTCCTGGGTGATCGTGGTCGGGGTCGAGCGGCGGCCCTTCTGTTCCTCGCTGGTGGGGCGCAGCGCGGGCAGCAGCAGAGCTGCCAGGCCGGCGAGGGCGAACGCGGCCGCGCCGGTGTAGAAGGCCGCTGATGCTGCCAGCGCGAACAACGCCGCCCCGGCCGGCGGACCGATGAAGGTGTTGATGACGGACTGGGTCGCGAACAATCGGCCGTTGGCGCGCTCGAGCTGCTCGCGTGGCAGGAGACGGGGCGGGATGGCCAGGGCGGCGTTGTCGACCATCGTCTCGGCGCAACCGGCTAGGAACACTGCGGCGTAGAGCAGTGTGACGTGGTGCCATCCGTTCGCCAAGGCCACGGCGAGCAGCGCGAACCCGGCCGCGCGCAGCCAGTTGCCAGCGGTGAGGATCCGACGTCTGTCCACCCGGTCGGCCATCGCGCCGGCGGGCAGGGTCGCGATCAGCCAGGGCAGGAACTGCACCACCGTCATGCCTGCCACCGCGAGCGGGTCACGGGTCAGCGTGGCGACGAGCAGCGGTGCCGCGGCCTGCAGCAGCCCGTCGGCGAGGTTTGAGGACGCTTGGGACGCCCACAGTGCAGTGAACGATCTGCGTGGGGCGGCGGCAGGCACGATCAGTCTCCTGGTGGTGTTCTCATGGGTGATTGGCCGATTGGGGATGAGCATGCCAGGGGGCGGTCTCACATGCAACAATGCTTTTGGCCATGAGAGGAGCTGATGGTGAGGTTCGGCCACATCGCGGGCGACCGCATGCTCGACCTGGTGAACACCGTTGACTGGCGCCTTGGCGGGCGCGACCGCACCGAGAACCTGAAGACCTTCTCCGACGTCGTCGACTGGTGCGTCGAGTCCGACCTGATCAGTGCAGACGAGGCCGTGGCCCTGCGCGACCTCGCCGGCCGGGACGACGCCTGGGCCGAGCGGGAACGGCAACAGGTCATCGAAGCGCGCGAGAGGGCCTACGCAGCTCTCTTCGAGGATGACGACGCCGCCGCCGCAGACCTCGCGGGCATGTACCGGGCGGCGATCGCCGCAGCCGACTTGGTTCGCACGGGCGACCGCTGGCAATGGCGAGACCGGGAAACCGACCTCCGCCTGCCCCGCAATCGCATCGTCCGCGGGCTCGTGGCTCTCACCCAGCGCAACGACCTCGACCGCCTTCACCAGTGCGAAGACGCCAAGTGCGGCTGGGTTTATCTCGACACATCACCGCGGCGGAACCGCCGCTGGTGCAACACGAAGGACTGTGGCGACCGCAACCGCGCCCGCGCCTACTACGCCCGACAAAAGGCGAAGAGCCGGCCCTAGGCCTTCGCATCCGCGTGGCAAGACCATCCGCCACCGGCGGCCCCGCTTTCCCGGAACGTGTGGTTGTTTCGCCGCGGACAACCACTCGTTCCGTGCGTCTCCTGGCAGCACTGCCGGATGTCGGCGGGCGGACGCTCCTATGCCGCGTCAAGTGGCTGGGGTGGGTTTTCGAGGCGTCGGTAGAGCTCTCGGGCGATGTAGCGCTTGAGGCAGCGTTTGATCT
>NZ_JBIAHQ010000022.1:0-109924 GCF_042870725.1 Micromonospora sp. NPDC006431
CCCGGTGCCCTGCAAGGGGCACGCCGGGTTCGGGAGGCGGCTCGGGGAAACCCACCAACGGAAACGTAGGCAGGGCGCCCCGAGCCGACCTCACCTACACGGCGAACTCGGCCACGTCCCACCCGCCGAACACGAGGCACTACACGCGATGACCCACCCGGTCACCGCACCCCTGAAAACCAGCTAACCAACTCTCCATCAAACCCGGGGCTTGACAGTCGTCATGGCCAAGCGGCTGGTTCATTTCGGTGTCCTCTTCCGCGGCGGTTGCGGCGGAGCTGGCGTCGAGGCAGTGCCTCGGTCGCCGACATACCGCGATCCACCAACTACCTTGACAGTCACAGTACCCCGACCTACGGTGTAACCCGGGAGGTGAGGTATGAGCACCAACAAGATCACATCCGATCTGCTACGCGGGAACACCGACACGATGATCTTGCGGCTGCTGATGGAGTCCGACCGCTACGGCTACGAGATCGTCAAGCTGATCGCCGAACGCTCGCAGGGCGAATACGAACTCAAGGAAGCCACTATGTACTCCAGCGTCCGGCGCTTGGAGGCCGAGGGCGACATCACCTGGTACTGGGGCGACGAGTCTCAGGGCGGACGGCGCAAATACTTCCGGATCACCGACAAGGGCCGCGCGACCTACGCGCACAACAAGACCACCTGGGACTACGCCAAGCGCGTACTGGACACGCTGCTGTAAAGGGGACGAACACCAATGAACGACAGACTCAACGAGTACGTGGACGGCGTCTTCGCCCCTTACGAGGGCACCAAAAGCGTCGGCGAGCTGAAGACGGACCTGCTCGCCGATCTGCAGGAGCGATATCGCGAGCTGCTCGCCGAGGGCAAAGACGAGGCGGCGGCGTTCGAGCTGACCGTCGACAGCATCGGCGACATCGAGGAGACGGTGCGGGAGGTGTCGAATCTCTCGCGGGTTCTCGAGCGGCAGGTGGTCACGCGATTCGACGCGAGCGCCCTGGAGGGCAGCGACTTCGCCGGCGTCGCGGCGCGACAGGGAAGGTTCGGAGCGAGCGCGCTGCGCGGCTCCGACTTCTCCAACGCCGACCTCACCGGCAGCAAGTTCAAGAGCAGCGACATGAGAGACGTCAACTTCGACGGTGCCAACCTGACCGACGCGAACTTCACGACGTCCGACCTGTCGAACGCCAGCTTTCGCCGCGCAATGCTGGTCCGTACCGACTTCAGCATGTCCGGGCTCAACGGCGTCCGGTTCGCCGACGCCGCGCTCACCGACGTCGCGTTCCGCAAGACCGACCTGCGGAAGACCGTCTTCGAACGCTGCACGTTCACCGGCGTGGACTTCTCCGCGTCCGATCTGCGCGGCCTCAACTTCGACGGGGCGGCCTTCACCGGTGTGAAGTTCGACCGGGCAGGGCTTGAGGGCCTGTCGATGCGCGGGGCGATCCTGCGCGACTGCTCCTTCCGCGGCGGCTGGAGCAAGAGGTACTACAAGGCCCTACGCACCGTGAACTTCGACGGGGCGCGCATGGACAAGCTCACCTTCGCCGCGCTCAAGGGCTTCGGCGTCGAACCGGCCAACGTGACCGTCGAATAAGGAGACTTCACCATATGCAAACCCCACCCCTCGCGATCCAGGTTATGGGATTGCACAAGTCCTACGGCAAGCTCGAGGTCCTCAAGGGCGTGGACTTCGCCGTGGCCAGCGGCAGCATCTTCGCACTGCTCGGCTCCAACGGCGCCGGCAAGACCACCGTCGTGCGCATCCTGTCCACGCTACTCAAACCCGACGGCGGCAGCGCAAGCGTCAACGGATTCGACGCCGTTTCCCAGCCCGAAAAGATCCGGGAATCGATCAGCCTGACCGGGCAGTTCGCCGCAGTCGACCAGATCCTCACCGGCCGCGAAAACCTGATCATGGTCGCCAAGTTGCGACAGGTGAAGAACCCCGGCCAGGTCGCCGACGGCCTGCTCGAACGATTCGGCCTCACCGACGCGGGCGGGCGCCGGGTGGCGACCTACTCCGGCGGCATGCGCCGGCGCCTGGACATCGCCATGAGCCTCATCGGCGACCCGCCAGTCATCTTCCTCGACGAGCCGACCACCGGCCTCGACCCGGAAGCCCGCATCGAAGTATGGAAGGAGATCAAGAGCCTTGCCGGCAAGGGCACGACGGTCCTTCTGACCACCCAGTACCTGGAAGAAGCGGAGAAGCTGGCCGACCGGATCGCGATCCTGCACCAAGGCACGATCATCGTGTCGGGCACCCTGGCGGACCTACGCCAGCTGCTGCCGCCCGCGAAAGCGGAACTCGTGGAACGCCAGCCCACCCTGGAGGAGATCTTCCTGTCGATCGTCGGCACCAAGGAGATACAGCGATGAGCTCACATGTCGTCAGCAACACCAACGTCATGCTCGGACGGTCCATCCGCCACGTCACCCGCAGCATGGACACCATCATCACCGTCACGATCATGCCGATCGCGTTCATGCTGCTGTTCCGCTACGTATTCGGCGGCGCCATCCAGGCCGGCACCGACAACTACACCAACTACCTGATGCCCGGCATCCTGCTCATCGCCATCGCCAGCGGCATCTCCTACACCGGCTTCCGGCTGTTCAACGACATGCAGAGCGGCATATTCGAACGGTTCCACTCGATGCCGATCGCACGGTCGTCCGTCCTTTGGGGACACGTGCTGACCTCGATGGTGTCCAACGCCATCTCCGTCGTGGTCATCATCGGGGTCGGGCTCATCATGGGCTTTCGCACCTCGGCCGGTGTGCTGGCCTGGCTCGCCGTCGTCGGAATCCTAGCGCTGTTCACCCTCGCGCTAACGTGGGTCGCGATGATCGCCGGCCTGGCGGCGTCCTCGCCAGACGGAGCGTCCGCCTTCTCCTACCCTCTTGTCTTCCTACCGTTCATCAGCTCGGCGTTCGTCCCCACCGACACCATGCCCGGGCCGGTGAAGGCCTTCGCCGAACACCAACCGGTCACCTCCATCGTCAACACCATCAGGGCGATGTTCGAGCAGCAGCCGGTCGGCAACGACATCTGGATCGCCCTCGGCTGGTGCGCCGGCATCCTCATCGTCGCCTACGCCTTCGCCATGCGGGCCTACCACCGCAAAATCGCCTGACACCACAGGAAAGATGTCGCCCGCGGCGACCGCCAAGCGGCCGCCGCGGGCCCGGCAACGAGGAGGGGAAGCCGACCATCCAGGCATAAGGCACACGGGCCACAACGTCGCCCCCGGCGGGCCGCCAGTTCACCAACTAAAGGTAAGCCGTAGCCGAGGCGCTCGGTCCTGTGTGGATGATTGAACAGAACCTCGAAGGTGTCGGTGATCGTGACAAGGTCGACGAAGCCGTCAGTCGGCGACGTGTTCAAACCCTGGAGCTTCGCGCCCGCGATCCGGGCCGCGTTCGTGCTCGAGCGGTCAACTCCTTGGCCAGCTTGGCTTGCGGGTCGACGTGCACGGGTGTGTGCGCCATGACCGCATTGGGGAACGCCGTGGAGCGAGATGAAGACCGGGAAGCAGCGGCCGGCGACGTCAGCCCGGGGTAGCGGTCTGCCTGGATGGCCACCAGTTTCGCTCGCCGAGCAGCACCGCGAGAGCGGGGACGAGCAGGGCCCGGACGAGGAACGTGTCGGCGAGCAGGCCCAGGGTGATCACGAAGCCGATCTGAAACAGCGCCTCCATCGGAACCGCCATCAAGGTCGCGAAGGTGGCGGCCAGCACGAGGCCAGCGGAGGTGATCACGCCGCCGGTTCGCTCAAGGGCCTCCCTCACTGCGCGGCGGGTTTCGTGCTGCCGACGCTGTTCGCTGATCCGGCTGAGGAGAAACACGTTGTAGTCGACGCCCAGGGCGACGATGAAGATGAACGTGTACAACGGCAGGTTTGGGTCTGAGGCCGGCTGGCCGAGGATGTGGGTGAAGATAAGGGAACTGACGCCGAGGGCGAAGCCGAAGGAGAGGATCACGGTCGCGATCACGTAGAGCGGCATCACCACCGCGCGCAGGAGCAGAGTGAGGACGAGGAGGATCAGGGCAAGGCCGACCGGGACGATCAGCCTGGTGTCACGCCTGAGTGCCTGGCGGGCATCGTAGTTCTCGGCCACGGTCCCGCCGATCAGGACGGTCCGGCCGTCGGCCGCGCGGTCAGCGATCTCGCGCAGCACTGGGACGGCGTCGGTGGCCCGCTCTGAGAACGGATCCATCCGCAGGTCTGCGTCGAAGATGACCAAGTTTGTCGCGGGCCTTCGCTGGCCTTGCGCCGCCGCATCGAGGAGGCCGCTGTCCGCCTCGACCGACCTGGCCACCGCGTGCATGTCGGCGATGGGTGAGTGTGTGCCTTCGGTGAGAGCGCTCTGGACCTTCCCGCTTGCCTCGTCGGCTACGACGATGCGAAGCGGCGCCGCCCGGCCGGGTGTGAAGTGGTTGCGGATCACCTGTTGACCGCGGACCGAGTCCGGCGCCTCGCGGAAGGACGCGGCGAAGTCGAGCGCCGGACGCCCGCCGATGGTGGCCAGGGCGCCCGCGGCGAGGAGAGCGGTGACCGCCGCGGCGATCACTGCGGGGCGTGCGTGAACAAGGCTCGCGACGCGCCCCCATAACGTGACTGCGGGTGCGGCCTCGGGCTCGCGGCGGGGAATCGCGGGCCAGAATGCCCGTCGTCCGAGGGCGGTGAGCATCGCGGGCAGGAGCGTCAGACCGGCACCGACCATGATCGCGACGCCGAGGGCGAGGATCGGGCCCATCTCGCGCGTGGCGTTGAAGTCGGCAAGGGCGAGGACCAGCATCGCGCCGACGACGATCGCTCCGGCGGAGAGAATCGCCGGGCCGGTGCGCTGGGCGGCGGCGACCATCGCCTCCTCAACGTCCCGCGCCCGTCGCAGTTCGTCGCGAAACCGCGCCACGATCAGCAGACAGTAGTCGGTGCCGGCACCGAACATCAGCACGATCAGGATCGCGGTCGTCTGGCCGCTGACCTCGGTGAGGCCGGCGGCGACGAGAGCGTAGGCAAGGCCGGCGGCGACGAGATAGGCGACGGCGACGACGGCCAGCGGTACCAGAGCAATCAGCGGGGAGCGGTAGGTCGCGAGTAGCAGGAGCAGCAGTATGACGACGGTGACCGCCAAGAGGGTCCCGTTGATTCCTTTGAGTGCAGCACTTCGGTCGGCCTCAAAGCCGGCTCGGCCGGTGACGAAGGCCCGCAATCCGCTCTCGTCGCCGGTGGCCGGCGGGACGACCTCGCGGATTGCCGCGACGGCCTGCTCGCTGGCGGGCGTCGAGCCGTCGGTCATCAGGACTGTGCTCAAGATGACGCTGTTGTCGGGTGAGGTGAGTAGCGAGCCGCTCGGGCTCATGTCGAGCGGATCGGTCTTGCCGCATGCGCGCTGGTACGGGGTGGCGACCATCGTCAACTTCGGGATCGCGCCGGACCGGCACAGCGCGCGGGCGTCGGCGTCGGCGCGCTGCCCGTCGTCCGCTGTGATCCCACCCTCGCGGAAGTAGGCGATTACCGCCGCTGTCTCGCTGCCGCGCCGGAACTGCTCGTTGATGATCCGCTTGGCCTCCGCCGACTCGGACCCTCGGACGAGGAATGTCTGGCTCTCGTCGGCGGCCCGTTCGCTGAGCTTGGCGTGTAGCGGCACCGCGAGCATCGCGAGCGCAAGCCACACCGCGATTACGACCCACCGTGACCGCCGACCGGTGGCGACTGCGGAAGCCCTGGTGAGAGTGCGCATCGGGTCGCTGCCCTAGAGTCCGCCACCGACCCCCTCTATGTGGCTGACGGCGCCTTGCGCGATGTAGACATAGATCCTCGTCGGGTCGACCTCTATCGGCACGGGCTGGCTCTTGTCGTCCTCGCGCGCAACGACGATCTCGCAGTCGTGGCGGGCCGCCTTCTCGCGGGCCTCAGCGAGCTGCATCCCGAGCAGCGCTGCCGTGTCGAAGGCATTCTTCGCGGGCCGGTACTGGCTGACGCCGCTGTTCTGTCCCGTCTCCACCATCGGGCATTGAAGCGCTGTCAGGTCGCGCTCCGGCCCCGTCGCCCCCTCGGAATCGTCGCTACATCCCGCTAGAGACAGTGCTCCGACGGCGATCGCAACGGTGGCCGCAGCGACGCTGAGAAGCCGCCTGTTAACCCTCTGCCCACCCATAGCAGGGACGCTAGCGGAGCGAACCGTCTCGTTCAAGACAACTAAGGCCTCCGATCAACAAAAGCAATGTTCTTAGCGAGCAAGCTTTTGCCGCTCACAACCGGAAGTTCTTGACGATCCGCCAAAAGGGGAACATGCTACGTCTTAACCTTCAGGCGGTCGCACCACGTCGCTCCGACCGCGGGGCTGGTAGCCGCCGCATTGGGAGAGGAAGTGAGTGGCATGTGGAACGCCGCGCCGTCTGCGCGGAGTCTGAAGCGTCCTGGAATCGCCCTGATCGCGGTCGCCCTTGGGGCTCAGATGCTCGCCCCGGCGACCGCTGTCCAAGCGAAGAGCACCCGACAGGCTCCGAGTAGCACCCACCCGACGGCTGCTGGCCCATCGACAAGCACCAGGCAAGCTAGCAGCGCCCTCCCTGCGGCTCCTGCCCAGGAGGAGGGCAAGAGGATCCTCATCTACACCGGCACGACCGGGTACCGGCACACCGATGGAATCAACAACGGGCGCCCAGTGGTGCAGGCTGCTCTCACGGCCGCAGGCTACGACGTCGACTGGGAGAACTGCGACAACAACGGTGGCGGCCCGAACAACTGCGACAACCCGGACAAGAACCCCCGGATCTTCACGGACGGGAACCTGGCCCGATACGACGCGATCCTGTTCCTGAACGCGTCGTGGTCGTGGGCCGGCGGCGGGCGGCCCGGACCGCTCCTCGACCATGCCCAGCGCGACGCGTTGATCCGCTTCACCCAGCGCAGCGGCGGGATCGCGGCCGTGCACAACATGACTGACGCCGGCGCCGGCGTGTCCGCGTGGGACTGGTGGGACGGCGGGCCGGACAGCGTCGTCGGCACGACGATGCGCGGCCACTCGAGCGGGTCGGCGACCGGCAACGCCGCAACCGTCCAGGTTGCCGACCACAACCACCTCTCCACCAAAGACCTACCCGACACCTACAAGATCGCCGACGAGCATTACAACTTCGCTCGCAACGTCCGGGGCGACCACCACGTGCTCGCGACCTTCGACGAGCGCACCTACAACACCGGCACCTACTCAATGGGCCAGGACCACCCCACGACGTGGTGCAAGCTCTACGACGGCGGCAGCGTCAAGGACGGCACCGGCACCCCGCGGCCCTACAACGATGGGCGGACCTGGCTGACCTCGCAGGGCCACTTCGGCGTGCGTTACACCGAGAACGGCGGCGACAACCCGCTGATCAAGCAGATCGTCGGAGGGGTGCGCTGGGTCGCCGGCGAGGGGAAGAAGACCGACTGCTCCGGCACCGTGTGGTCGAACTTCACCCGCACGACCCTGGTCGACAATGTGAACGGCCCGATGGCTCTCGACGTGGCGCCGGACGGCAAGGTCTACTGGACCGAGATCGGCCCCAAGCAGGGGTACGAGTCCGAGGGCTACGTGAAGATGCACGACCCGAAGGGCCCACCGAACAACTCGACCACGGTCGCGACGATCCCGACCCGCGCCGACCACGGCAACTCCGAGGACGGCGTGCTGGGAATGAGCCTGCAGCCCGGCTTCGACCTGTCGAAGCCGGACAAGAACAACATCTACGTCTACTATTCCCCGCGCAACCCCGGCGACTGGCCGACCACGGGCAACCAGCAGACGGTCGGCTACAACCTGGTCAGCCGCTTCACGCTGAACAAGACCGGCACCGCCTTCGAGCCGGCACCAGGCGGGCCGAAGCACCTGGACCCGGCACATCCATACATGGAGCGGCAGATCTTGCGCGTGCCCAAGGCGAAGATCTCCGGCAAACCCTCGGGCTTCCCGGGTGGCCCCACCGACAACGGCCCCGGCCATGTCGGCGGCGCGAGCCTGGTGTTCGATTCCGAAGGCAACCTCTACGTCGGCGTCGGCGACGACGTTTCCCCGAACGCGCCCGGCCACAACCGCTACACGCCGATGGACCATCGCGCCTCGGAGCGCTGGGACGCGCGCAAGACGGCGGCCAACACCGCCGACCTGCGCGGCAAGATCCTGCGCATCAAACCGCGCGAGGGCCCGCCGCAGACCCCAGGGCGCGCACCCGATCCCGGCCTGGGCAAGACCTATACGGTCCCGAAGGGCAACATGTTCGCGCCGGGAACCCCGAACACCCGACCGGAGATCTACGGCATGGGCTTCCGGCAGCCGTTCACGGTGCACACCGACCCCGCCAACCCGGGTTCGGTCGTCGTCGGCGAGTTCTGCCACGACAACTCGGTGGACCAGCCCGACCGCGCCCCGGCCGGCGTCTGCGAGTGGAACAAGGTCGACGGGCCCGGTTTCTACGGCTGGCCGTTCTGCGTCGGCGACAACTCGAAGATCAACACCACCTGGCGCTGGAACTACGAGGCCAACTCCTCGACCGGTCAGCAGTACGACTGCTCGCTCGACAAGCTTCCGTCCGACCTGAACTGGGCGCCGCCGGGCGGTACTAATTCGCAACCCACATTCCAAGGCCTCGATGCGATCCCAGGTCCCGCGAAACCAGCGACGGTCTGGCGCAAGTACCCCGGCAACCCGGGAAGCCAGGATCCGAAGGACTTCGGCGACCTGGGCGCAGGGGGGATGCAGCCGGTCACCGGCCCGGTCTACCGATACAAGGACACCCGCGGTCCCGGCGCCTTCCCGGCCTACTACGACGGCTCCTGGCTGATCACTAACCGTGGCACCGACAACGGGTTCTGGAAGGAGGTCCGCCTGCGGCAGGACAACAACCAGATGCTCCGGGTCAACGACTGGCTGCCGGTCAACCACTTCGGCACGCCGAACAACAGCTTCGTGATCCCGACCAGGTTCGGGCCCGACGGCGCACTCTACATGGGGCGCTGGACCTTCGGCTGTTGCCGCAACCAGATCAACCCCGAAATGAAGATGCAGCTGATCAAGATCGAGTTCACGCCCGAGGCCGACCAGTGCAAGGAAACCGATGCACCGACGGTCTCGCACCAGATTCAGGGCCAGGCCGATCCCGACCAGCAGAACACCTATATCGACTCGGCCACGCTGAGCCTCACCGCCAACGATGTCGGCTGTGCCGGCGTGGACAAGGTCGAGTACCGCGTCAACGGCGGCGCGTGGACCGCCTACAACGCGCCGGTACCGTTCAAGGACGCGGGGAAGTACACAGTCGACTATCGAGCCACCGATCGCCTCGGGAACGCCTCCAACCCGCAGAGCACCACCTTCACGGTGCGTGACAGCGGCGGGACGCTCCCCACGACGTGCGACATCAACGCCACGGGCACGCAGTGGAGTCCCGACAACTGCAAGATTGCCCGCGGCGGCACCATCACCTGGCACTTCAACGAGGCGGATGCGCGGTTCCCGCACGACGTCTGGCTCGTGCCGCCCGGCGGCAATCCGGACCCGAACGGCGGCGACATCTTCCAGGTCACCAACGGGCCCGTACCGCCGGGAGGTCCGCCGGTCTCGTACACCTTCGATCGGGAAGGGACCTGGACGGTCATCTGCAGGCTCCACGCCGGCTACAGCAGCGGGCAGTGGTTCGGCATGATCGCGACAGTCACGGTCGGAGGAGGATGAGTTAAGGCTTGATGGCCTGGTGGATCGGGCCCGGACACGCCGTCCAGGCCCGATCACCAGGCCCAGGCGGCCAGCAGCACCCGCCGATGTACGGACGACGTCAGCCCGCTGCCACGAATCATGGGCATTGTGATTCGGATAGATGACCGAGCAAGCTGTGAGCCTTCTTCGGATGGGCATGTCATCCGGCCAGGGCGACCTCGGCCCCTCGAGACCCAGCGGCGGCGGACTGGGCAGCTCGGCGGCGCTGGCGGTAGTGAACGGTCAAGATGCCGAGCAGCGGTCCCCAGGCGGCCAGCGGCAGGTAGGCGATCCAGAACGCGACGCTCTGCCAGCCCTCGGTGATCGGCGTGTCCGGGCTGCCGTTGACCATCCGGCCAGAGGCCATCATGGCCAGCGCGTACGGGAAGATCAGCAGGGCGATCGCACCGAGGCTGGCGGGGATGACGGCGGCAAGGGTCGGTACCCGGCGACCGCGCAGGCCCGGGATCCACCTCGGCCACACCTCGCCCCACTCACACACCAACCCGAGGGCGAGGAATGCCAGCACCTCGCTGACCAGGCTGAGCGTGATGATGTACCAGACCCCTTCGAACAGGACCGAACCATGGCCGAGCGGCGGGGCGTCCATGCGCTTCACGAGCGGAGCCTCGAAGACGAAGGCCGTGATCCGCCAGATGGTGGACGGCAGCGTGGTCAGGGCGGCGGCGTATGCGGCCAGCATGGCCCAGCGGAGCACGCCCACCGCCGTCCGGCCATGCAGCTTCCTCAGGACGGTGCGAGCGGTCATAGGGAAATCTCCTTGTCCAAACGCTGATCGTTGCGGATGGCCATGCGCACCCCCGTGTGCCAGCGGGCGATGCCGAGCGTTGCTGTTTCAAGATCGCAGCCATGCCGAGCCCCACGCATCCCCTCGGGAGGGGACCGGATCACTCGCGCGAGGGAAGATCGACCTGGACCACACGGACGACGGACGGGGCCGAACCACCGTGGACACGAGGCACCGGCATGGCCCGCCTGACGCCAACCGGCTCCCCTGCACAATCGCCTCTCGGAGGATGCGCTCGGCGGGCGAGGCCCAGTCCCGCTGCCCGTGTCCGGCGCCGATCGCCTCGGTCAGCAGGGCCGAGAGCAGATCGCCCACCGGCAGGTGCAGCCCCGTGGTCGCGGCTCGATGTGACCCTTGCGAAACCGGTGCCGCCGCGCCGTCGCCTTGGTGGGCCGTCGCCTGTACGGTTCATGATCGCGCCAGTCACATCCCCGCAACGAGCCAGTGCTGGACGGCGACGGGCTATCGGTACCGCAGGCCAGCATGGCGGCGTGAACCGACCCAGCCCCTGCTTCCCTCGCAGCCGGCCTCGCGACCGCCATCGGAGTACTGGTCCCGTTCGACCGGTTTATCGATGGCGTTGCTGGAACAATGGAAGGCGTGGGAACCACAAAAACTGCTATGCCTGCTATCTCGCCACTTGCTGGCGAGCCGATTAAGCGCGCCGATGCGGAGCGCCTCGCGGGAGTGCTGAAGGCAGTCGCCGATCCTGCCCGACTGCGGCTGCTCAGTCTGATCCAGTCCGCTCCGGAGGGCGAGGCGTCCGTGAGTGACCTCACGGCGCCGCTGAAGCTCTCCCAGCCGACCGTGAGTCATCACCTTCGGACCCTCACCGAGGCCGGCCTGCTCAAGCGCGAGAAGCGCGGCGTCTGGGCATACTACCGCCTCGTGCCGTCCGCGATCACAACGATCGCCGACTTGTTGACGCCACCCCGCAAGCGGGCGACGAAGAGGGCCCGCTGAGCGGCATACGGTCCATCGCCGCGGCAGCCGAGCCGCGTCGGTAGTAGTGCACGTTCGTGCCGTGCGGGCCGGGGTCCTTGAAGAAGACACCAGTCGAGGCCGTCGGGTCCACCTCGACCAGACTCACGTCCACTCCGGCGGCACCGATCCGTGTGGTGACCAGTTCTCCCAGCGGATCCGCGCCGACCCGGCTGCACCAGGCCAGCCGCAGTCCCAATCCGGCCAGATTCATCGCGACGTTCGACTCCGCTCCGGCCACGTCCAGCCGCATGGCGCCGCCCGCGCGCAGTGGGCGGGGTAGATCGGGGGTCAGCAGGGCCATCGACTCGCCGACACAGACCACGTCGTACCCCACCGGTCGCACCGCGCCGGCTGTGCCCGTCATCGGCGATCTCGCATCTGGGGCCGACACATCGTCGACGGGCCGTCCGGCAAGCCGTCGGCGCAGGCGACCGAAGTCTCCGTGGGCGCATAGCCCAGGTCGTTCCGAGCCGCGCTGAGGTCGAACACCTGGCGCGGGTTCGCCGACGTGATGGTGTACGTCCCGAAACGGATGTCGGCCTGTAGCGCGCGTCGCACCGCCTGGCCGAGGTCGGTCACGCCGAGCCAGGTGTCCAGCCAGCCGCGGTGCGGGGGTGCCGGCAGGCAGCCCCCCAGCCGCAGGCAGACCACGGACAGCGGGTACGCGTCGGCGTAGACCCGTGCGGCGGCCTCGGCGAACACCTTCGTCGCGCCGTAGCGGCAGCACGGGTGCGGCGCCTGGTCGTCTTGTACCGGAGGGCCACCAGGTTCGTCGGCGCGCCAGTAGTGGCCGCCCATCGCGTGTACGGAGCTGGCGAGGACGATCCGGGCTACACCGGCCTGGCTGGCGCCATCGAAAATCGTCGTCACGGCATCGACGTTGGGTCCGCGCAGCAGATCCCAGCCGTCGCCTGGTCGGGGGTTGCCGGCCAGGTGCACGATCGCGTCGACGTCGTCGCACAGCCGCGCCGCCACTGCGGGATCGGCGAGGTCACCGAGCAGCACCTCCGCCTCCGCGGTCTCGGTCCCATCGATGGGATAAGGGGGCGGACGGACATCGGTCAGTCGGAGCCGGTGGTGCTCGGCGAGTTGTGGCACCAGCAGCCGGCTGACCCCGCCGGCTGCCCCGGTGATCAGGACGCGCATCCGGGTCACCAATTCGTGAAGGAGCCGTCGGGCCGCTGCAGTTGCGGCAACGGCGCCGGGCCGCGTGGCAGCGCCCGCCGTGCGGCGGCGAGGTCGAGCTCGACGCCGAGTCCGGGTCGCTCGGCCGGGGTGATCCGCCCGGCCGCCAGCCGAGGTAGGGCGGTGAACACCTCCGACGGTGGGAACGCCGGCCGGGGCTGCTCCTGTACGGAGACGTTGGGCAGGGCGAGGTTCAGGTGCGCCGATGCCGCGGCGGTGACCGGGCCGAGCGGGCTGTGGGTGGCCAGGTTGATGTGGTGGACCTCGGCCATGGCCGCGATCTTGCGGGCCTCGGTCAAGCCGGTGTTGGCCACGTCCACCCGGGCGTGGTCGATGAGTTCGCCCTCGATCAGCGGCCGGAACTCCCACTTCGTGCCCAGTTGCTCCCCTGCCGCCAGCGGGACCGTCGTCCGCTGGCGCAGCATCCGGTAGCCGTCGAGGTGCTCGCTGCGCAGCGGGTCCTCGACGAAGTACGGGCGCAGCGGCTCCAGCTCCCGGCACAGGGTGACTGCCTCGGCGGGGTTGAAGCGGGTGTGCACGTCGAGCAGCAACTCCACGTCGTGACCGAGCGCGGACCGCAGCCGCTGCATTACCGCGACGGTGTGGCGCAGCGCGGCTCGCTGGTCGTAATCGCCGTCGGCTCCCGGGCTGTTCGCCGGGACGCGCAGGTACCGCCACCCGGCCTCGACGTGCCGCTCGCACTCCGCCACCATCGCCTCGGGATCGCGGCTCGTCACGTGCACGTAGCACTCGACGTGGTCGCGGGAGGCGCCACCGAGCAGCTGGTACAGCGGGACGCCGAGGGTCTTGCCGCGGAGGTCCCAGAGCGCCACGTCGATGGCGGCCAGCACGGAACACAGGACGCCGGTCGTGGGGAAGAATCCTGAGCGGAACAGCACCTGCCACAGGTGCTCGATCCGGCTCGGGTCCGCGCCGACGAGCAGTTCGGCGAGGTCGTCGACCGCGCCGCGCACGGTGCGCCAGCGAGCCCGCATGCCGACCTCGCCGACGCCGTACTCGCCGGAGTCGGTGCTGACCAGCACGAGGAGCATGACGTTGGCGCCGTCGGGCACGAACAGCGGTTCCACGTTAGTGATCTTCATGGTCTCCGTCCCAGGTGTGTGCCGGGGCCGCGCTGACGCCGACCTCGGCGGCGAAGATCCGGCCGCTGTCCGGCGCCGCCCGCCGGGCCGCATCGTCCAGCCCGATCCAGGCCGAGGTGATGACGAGAACGCCCTCGATCAGGCAGGTGGCGGTGGGTCGCGGCACCGGCAGGTCCACCCGCGCGAGCGGCGTGCCGTCCGGGGCGAAGCGGTGCACGCTCCAGCCGTCCCACATTGCGATCCACAGGCAGCCCTCGGCGTCGACGCACAACCCGTCGGGCGTGGCGTCGGTGAACTCGGCGAGGACACGTTCCTCGGTGGCCGTACCGGCTGCGGGGTCGTACCGGTAGGCGGTAAGCCGCTGGCGACGGCTGTCTACGTGGTACATGGTCTCGCCCGTCGGGTCGAACCCGAGCCCGTTGGCGCAGCCAACGCCGGTGAGCACGGTCGCCACCGAGCCGTCCGGCTCCAGCCGGTAGAGTCCCCCGGTCCACGGCGGGGCGTCGCCCGTGACCTGGCTGCCGGCCAGGAACCTGCCGTACGGGTCGGCGATGCCGTCGTTCATCACCGTGCCGGGCGCCGCGACCCCGTCGGCCAGGGTCCGCACCGCGCCGGCGGCCGAGACGTGCCGGAAGCCCCGCCCGGCTGCCACCACCCAGCCGCCGCCGGACGCCGCGACCGGTGCCGCAGACCCGGCTGCCGCCCCGATGCTGTACGCGGCCAACACCTCGATCCGGTGGCCGGCGAGCCGCCCGCGCAGCAGCTGGCCGGCTCGGATGTCCACCCACAGCAGTTCGCCGGTACGTGGGTCCAGCCGGGGCCCCTCGCCGAGTTCGTAGCGCCCGGTGGAGACCGGTCGGGCGGCGAACGTCTCAGGACTTGACCGCACCGGCGATTCCCTCGACGAAGGTGCGCTGCAGGAACAGGAAGATGGCGATGATCGGCAGCAGGCTGATCGTCGCGGCCGCCGCCAGCCCACCCCAGTCGGTGGCCTCCTGGCCGAAAAAGCTGTACATGCCCACGCCGAGCGTGCGCAGTTCCGGCCGGCCGAGGGTGAACACCAGGGGGATGAAGAATGCGTTCCACGCGGCCATGAAGTTGAACAGCGCGACGGTGCCGACGACCGGCTTGGCCAGGGGCAGCATGATCCGGAAGAAGATGCGAGGGTAGCTCGCGCCGTCGATGCGGGCCGCGTCCTCCAGTTCCTGCGGCATGCCGGCGAAGTATCCCATGAACAGCAGGATCGGCACGACGTGCGCCGGGCCCGCGGTGGCCAGCACCGCACCGAGCAGACCGGTGTTGAGCCCCAGGCCGTCGACCAGCTTGAAGATCGGAATGATCGTGTAGCCGTGCGGGATGAACATCGTGGTGATGAGCAGCCCGACGATGACCTTCTTGCCGGGCAGGTTGCCCCGGCCGAGCGCGTACCCGGCCGTCGCGGAGACCAGTAGGACGATGATCACCGTGGTGACCGAGAAGACCACGGTGTTGGACAGGTACGCTCCGAAGTGGGCGGTGTCCCAGGCCCGGACGAAGTTGTCGAACGTCCACTCGTCGGGCAGCACGGACAGCCCGCCGAGGAAGACCTCCCGCTCGGACTTGAACGCCGTGGAGACCATCCAGACGAACGGGTAGATCCACACTAGACAGAGCGGGACCAGCAGCAGGTGCCATGGGTTCAGGCGGCGCATCAGCGGCTCCCCTTCAGGTACTGCCGGCGCAGCAGCGGCCCCTGCAGCGCCGTCATCACCAGGGTGATGACCCCGAAGACCACCCCGGCCGCACAGGCGAAGCCGTACCGTGGCGCATTGAGGTAGGGATCGAAGGCGTACCGGTAGATGTAGGTGGCGACCACGTCGGTGGCGTGGTTGGGTCCGCCCTCGGTCATCGCTTGCACCAGGTCGAAGGGGTTCATGCTCTTCTGGAAGGTGAGCAGCAGAATCACCACGCCGATCGGGGCGATGACCGGCAGCGTGACATGCCGCAGCGTCTGCCGCCCGTTCGCCCCGTCGATCTTCGCCGCCTCGTACAGGTCATCGGGAACCGTCTGCAGCGCGGCCAGCCAGTAGACCAGCGTGATTCCGAAACCCTTCCACACGTCGACGGCCATCACCGTGGGCAGGGCGTAGGACTCGGAGAGGAAGGTGATCGGCGAGTCGACGAGCCCGACGGAGGTCAGCAGGTCGTTGACGAAACCGCCGGCGGGGTCGAGCATGATCGCGAAGACAATGCCGATCACGGCGGTGGTGGTGACCACGGGCAGGAAGAGCAGGAGCCGGTAGAGGTTGCGCCCGCGCAGCCGCCTGCTGTTGAGCAGGATCGCGGCGAGCAGGGCCAGCGGCATCTCGACGCAGATCGCGACGAGGGAGAACAGGAACGAGTTGCCGAACGCGTGCCAGAACGGCCGGCTCTGCAGCACCTCGGCGAAGTTGCTGAAGCCGACCCAATCTGTCGCCGGCCCCACGCCGTCCCAGTCGAAGAACGAGTACCACCAGCTGGCGACCATCGGCCACAGCGTGAACGCCACGAACAGCAGCAGCATCGGGGCGAGGAATACGTAGTGCCAGGCGTACCGACGCAGCCGTCCCGGCCGTCGCCGCCGAGCGGCCGCGACGCGCCGGGGTGGCGCGGCCGGCTCGGCCGCGCCGCCCGGGACGAGGGTAGGCGTGCTGGTCACTTCTGGCCCGGGGTGTACGGCTCGAGTGGGTTCCAGGTTGGGAAGGTGAGATCGACGCGGGAGGCCGTGATCCCCTTCCCGGACAGCGCCTTGATCTGCTCGTCGATGAACGCGTCGAGCTTGGCGTTGAGCTGCGTGGCCGGCCCGGCGAAGGGCTGGTTGCGCAGGATCGATTGCTGGGCGGTGTCTGCCCACTTGAGGTCCTGCTTGCCGGTGATGGCGTTCCACAGCTCCTTGCCGCCGGCGCTGGCCAGGATCGGGTTGGGCCCGCGGCGGAGGGCCTCGGCGGCCACGTCGATGATCGCCTGCTGGTCCGGGTTGGCGGCGGCCTTGTCCTGCCAGGCGCTCTCCAGGGCGGTGAGCGTGCCGAACTTCTCGTAGTAGGCGAGGTGGAAATCCTTCGACGCTAGGAAGTCCATCACCTTCCACGCCTGGTCGGGGTGTTTCGACTGGGCGGACATGGACCACAGGGGGCTGAAGTTGCTCCGCTGACCGGAGTATCCGGTCCGGCCACTGGCCGGCACCGGGATCGGCACGATCGACATGTCGATCTTCGCGTTCAGCTTGCGGACCTCGTTGACCTGGAACGGAGACGCCGGGTACATGGCGAGTTGCTCCTTGGCGAACGCCGTGTAGATGCGGGCGGTGTCCGTCCAGGTCTCCCAGCCGGGCATCATCACCTTGCCCGCGTGCAGCCGCCGCAGCAGTTCAACTGCCCGGCCGAGCGATGGATCGGTCACGGCCGCCTTGCCGGTGCGCAGGTCCACCCCCAACTCGGCGATCGACCACGCCCCAGCGGTGGGCTGGAACATCTTGATCACGTCGCCCTGGTTCCACATAGCGGCGAACCCGAACACCTTGCCGCCGCCGGCCTGCGTGATCTTTGTGGCGGACTGCTCCAGCTCCTCCCACGTCTTCGGCACGGCGGCTATCCCGTGCTGCTTCAGGATCGCGTTGTTGACCAGCAGCATCCGGACCGACGACCATTTCCCCCACACCAGGGGCAGGGTGTAGAGCTTGCCGTCGCGGTGCAGGCCGGAGGTGGCCGGGTCGAGCGAGCCGGCCGGGAAGCGGGAGGTGAACTCGTCGGTGACGTACTGGTCCAGCGACGCCGTCCACCCGCGCTCGAACATCCGGTCGAAGCCGTTGTCCTGTGCGCGGAACACGTCCGGCGGGTTGCCCTGCTGGAACATCAGCTCGACGGCGTTGAGCTGCTGCAAGGACGGGTTTTCGATGATCTCGATCTTGATGCCCGGGTTCTTCTGCTCGAACAGGTCGAACTGTTGCCGGTAGAACTGCGAGGCGCCGGAGGGGTCCGGGGTGAGGGCGACCTTGATCGTCGCCTTGTCGCCGCTGGATTTCTCGCTGCCGCCGATGAGGTTGCAGGCGGAGGTCAGGCCGCCCACCGCGGTCGCCGCCGCTCCCGCACCCACCAATCGCAGTAGCGACCGACGGGACAAGTCCACGTTGTTCATGCTCTGCTCCTAGTTCGGTCTGCGGCCGGCAACCGGTCGGCCGATGAAGAAGAAGGTCAGGTTTCGGGAATGTCAATGAGTTGTCGAGGACTGTAGCTCCGGCGACCATCTTGTGCAATGGCCATCCGCAATGTGGGTAGCGTACGCACGGCGGCCCGCCGCACGGGCCTCGGCGCGGGGCCCGGACCCCCTCGTCAACCGGCCAGGGCCTTGGCCACGAACCGGATCTGGTCGGCCTTCTGGAGGTCCCCGCCGCCCTCGTGCCCGTTGTACGGCCATACCCGGATGTCCTTGGACCCGGCGTAGTGGTTGTATGCCGCGAACACCGTCGAAGGCGGGCAGGTCGCGTCCATGAGCCCCACGGAGAACAGGGCCGGCGCCGCGGCATGGGCGGCGAAGTTGACCCCGTCGAAGTAGCGCAGCGTCGCGAAGACGTCCTCTACCTTGCTGCGGTGGGTGGCGCAGTAGGTGGTCAGTTCCGCATACGGCGCCGCGCCGGTGATCTCGGTGGCCCGGCGGTAGTGGCAAAGGAAGGGCACGTCGGCGACGACGGCCGCCAACCCGTCGACCAGACCCGCCGCCGCCAGGGCGATACCACCACCCTGGCTGCCGCCGCACACCACCACCCGATCCGGGTCGACACGGGGATGCGCGCGGACCGTCTCGACGGCCCGAACCGCGTCGGTGAACACGCGCCGGTAGAAGTACGTGTCCCGGTCGGTGATGCCGCGGGTCAAGAACCCGGCGGTGGCCGGCCCCCCGGCCGGCGCGGGATCCGGCGTGTCGCCCGCCAACGACCCGTTGCTGCCCTGACCCCGCGTGTCCATGACCAGGTGGGCATAGCCGGCCGCACTCCAGGACAGCCAGTGGTGCGGGAGGCTGCGGCCGCCGCCGTACCCGATGAACTCGACGACGCAGGGCAGCGCGTCCCCGATGCCGCGCGGAGTCAGAAACCAGCCGCGGACCGGATGGCCCCCGAAGCCGGCGAACGTCACGTCGGACACGTCCACCGTGACCAATCCGCTGTCGTACGGCGCGAACCGCGCCGGGAACGCCTGAGCCCGGGCCTCCGCGACCGTTCGGCGCCAGAACTCACGGAAGTCGGCCGGTTCATCCCGGTCGGGCCGATAAGTCCGCAGCCGATCGAGCGGCCAATCGACGAACATGTGTATGCCTCCCATAGATTCACTTGACATCGTCCGGCTTCACATTAACTATCTGCAATATGGATGTGAAGCCCACCACTTCGTGGCAACATCGCCTCAAACTCACCCTCGTCTTGATCCTCGCGGTCGCCCTGCTGCCTGCCCCCGCGACGGCGGCACCGCCCCGGGTCGCGAGCGACCAGGCCCCGTTCGCCGCGCCGCTGCGCACACTCGACAAGCCCGACCTCCGGATCGAGCAGGTCGCGACCATCGAAGGCACCCACCACCGGATGACCTTCCACCACGCCACCTGGACCGGCGGCCAGACCTACCTGCGTGACATCGCCGTCCGTACGCCCGGGGGCTGGTTACCGGTCACCGACCACGAGCGGCGGTTCGACGAGCAGTGGCTGGTGCTCAGCGGCACCGGCGGCACCCCGAGCGACTACTACAGCTCGATGAACCCCGGCTGGGTCGGCTTCACCGGCCTGCGCCGCGTCAACGAGCGCACCGTGGAGTTGAGCACCGCCGCGGCGGGCGGGTACGAGCTGACCGTGCGCTGGTCGGTCGCCGGCGACAACCCTGAGGCGTCGTGGACGCTGACCGCCCGCCGCGCCGACGACTTCGTCGTCGGCTACCAGGCGCTGGACATCACCGCGTTCGACGACGTCGACGAGGTGCTGTGCGGCAGCCGCCAGCACGCCCGGGTCGTCTACGGCGCCGAGTCGCTCGGCGCCTGGGAGCTGATGACACCCGCCTGCCTGCTGGAACGCACCGTCGCCGGGCGGCAGGTCACGGCCGGCGTGTACGCCCCGGCCGAGGTGATCCCGTTCGAGCACCAGCGTGAGGTCGGCCCGGACGGCCAGCCGTTCGGGATGAGCCTGCGCAACGAGGCCGGCAACGTGCAGCCGGTGGTCTTCGCACCACAGGTCGGCCGGAAGTCGCCGCTTGCAGCCGGGCAGCGGCATGCGTTCACCTTCGGCGTCTACGCCCGCCCCGGCACCATGTACGAGGCGTACACGACCCTCACCCGCGACGAGTACGACTACACGGACTACCGGCACAACGTCTACGACACCTCGCTCACCGAGACGGTGCACAACCTGGTCGACCTGACGATGCAGGACTCGACGGCCGACGACAGCGAGACCTACCAGAAATCCTTGTCGGGCTGGTGGGACCGCGCGAAGAGCTTCGTGGACACCGAGAACGACCGGGCGGTACGGACGGCCACCAGCGGCGTGCTGCTCGGTGCCTACTACCTGACCGGCAACCGCGACCTGTATGACAAGCGCGCCCGCCCACTGCTGGAGTACCAGGTGTCGCGCAACGGGATCGGCTGGACCCCGATCAAGGAGAACCCGGTGTACGGCAACACCGACTCCTGGCGCATCGGCAGCGTGTCCGGTGACGCCTCCACCCTGGTGCCGCTCTACCAGCAGACCCGGGGCCAGGTCGCCGGCCTGCACGAGTTGGCCCTCAAGGCGATCGAGGAACGCCCGCGCAAGGACAACCGCACCCCGGTCAGCACCCCCCTGGCCGCCTGGCGGCTAACCGGCAACCCGGCATACCTGGCGGAGGCGAAGGCCGAGGCGGACCGGTACATCACCGCCCAGATCGACCCTCCGTACACCACCAACACCGGCGAGAACGAATTCCAGTTCAACCACTCCAAGGGCTGGTTGGAGTTGCTCGAGCTGTACGAGGAGACCGGCGAGGCGCGCTACCTGAACGCCGCCTACACCGAGGCGAAACGGTTCGTCACCCAGACCATGGTGCGCCCCGTGCCCGACGACGACATCACCGCCAACGCCACGGGCTGGATCGACGCGCAGGTGGACCGCTGGAACGGCGGGGTGACCTACGACTACCCGCTCAAGGACGTACCGGCCCAGACGGTACCGGCCTGGATGGTCTCCACCAACGGCATGACCTTCGAGCAGTTGAGCACCTACAAGGTGCCGGCGGGCCGGACGAAGACGGGCGGCGGTCTGGTGATGAACCCGATCTGGGCGCCGTTCCTGCTGCGGCTGGCCGGGCACACCGGCGACAAGCTGCTCGCCGACATCGCACACAACATGGTGGTCGGCAGGTTCACCAACTACCCCGGCTACTACTACCGCGAGTCCACCGCCTGGCAGATGCGCCCGGACTTCCCACTGACCGGCCCTGCCGGACTGACCTCCATCTACTACCACCACATCCCGGCCCAGCTCGGGCTGGCGATGGACTACCTACTGTCCGAGCAGAACTACCGGTCCGGCGGACGGATCAGCTTCCCGGCCGCCTTCGAGACCAACTACGTCTATTTCAAGTACCACGTCTACGGGCACCAGCCCGGTGCGTTCTACGGCGAGAACGGCGTCTGGCCATACCTACCCAAGGGCATCGTCAAGGTCGCCGACCCGCAGCTGAACTGGGTGACCGGGCACGGCAACAACAGCCTGTACGTAAGCCTGACCAGCGAGGCCGACGGCCCGTCGAACAGCGTGGTGCGATTCGACCCGCAGGTCAGCGGGGTGCGGCCGGACCGGGCGTACCGGGTCGAGGTGATCCGGGACAACGGATCGCGCGAGGTCAGAACGATGCGGGGGGCAGCGCTCCCGGTGACCGTCTCGGGCAAGGGAATCACCGCGCTGGTCGTCCGCGACGTGCAGGTACCGGGCGTCGGGCACCAGGTTGGCGGCCAGCTGGCCGACGCCGGGCCGGACAGCCACCACCTCGACGACGCCAGCCCGATCGGCGTCGCCCGCGGCATGCTGCTCACCCGCCCGGACCGCACCGGATACGACGCCTACATCCAGGCGGCCACCGAGGCGCCGGCGACCCTGCACTGGTCGACCGACGGCGGCGAGACCTGGCACGAACAGGCCGACCGGATCTACCCGAACGAGTGGACGATCCCGGTCGAGGACCTCGACACGCCGTTCACCTACCGGATCAGGACCGACGCCGCGCAGACCGGCGACGCCACGCTGCGCCTGCCGATGACGGTCACCGGCCGCTGCCCAGCCGACCGGGCGGTGTGCGGCGTGGTGGCGCCCGACTCACCGGACACCACATCCGGCGACACAACGGGTCTCACCGTGACCGTGCGCAACGACGGCTCGGCGGCCGTCGCCGATCCGACCGTCGTACTGGGCCTGCCCGATGGCTGGTCGGCCCGGCCGGTGGGGACGGCGCCGTCGGGCGTGCCGGCCGGCGGCACCGCGACCTGGCGGTACGAGGTGACCGTCGGGGCCGACGCCGCCGGCACCGTGCCACTCGGCGCGACGATGCGCTGGAGCGGCGGCGACGCCGCGCTCTCCGCAGGGCGGCTCATCGTGCGCCCACCGACGAAGCTGAGCGCGCTCGTCGCGTCGCCGGCAGAACTCGCCGCCCCGGGTGACGCGGCCACGGTCACCGCGAGCGTGCTCAATACCGGCCCAGCCACCGCGCGGGGCGCGCTGAGCGTGACGCCGCCGGCTGGTTGGACGATCACGCCGTCCAGCGTGCCGTACGAGGTGGCCGGCCGTGCCGAGCGGGCGTACACCTTCACCCTCACCTCGCCGGCCGGGGCGGCGCGCGACCAGACGTACCGCTTCACCGCAGCCCTGGACGGCGCCGCGCCGACCACGGCGACGGTACGGATCGCCAGCGAAGACATCGTCGTCGACATCCACGACTTCCGGCCGCGGTACACCGAGACGGGCGAGTGGTTGCCCAGCACCCTGGCAGGGCTCAACGGCAGCCAGTCGCGCTACAGCGCCGAGGGGAAGCTCGGCGCCACGGCGACCTGGCGACCGAATCTACCGGCTGGGTGGTACGAGGTGGCGGTCTGGTATCCGTCCAACGCGGCCACCACCACAGAGGCCGACTACCTAGTGAAGCACCGCGACGGCGAGTCGACCGTACGGGTCAACCAGCAGCAGGACGCGCGCACCTGGCGAGTGCTCGGCACGTACCCCTTCGCGGCGGGACAGGACGGGTTCGTCCGGCTGGTCGTCGACGACCCGGCCATCCACCGGGTCAACGCCGTCCGGTTCCGGCCGGTCGACCCGGCCACCGTGCGGCCGCGGATCAGCGGGCTGTCGGCGGCGCCGGTGCCCGCACCGGGCGGGAGTACCACCGTCACCGCGACCCTCACCGCGCAGACCGTGGTGGGCGCGACCGGCTGCGCCGCGCTCGGTCTGCCGGCGGGTTGGACTGCCACGCCGGCGAGCGTGCCCGTCAACCTCGCCCCGGGCGCCACGCAGAGCGTGACGTTCACGGTGGCGGCGCCGCCGGACGCTGCGGCCGGCGCCCTGCACGAGGTGGCGCTGCACGCGGTCGGGTCGAGTGACCGGATCGCGGTGCCCGTGGGGACTCCCGACCCGGCCCGGGAGGTGATCATTGACGACGGCCAGGCCGGCTACAGCGAGCAGGGCGGCTGGGCCGGGAGCACGCTCAAGGGTTACGCCGACAGCACCACGCGCTTCGCCAACGGCGGCTCCGGTGCCGAGGCGACCTGGCGGCCGACCCTGGCGGCCGGGCGGTACCGGGTCAGCGTCTGGTATCCGACCAACTCGACCACAACGACGGCGGCCACGTACCTGGTCACGCACAGCGCAGGCATGGACAAGCTGATCGTCGACCAGACAGCGGACGCCGGACGGTGGCGGGTGCTCGGCGTCTGGCAGCTCGACCCGGCCACCGCGGCGGTACGCCTCTCCGCACAGCAGGTCGGCCACCACCGGGCCGACGCCGTGCGGTTCGAACCGGTCGTGGCGGCGACCGCACCGCCCGGGTGCTGAACCACCGGTGGGGGCTGCCGCCGGCGGCCCCCACCGGCGGCAGCCGTCACGTGCGCGCCGCAGACCCCGGGCCGACGCTCGATGTATGATCCGTAATCTGGATTACTCTCCTACGTTTTCGAAGGATGACAACGATGCCACGGTCCACCACCGTTCGCGAGGTCGGCGGCGGCACACAGAGCGTCGAACGCGCGCTGTCGCTGCTACGCGCCTTCACCGAGGAGCACCCCGAGCGGCGGGTCTCCGAGTTGGTCCAGCTCACCGGGCTGGGCCAGTCGACGGTCTCGCGCCTGGTCGGCACGCTGGAGGCGCTGGGCTACGTCACCCATGACGCCCGCAGCGGCCTCTACCGGATCGGCCCGACGGTGGTGGGCCTGGCGGGCATCGCCCTCAACCAGTCACCGATCCACCGCCAGTCCCGGCAGATCGCCCAGGACCTGGCCAGTGAACTCGGCCTCGGCGCCAACGTCGCCGAACGGCACGGCGCCGAGTTGTTCTACCTGTGCAACTTCGAGGGGCGACTCGCTCCCCGCTCCTTCACCCTGGTCGGGCGGAGCGGCCCACTGCACGCCACCGCGATGGGCAAAGCCCTGCTGTCCGACCTGACCGCAGACGAGATCGAGTCGCTGCTCGGCGCCCGGTACCCGGTGTACACCCCGAAGACCATCGCCGACCTCGACGGGTTGCTCGCCGCCCTCGCCGACGGCCGCAGCCGCGGCTACACCACCGAACTGGAGGAACTCGCCTTCGGGCGGGCCTGCCTCGCCGCGCCGGTGCGCGACCGCTCCGGGCGGGTGGTGGCGGCCCTGTCCGTATCCGGCCCGCTGTCCGCGCTGGACCTGCCCCACCGCCAGGACGAACTGGCCCTCAAGGTCATCGAGCACGCCGACCAGATCTCCACCGGACTCGGCTACCACGCCTCCGCAACCCCGCTGTCCGCGACGGTCTGACCGCCGGTGACCGGTCCCGACCGGTCACCGGACCGGACCGGTCAGCGACCCGAAGACCCGCGCGCTACCCGCATGACAACCACCGCTGGCACGCTGGGCAGGAAGAACGGGATGGCCGCCGGCACCACGAACACCATCACCGCGACCGGCACGACTACCCCCACCGCGAGGCCGACGGTCCAGACGGGAGCCCGCCAGGCCGCCAGCACGGCGACCCGCCAGGCGGCCACGGCCGGCAACTCGAAGTGCGCGAGCACCGCCGGCAGATAGCCCAGCACCACGAGATAGGCCACGCCCAGTACGGCCACCGCAGCGACGACCGGTGTACCGCGAGCCGCCAGCAGGTAGAACAGGAACACCCACAGGGTCAACAGCGGCAGCCCCAACCGTACCTGGGACCGGGCGAACTCCGCCCGCCAGCACCGCCAGAAGTCGTGCCACGGTCGCGACGGGCGGCCGAGCAGATAGTCACGCAGCACCGCGAACAGCGCGACAGTCGACGGCGCGATGCCGGCGACCACCCCGCCGGCAAGCACGCCGGCCAGCCAGAGCAGGTTCAACCCGGCCAGCCGGACCGGCCAGTCGAGCAGCCGGTAGAGCCGGCCGAACCGGCCACCGATCTCCACCTGCGGACCGCTCACCCGGCGATGACCTCCCCCAGCTGCCCCGGCGAGCCGGCATCGACCGCCCCCTCGTCGACCGGCGGCCGCAGACCAGCCAAACGGCGTCGCAGGTCGGCGCGAGCAAACGCCGACGGGGAGGCGACCGACAGACCCCCGTCGACCGGCAGCACGACCCCGGTGATCCCGCTGGCCCCGTCGGAGGCGAGAAAGTAGACCGCCTCGGCGACCTCCGCCGGACGCAGCGTACGTCCGATCGGGTAACCCGCGGCCGCGTCCGGCAACGTCTCCCCGCCGACCAGGCCGGGCGCCACCGCGTTGACCCGTACCCCGCGCGCGGCGTAGTCCAGCGAGACCTGGCGCACCAGCGCCTCCACCGCGCCCTTGGCCGCCGCATACGCGGCCACCCACGGCGCCGCCAGGAAGGCGTTCACCGAGGAGAGCGCGACCACCGCTCCCCCGGACGGCAGCAGCGGCAACGCCACGCGCAACGGAAAGAACAGGGTGTCCAGGCAGCCGGCCAGCGCCGCCCGCCACTGCTCGTCGGTGGTGTCATGGGCCGCCGCGATCGGCATCGCCCCAGCCGCCGCGACCAGTACGTCCAGTCCGCCCAGCCGCTGCCGGGCTGTGTCAACCGCCGCACGGGCGCCGTCGGCGGTGCCGCAGTCCCCGGTCAGGTCGGCCACGAGGCTCGGCTCGCCGGCCGGTTCCAGGCCGTAGCCGACGACCCGGTCGCCGGCCGCCGCGAACCGGACGGCGGTCGCCCGGCCGATCGGCGTCGAGGCACCGATCAGCAACACCCGCCTCACCGCTGCCGCCAGGTGCAGTAGCGGTCCACCGCGTCGACGTCCACCGACACCCCGAGCCCCGGCCCCACGGGCAGCGGGATGGCGGTCGGTGTCACCTCGATCGGCACGGTGAGAATGTGGTTCACCGTGTCGAACAGGGTGGGATGCCACTCGAAGGCGACCAGGTTGGCGCAGGCCGCCGCGACGTGCAGCCCGGCGGCGAGCGCCAGCCCGAGCCCGGCCGAGTGGTGCGGCGCGACCCCCAGATGGTGTGTCTCGGCGTACTGTGCGATGGCCAGCCCCTCGGTGATGCCGGTCCGGCCGATGTCCGGTTGCAGCAGGCCCACCGCCCGGGCGGCGACGAACGGCTGGAACTCCCAGCGGTGCCGCAGGCTCTCCCCGAGGGCCACCGGCAGGTCCACCCGCCCAGCCAGATCGGCGTGCCCGGCCACATCCTCGAAGGCCATCGGCATCTCCAGGAACCAGGCGTCGCGTTCGGCCAGGCCGCGGCCCAGCTGCACCGCGTCGGCGAACCCGTAGACACCGTGCACATCCACCGCGATCCGCAGGTCCGGATGCACCTCGCGCAAGGCCGACACGGTGGCCAGGTCGGCGCTCACCCCGTACCCGAGCCCCACCTTGACCTGCCGCACGCCGCGCCCGACCCAGTCCCGGGCCTGGGCGACCCGTTCGCTGTCGGCTCCGCCGGGCAGGCCGGAGACGTAGGTGGGCACCTCGCGGTGGAAGGCGCCACCGAGCAGGTCGACGACTGGCAGGCCGGCGAGTTTGCCGGCGAGGTCCCACAGTGCGATGTCCACCGCGGCGATCGCGTCGGCCTGGTGGCCGCCCAGGTGCCCCCGCTCGCGCATCAGCTCGCCGAGTTGGTGGCGCAGCGGACGGACCCGGCGTGGGTCGGCGCCGAGCAGCACCGGGGCCAACAGGCGGTGGACGATCTCGGCCGGAACCTCCGGGGCCACCGGCGCCAAGGCCTCGCCCCAGCCGGCCGTGCCGTCGTCCGCGGTGAGCCGCACGACGAGCGTCTCCCGATGGTTGCCGTAGATGCTCGGCCAGGGTGGCCTGGTGGTGTAAGCGCGCGGTGCCTGGTCCGGGCTGGGCAGCGCGAGCGGGAAGACGTCCACGCCGACGATCTTCGTCATGACCGTCAGCCTCTCACGTTCGCCAGGACGGCAGCGGAGTCAGACTGAGGATCGAGTCCAGCGCGGCCTGGCTGCCGGCATCCAGCGCGGCGGCTGGGTCCCGCACGAAGGCGCAGTCGATGATGCCCCGGCGGACCAGAACCTCCTTGTGCACGGCCCAGGCCAGGCCCTGCTGCAGCCCGAAGCGCACCAACGGCAGCAGCTGGGTGAATGCCTCGTGTGCGGACCGATGGTGCCCGGCCCGCCAGTCCGCCAGGATCGGCGCGAGCAGGTCGGTGAACTCGCACGCGGGCATGGTGCCGACCGCGCCGCGCGCGTACTCCTCGAGGACGAAGAACGCGTTCTGGCCGCCCAGCACGTCGAACTGGCCGTCGGTCGCGGTCACCACATCACCCACCTTCGGCGCGGTGGGCTGGCTTTCCACCTTCACCGACTCGACGCCGGTGAGCTTGCTCAGCTCGACGATCAACGGGACCGGCATGCTCACGCCGGTGCTTGTGGGCGCGTCCTGCACCATGACGTGCAGACCGCTGCGTTCGGCCACCGTGCCGTAGAAGTCCACCACCTGCCCGCCGGTCGGCTTGACCAGATAGGGCGGCAGGACCATCAACGCATCGGCGCCGCCGTCGCGCGCGGCGAGCGCCTGCTCGATCGAGGTCGAGGTGCTGGTGGCGTTGACTCCGGCTACCAGCGGAACTTCTGGCCCGGCCACCCCGCGGGTCTCGGCCAGGATGGTGGCCCGTTCCGCGGTCGTGAGGGCGAATCCCTCGCTGGCCAGGCCGAAGACGGCCACGCCGTCCGCCCCGGCGGCGAGCTGGAACTCCACGAGCCGACGCAGGCCGGGTACGTCCAGTGCGCCGGTGGCATCGAACGGGGTGGCGAGGATCGGGACCAGCCCGCGTACGCGGAGCTGCGACTCAGGTGTGCTCAACTCTCCTCCGAAAGGGCGCTGACGGTGTGGTCGTCCACTTCGATCCCGAGACCGGGACCGTTCGGCACGGCGAAGCCGTCCGGGCCGCCGGGCAGCGGTGCGGCCAGGATCCGTTGTCCGACCTCGGTCGCCGTGGGTTGGTACTCGAAGACGGTGAACAGCTCGGCGGCCGCGCTGACCTGTAGCCCGGCGGCGAGAGCCACGCCGAGACCGACGGAGTGGTGCGGCGCGATCGGGAGGTGGTACGCCGCGGCGAGCTCGGCCACCGCCATCGCCTCGCTGATGCCGGTACGCGCCACGTCCGGTTGAACCAGGCCGACCGCACGTTCCCGTATCCAGGGCAGGAACTCGTACCGGTGGCGCAGTGCCTCGCCGACCGCCACCGGCAGGTCGATCCGCCTGGCCAGGTCAGCGTGACCGGCCAGGTCCTCCGGAGCCAACGGCGCCTCCAGGAAGAGGACGCCGCGAGCCGCCAGGCCCCGGCCCAGCCTGGTCGCGGCAGACAGGTCGTACCTCCAGTGCGCGTCCACGGCCAGCGCGACGCTCGGGGCGGCTGCCCGCACCGCGTCGACAGTCGCCAGATCCGCGTCGACGCCGTGCCCGAGGTGCAGCTTGATCCGCTCGACGCCCTTCGCCGCCCACTCCGCGGCAAGCACGCCGCGCTCGCCGTCGTCGCGGGACGGCAGGCCGGAGACGTACGTCGGAACGTGCTCGCGGAACGCCCCACCGAGCAGTTCGTGCACCGGCAGACCGGCCAGACGGCCAGCGAGGTCCCACAGTGCGATGTCGACGGCGGCCAGGGCATCCCCCTGGTGCCCGCCGAGGTGCCCCCGCTCGCGCATCAGGTCACGCAACGCGGCGCTCAGCGGCCGCACCCGGGACGGGTCGGCGCCGATGAGCACCGGCGCGAGCAGGCGGCGTACCACCTCGGCGGGGACCTCCGGCGCGACCGGCGCGAGGGCCTCTCCCCAGCCAGTGACCCCCGAGGTGGTGGTCAGCCTGACCAGCAGGGTCTCGAACCGTGGTGAGTAGATGCTGCGCCACGGGTGCCGAACCGCGTATCCCGACGGTGGCGCGGCCGACTCGGTAACACCGTTGGCCGAACCAAGGTACGGCTCGGCGTGCTGAAGCTTCAGGACGAAGCAGTCCACGGCGGCGATCCGTGTCCGGACCATAGCTTGGCGCTCCTCACCCTTGTCACATTATGGAATTAGATTCCACAATACGGGTTAGGTGTTCGTCAAGTGGTCCCGTGACCCGAGACCGTACCCGAATCCACTCCCGGATTCGTCCTGAGCACGACGGTTGAGGGCGTGCCCTCGCGCATAGTCAAGGTTCATGTCGAACGACGACGCCCCAGACAGTTGCCTCAGCCGATTGCTCGACCCTCGGGTTCGTGCGGTCTCGCCGACCCAGTTGAGCGAACTCCCCGCACCGTGGCCGGCAGGTGACACCTGCGGTGCCTGCCGCCGAGCGGCGTCGGCCCGCGACGCCAAAGTTGACGGACCGGGTAACCGCAGAACATCCGCCCGTGGTCACCTACACCCGCCGGGGCGGCGTCGCTGCCCCGCCCCTGTTCCCCGACCTGGTCGATCTCTATGCCACGGTGTCGCGGAACCCCCATACGAGGAGGGGCGGAGCAGGTCAACGGGTTCCGGGAGGGCCTGCCGGAGCAGGCGGCCCGGCGCCGGGGTTCACGCTGGTCGCGGCCGAGGAAGGCGACCGGCAGGTTGGGGCGGCGTCGTAGGCGTGCTTGGTTGGGTCGGTGATCTATCGGCGGACGAGCAGCCAGCCGGTGAATCTGTGGCCGGTGGTGCCGGTGCCAGGCAGGGTCACGACGGCCCAGTCGAATCGGCGGCGCCCTTCGGCGCCGTCGCCGCAGCTGCGCCGCTTCCGGGTCGAAGTAGGGATGGCGCCAGTGCATTGGCGCGGGCGCTGCCGCCGTCGGTCGGATTCTTCTGGTCGCCGGCCATGGCCAGGAAGTAGCTCATGCGGTGGGCGCTGCAGCCACAGCCGGAACTTGGTGTCCTTGGCGTAGACCTCATCGGCGGTCACCCACCGGGCTGGTGATGGTCCCGGCCCGCCCCCAGGACGGAATTGGCTTTGCGATCCGGATCCTCAGGCATGCGCTTTCCACATTGCGAATGGAGACGTCACTGTGCGGGCGGATTCCGGCGGAACTCGTTGGGCGGAGGTCAACGGCCCTATCCCCCATCGGCGGTAGCCGAAGCCGGATGATCAAATGTGGCGGGCCGGGGCCATTACGGTGATCCCGACCCAGGTGCGACGGGCCGGGATCCCTACGGGCGGCCCCGGCCCGCCACGGGCGCGAGTAGGCCAGCAGCAACCGTGGCGGCGGCACCCACCAGCACGCCGCTGGCGCGCGTAAAGGGGGCTGAGCAGTCGCGACGCAGCGCGACGGGAAGGACTCGGCAGTCGCGCGACGGTGGACCACGAAGATCCACACGATCGGTGACGGGTGGGGCCGGAACCTGACCAGCCACCTGCCCCCGGGCCAGGATGCCGATACCCGCCAACTGGTGCGGCTGCTCGACGACGTGGCCGTGGCCTGTCCCGCGGGGTCGGCCGTCCGCATAAGCGGCTGGACTCCCTGTCGGCAGACAAGGCGTAGGGCTCTCGCGGCAACCGCCGTTCGCCGCGGGCCCGGCGCATGCCGCACGGCGTCCCCGAGGAAGACGACCAGAAAGCCAACCGGACGCGGAGAGGATCACCCGGTGGCTGCCCACCCACGTTCCGCCCGCACCGCTACCGGCAGCGCAACACCATCGAACGGCTGATGAACCGACGCAAGCAGTTCCGCGCTGTGGCTACCAGGTACGACAAGCTCGCCTGCCGCTACCGGGCCACCGGGCAGATCGTCGACATCCTCATCTGGCTACGAGCGAAACCAGACCGCCTCCCATGATCAGGGTTTGCCGCAGCCCTGGTCCTGATGGCGCTTTCCTACTGGCTGTTACGCCACTTTTGTGCGCCAATCAATGCCCGCAGGATAAAGAACAGCACGCCGCCGACGACCGCGGACCAGCCGCATGCGTGGCGGCCTGGCGGGTCGGCCTGGCCACCGGCGCGCATCCGGTGCTGGACCTGCGCGCCTGGCCGGACGAGCGGCTCGAACCGGTAGCGGACGAGCTGGACGCGCTGGTCCGCGACATCGGCGGCCGGGCGTGGCTCTGCACGCGCGGCCCGCTCGCGCACCGGCTGCCGCACGTGGAGGCGCGCGTGCCGGGCTTCGCCGAGCGGCGTCGCGCGTGGCAGGACGAGGCCGCGGCCCGGGAGCTGGCGCTGTCCGCGGAGGCAGCCGCGGGCCTGGCCTCGCGGCACCGCCTGGACGTGCCGGCGATCCGTGCGGTGTTCGCCGCGGCGGGGTCGTTGCCGGGTCTCGCGGAGCGGCTGGAGGCGGCGGCCGAACGGCTCCGCCCGGTCGAGGTGCCGCGCAGCCTGCGGATCACCCCCCGCCGCACGTTCGACGACCTGGCGCTGCCGCACACCACCCGCGACGCGCTCGACCGCATCGTGCACTACGTGCGGCGCCGGGACGGGCTGGCCGAGCAGCAGGGGCTGAGCCGGCGCTTCCCGGTCGATCGCGGCCCGCTGGTGCTGTTCGCCGGGCGCTCCGGCACCGGCAAGACGGCCGCGGCCGAGGCGGTGGCCCACGCCCTGCGCCGCCCGCTGCACACGGTGGACATCTCGCAGCTGCTCAGCAAGTACATCGGCGACAGCGAGAAGCACATCGACGAGGTGCTGAGCCATGCCCAGGAGCAGTCCGGCGTCCTGCTGTGCGACGAGGCCGACGCGCTTTTCTCGTCGCGTACCGAACAGTCCCAGAACGCCGGCGAGCACTTCGCCAATGTTCTGGTCGGCTATCTGCTGCAACGCATCGAGCGGCACGACGGCACGGTTATCCTGTCGACGAACCTGCGGCACGCCATCGATGACGCGTTCAGCCGGCGGTTCTCGTTCCGGGTGGAGTTCCCCATGCCGTCGCCGTCCGAGCGGCTACGGATCTGGCAGCTGATGCTCGTGCCGGGCGTGCCACAGGAGGACGGGCTGGACCTCAAACGACTGGCCGAGCGGCACGTGCTCTCCGGCGGCGACATCTCCAACGCGGCACTGCGAGCGATCTTCCTCGCCGACCGCGAGGCCGTACCGCTGAACCAGGACCACCTCGACCGGGCGGTGGCGACCGAGCTGCTGGAGCAGGGCCGGCTGTCCCGCCGCCCTGCGCTCGGCACCCCGGACGGCACCCTCGGCGAGCCGGACCGCGGGCAACTGGTGCGGGCGCTGACCGACCGGCTGGAGGCGGAGCTGACCGGGCAGCTGCGCCGGCGCTTCCTCAAGGAAATCCACCTGGTCCACGGCTCCCCCACCGAGCAGGCGCTGGCCGGGCGCCGCCCGGCGGTGTCGCTGTCGATGTTCCGGCTGGCGGCGCGGCGCGGCACGCACGGCCTGCGGACCGGCTTCATCGCGTCGGCGTGGTCGGTGCTGCCGGAGGAGGAGTACGAGCTCATGGGCGTCATGCACGAGGTGCTCACGACGATGGAGCTGACCGAGCTGGCCGGGCAGGCGGCGACCCTGCGGATGCAGGAGAGCTACGACTTCGACCTGCTGCACAAGTTCTGGAGCAGCCATGATCGTCCGGTACGCCCAAGCGTGGTGTTCGACGTCGAGGTGACGCGCAGCCCGTAGGCGGCGGGAGTTCCGCCGAAGGCGGCTTGATCCGGTCCGAGCCGGCTGATCGGACCGGAGCGTGCCCCTGATCGAGTGGCAGCGGCGGTGGCCACCATCGCTCGGGGCGAGCATCGATGCATTCGATCGCTACAGCGTCAGGCCCGTACCCGCCGACCTCAGCAACCTGCGGCAAGCCCAGGCCAGGTTCCTATTCTCGGCGCGTTGACCGCCAACCCGGCGCGGCTGCTGTTGGTGGTGCCCGGCATCGCCGACAGCAGCGGCGTTGGTCCTCCCTTGGCCGGCGGTCCAACCCGGCACCCCAGATGCTGCGCGGTTGGCTAGCCTTCGTGCATGGTGGACGTAGGCCGGAAGGTAGCCCCGGTAGCACAAGGCGGTCGGCGCATGACTGTCGTCCGTGGATGGCCATCTCTGACCGCTGCATTGAGCGAGAGGAACTCGCCGGCGAGGCGATTCATCCAGGAGCGGTTCGGCCGGTGGCAGGACCTCCAGGCACGGTATCGGGAATCCGTCGGCCCCCTTGCCGTACCCGGCGGTCAGGCGAACCCCGCAACCATCGGCTCCGCGTTCGACTGGATGGTGCGCTTCATGGTGCACCCCCGCCCAGACCTGCGCTTGGCGCTGGCCGGCGTGCGCATCCCCCCTATTCGGCGGGCGGGGTCGCCCGGTTCGATAGGTTAGGTCTACTATAGACGGACGAACCGAAAAGCAGGGAGGACCGTTGCGCCAACCGACGGTTCGGTACCAGAACGAGGTCATGGACAGCGGACGGTGGGAGGGTTTCCCGTTCCGCGAAGGTGACATCGTGGTTTCGACCCCCGCGAAGTGCGGGACGACGTGGACCCAGACGATCTGCGCCTTGTTGATCTTCCAGACACCGGAGCTGCCGGCACGGCTGGACGACCTCACCTACTGGCTCGACATGTTGACTCGCAGCCGGGACGACATCTTCGCGTTCTACGAGGCGCAGCGGCATCGCCGTTTCATCAAGACTCATACGCCCTTCGACGGGCTGCCCATCCATGATGGGGTGACCTACGTCGCGGTCGGTCGGGATCCCCGGGACGTCGCGATCTCCTGGGACGCCCATTTCCAGAACGTCGCCCAAGAGGCCTTCGACGCGATGCTGGCGGCCGGCGGTAGCCCGACCCAGGAGCCCGCCGATACGGCTCCGGCGCCTGCGGAGTCCGCGTACAACCGGTTCTGGGCCTGGCTGGAGGACACCAATGTGCAGGTGGGCCTGCCGTCGATGCTGCACCACCTGTCGGGGTTCTGGGCCGAGCGGGAGCGGCCCAACGTGCTGCTGCTGCACTACGACGATCTGAAGTCAGATCTTGAAGGCCAGATGAGGTTCCTCGCCGGGCGCCTCGGAATCGAGGTGCCGGAGTCGCGGTGGCCGGATCTGGTGCGGGCGGCGACATTCGACTCGATGCGCGGCCGGGCGGAGGCTCTGACCCCGGTCGCGGCGATGTGGCGCGATCCGAAGCGGTTCTTCAACCAGGGTGTCAGCGGCCAGTGGCGGGACCTGCTCGACGAAGATGACCTGCGACGATACGAGGATCGGGTCGCGAAGCTGGCCGAGCCCGACCTTATCGACTGGTTGCACCGCGGCCCCATCGTCCCCGCCCGCTGACCCTACGCCGCCTCCTCCTCGCTATCCCGCCTTAGCTTGATCTTTAACCCTCGCGTTGGTTACGTGCTGCGATGGTCAGGTCACGCTTAATGGTTTTGCCGACGTCGTGGCGGGGTGCGGGCTGACGGTTGCGGGAGCCGGGTGGCCGTCCGGGGCCGGGTGTTGCGGGTTTCGGTGCGCTGGCGGGCAGGGCGCTGGTGGGGCGGATGTTCCGGAACCCGCGGCGGACGCGGGCGGGGGTGAGCCGTCCGGGTGGTGCGGGTTTTTCCCAGGGGCGGCGAAGGTCGGCGGCCAGGGGGCGGGCCAGGCGGAGTTGGGTGTGCGCGGCGATGATCAGCCAGGTCCAGCGGTCGGCGGCTTGCGGGGTGCGGATCTTCGGGCGGGTCCAGCCGAGGGTCTGTTTGAACAGGCGGAAGGTGTGTTCCAGGTCGAAGCGGCGCAGGAAGGCCTGCCACCAGCGGTCGACATCGGTGGCGGTGGCGCCGGTGGCGGAGCACCACAGCCATACCGGCTTGGGGTCACGGTCGCCGGGTAGGTGGTCGACCTGCAGCCTGATCAGGGTGCCTTCGATGACCGGCATGTCCCCGTCGTGGTCGATCCAGCAGGTGCGGCGGGTCAACCTGGGGTGCAGCCGGTCCCACGCGGCTGCTCGCGCGGTGCCGTAGCGCGTGGTCGCAGTGGTGGTGACGTGGTGCGGCGCCGGCCAGGTAGCCGGATCGGCCAGGGCGAACTCGCCGCCGTGTTTGCGGGGACGGCCGATGGTGCCCGCCGCCCTGACCGGCTTGGGCAGCCGTAGGACACGGTCGGAACGGATCCGCCCGACCAGCACCACGGGTAGGTCGGCCAGCACCCAGGCCAGCCGGGCGGTGTCGTAGCCGGTGTCGGCCACGATCAGGATGTCCGGGTCGCCGGGCCGCCAGTGCCCGACGGTGATGAGCCGGTCCACGACATCACGCAGCTGGGCGGCGGTGACCGCGGTGGCGTCATCGGTCGGGCCCAGCCGCACCGCGTCCAGGACCTGCGTCCACGACGTGCGGCCGGACTCCAGCGCGGCCACGAACGAGTACGGCCAGCCCGGGATCAGCTGAGCCTGCCCCTTGCCTCGAGCGTAGACGTGGCAGAACAACCGGTCCGGGCTGGTCGGCGCGTCCGGGCGCAGCCAGTTCGACACGTCCACAGCGAGGACGATCCGCCCGTCCGCCGCCCGGGGCAGCGGCAACCCGGCCAGCCTCGCGCGGAGCCGGGCGATGTCGATCCTGCCCGCGTTCAACCCGTCGTACAGGGCGCCGTGACCCCGACGATGCTCCGCCGTCAACGTGAGATCGACCAGGCTGTGCACCGGCCCGTCGGCGCACAGGACCGCGTCGGTCAGCTCGAACAACGCGTCCGTCCGGCGCACCAAGCACTGGTAAAAGTCCCGGCGGAAGCCCGCCAGCGCCGCGGCTGAATCACTCACGGGCGTGTCGGGTAACACCAGCCCCGCTACGTAGTCCACAATCGTGGCCACGGCCACCGTCCTTGTTCTTCACGTCCTTGCCAGGGAACCGAAGGATCATCAGACGGTGGCCGACTTCCGTCTCCACGACACGCCGAATCCACAAAGGACCATCACGGCCGTCGAGACGTCAGGGTTAAAGAACAAGCTTAGAGCCTGGTAAATAAGGTTTTCAGGTGCTTTGGTGGCGGGCGAGGCGGCGGGCCATGACGATGACCATGGCCCACTGGACCATCGCGGCGTGGTGGGCGGGTAGCCGTTCGCACCAGGCGTTCACCGCGCTATCCGACTGTCCGTCCAGCTCCCAGGTCAGCGCGAGCCTCGCCCTCGGCCCGTACTGCCAAGCGAGGGCAGCAGCCAACGCAGCAACCGCCTACCTGACCCTCGGCTGCGGCACGGACGTCACCGCACACCTGACCACGGCTATCGACGCGTTCGACGTGGCAGCCCTCCGTGGTCCGCAAGCCCTGAGTCGCCTCGACCTGGCCACCGCCTATCTACGCGCCGACCACCCCGAACCCGAGCAGGCCAGCTCGCTGGCGCTGGAAGCTCTCACCCTCACCGCAGATCAGCGCTACGAGTCGGTCAACCAGCGGGCGCGTCAGTTCCTCGCCACCGCGCGGCCGTTCGCCCAGCAGCCGCAACTGCGGCAAGTCGCGGAACTACTCTGCGACCGCACTCAGATCGGCGCTCGGACGCCGCCGGCCCTACCATCTCCGTCATGAGTAGCCGGGAACTGGCCAGCCTTCACCAGCGCTGGACCGCCTATCAGGAGCTGCCTGAACTCACCGAACACTGGTACTGGCGCCCGGGCTGGCGAGCCGACCGCCAGTTCTACACCTGGCATCTCACCTTTGAAGATCAACCTGAACTCCATCAGCTCGTCACCTATCTGCAGAGCCAGTTGGCGCTGCCCGGGCTCGACCTGGTGCCACTCGATGGCCTGCACCTCACCATACAGGGCCTCGGGTTCACCGATGAGGTCAGCGACAAAGACCTCGACGCCATCGTCGCCGAGGCCCGAGAACGCTGCGCCAGCCTGCCACCCCTGGAACTGTCCCTTGGTCCTGTCGACCCCGACGCCGAAGGAATCGGCCTCCTGATCCAACCTTGGGACCAAGTCGAGCGACTCCGCGCGAGCATCAGAGAAGCCATCGGCGCCGTGTGGAAGACCGTGCCGGAAGCCGCGCAGGGATTCCGGCCGCACGTCACCATCGCCTACAGCGGCTCAGCGGCACCGACCGGCCCAATCCGGGACCGGCTCACCGCACTGCGCCACCAGCCCCCCGCCGGCGCAAGGATCAACAAAGTCCCGCTGATCGCGCTACGACGCGACGGCCGCACCTACCGTTGGACAACGGTCGCGACGGTGCCGCTGACGGGACCTTGATCCCGGCCGGGATGTAGAAGCGAACAGCAGCGACCCAGCGGAAGTCGCAGGTCCACCAGGCCCTCGACGATCCACTACGCGCCCGGCAACTCCTGCACAACAACCTCACCGACATCGATCCCGCCACCGCGCCCGCCCACCCGCTATACACCGACGCCGCCACGCTGCTGGCCGAACTGCTCCTCCGGCTCGGCCACCCGTCCGACGCCATCGCCTGGGTGGGCCGCCACGCGTTTTCCGGACAGGCTCCGTGTAGTCGGTTGCGGCGACCCCGGCGTGGACGAGTATCCCGGAGCGGCGTAGCCGGGCAGTCACCTCGCGTCCTGTTTGCCTCGGGCTCCGGTCACCAGCACCGTTCGGGTCATGCCTGCTCCTGGAGCCGGACGAGGGCCTTGCCGATCGTGGGCGCTCCGCTGTGCAGCAGGCCCAGCAGGGCTTCGGGCACCCGCTCGATGCCGTCCAGCACTGTCTGCCGGTGGCAGATCTCACCGGAGCGCACCCAGGAACCTACCTCGGTGCGGAAGGCGGGCATCTGGTCCTGGTGGTCGGTGACCAGGAAGCCGCGCGCGGTCGCCCGCTTGGTGATCAGCTTGTACAGGTTCCGGAGGCCGTGTGGTTCCCGGCCGTCGTACTGGCTGGCCATCCCGCACAGGGCAAGTCGGGCGCCGACCCGGAGATGGTCGATCGCGGCCTCCAGTTGGGCGCCGCCCACGTTGTCGAACACCACGTCGATGCCGTCCGGCGCGGCCTGTGCAAGGTGCTCATCTGCCGCACCGTCGCGATAGTTGAAGGCGGTGTCGAAACCGAGGTCGTCCACCAGATGTCGCACCTTGGCGGAGGACCCCGCGCTGCCAATCACCCGCTTGGCTCCCCGTAGCCTGGCGATCTGACCGGCGATGCTCCCGACCGCCCCGGCCGCTCCCGTGACGAATACCGTGTCGCCGGATCGCACCGACCCCACCTGGGTTATGCCCAGCCATGCGGTCAGGCCCGTCGCACCGAGCACACCGAGATAGATTTCGGCGGGCAGATCGTCGGTATCGATCGGGGCGACCCCGGCCGCATCGATCACGGTGGCCTCGCGCATCCCCAGGAAGTGCTCGACCACCTGGCCCGGCTTGACGCCGTCCGCGCGGGACTCGACGACCACACCGACCGCTCCCCCCTCCAGCGGCGCGTTCAGCGGGAACGGAGGGATGTAGGACGGGCGGTCGTCCATCCGGCCACGCATGTACGGGTCGACCGACAGGTGTGTGTTGCGTACCAGGACCTGGCCGGGCCGCAACTCGGGAATGTGGGCTTCGACCAGCGCGAAGTCGTCGGCTGACGCCTGCGCCGGCGGCCGTCGTGTCAGGTGCCACTCCCGGGCCCATCCCTTGCTGGTGGCCGTCATCGGAACACCCCTTTCATAGATACTTGACCCAATCAAGCATCTAACCTTACATACGTACTTGAGTGCGTCAAGTTCTTGGTAGAGTGATCCCCATGGCCGTACCGGCGGGGCCCGTCACCGCGTCGACCGATGCCGAACGGGCGATGTTCGACTTCGTTGATGCCTACGACCGCGCATACGAAACCGCCGCCCTGGAGCACGGGCTGAGCGTGGCGCAGGCCTGCGTGCTCGGGCGGCTCACCCGGCAGATCGGGATGCGAGAACTGGCCGACGAACTCGGCTGCGACGCGTCCAACATCACCCAGATCATCCGCAGGCTCGAGGCGCGCGATCTCGTCCGCCGTCGCCCCCACCCCGACGACCGCCGCTCCCGGCAGATCGTCCGGACCCCCAACGGAACCATCCTCTACGCCGCCTTCGAGGAGTCCTTCGAGTTCGCCCGATCCGCCATCGCCAATCTGAGCGCCCGCGAACAGGACCAGCTGGCCACCCTGCTCCGCAAGGCCCTCAACGGAACACGAGAACCGAACAAAGCGTGCTGAAGCAGCCCTAACGTGTCACCGATCCAGCCCCAGGAGAGAGCCTCGACGCTTCCTTGCGCTCTAAGAACTCCTAACAGAATGATCTAGGCAGACGCGTAGAGTTGTCCTTCGTGGACGATCAACGACCATAATCGGCCGTGAGGCGAGGTGAGCAGCCACCGTGGATCGTCTCGGACGACCTGTGGGCCGAGATCGAGCCGTTGCTACCGATCCGACCGCCTCGCCGGCGGCGCTATCCCGGTCGCAAGCCGCTTGATGACCGGAAGGTGTTGTGCGGGATCTTGTTCGTGCTCTACACCGGGATCCCGTGGGAGTTCCTGCCTCAGGAGCTCGGGTTTGGGTCAGGCATGACCTGCTGGCGCCGGCTACGGGACTGGAACGACGCGGGCGTGTGGCAACGACTGCACGAGGTCCTGCTGGGCAAGCTGCGGGCCGCCGGTCAACTGGACATGTCCCGGGCGGTGATCGACGGCTCCCACGTCCGGGCGCTCACAGGCGGCCCAAAACCGGCCCGAGCCCGGTCGACCGCCGCCGCCCGGGCTCGAAACACCACGTCATCACCGACGCGGGAGGCATCCCCCTCGCCGCCAGCCTGACCGGCGGCAACCGTCACGACCTCACCCAACTGCTGCCCCTGGTCGACAAGGTTCCCCGGATCAAGGCCATCCGCGGTCGACCAAGGCAGCGACCCGGTCGGATCTACGCCGACCGGGGTTACGACTACGACATCTACCGCCGCCGCCAGCTCCGCGACAGGGGCATCACCCCGGTCATCGCCCGACGCGGCACCGAACACGGCTCCGGCCTCGGCACCCGACGATGGGTAGTCGAACAGACCATCGCCCTGCTGCATTGGTTCCGCCGGCTACGCATCCGCTGGGAGATCCGTGACGACATCCACGAAGCCTTCCTCACCCTCGCCTGCGCCATCATCTGCTGGCGACGACTCCAACGCTCAAGGAGTTAGGAGTTCTTATTCAGGCGGTAAGCCGGCAGGCGCATCGCAGTCGATGCGTGAGGTGGACGCCGAGCTGGTTAGGACGTGACTGGGACGGTGGTGACGGTTCCGCTGGCGTCGATGACGCGCACGTCGGTGGCATTGGCGGGTAGAAGTGCCGCGTTCCGACCGGCGTCCTGCCATTTGCCATCGCCGCTTCTGTAGCTCAGCGCTGACCCCTCAGCGGCCACAAGAATGCCCTGGTTGTCAGGCAGTCGCAGTCGTACGGGCAAAGGTGATTTCCAGTCTGCAAAGGTGCTGGCTACCGCCTTGAAGGGGAGTTGCTTGGGGGCGAGCAGCGCGATGACGCGGGCAGGGTCGTCGTCGTACTGGATGGTTTCGACGAGGAGTAGCCGGCCGTCGGGGGTTGCCCCGTAGACCCACAGGAGGGGGGATCCGTCGCTCGTGTGCACGCCTGCGGAGTCGATGTATTCGGCGAGAGCGTCGGCTGGCGCGCTCACTTCCTTCGCGCTGGGGTCACCTACCCATACCTTTTCCGCGCCGGGCAGCGTGTGGCGGACCTGCAGTGGCCTCGGTCGACCTTTGCCGTCGGGAAAGAGGATCGGCCCGTCATTGATGATGTGAACCACATTCTCCCGGCTGACCGGGGTCTTGGAGAGCGCGACGGTGATCTTCGTGCGCTGCGGCGGCACCGCTAGCACGGCCGCACCGTCTCGGAACGCTACCCGCTGGAAGCTGCGTTTGACTTTGCCGTCGGGCATGTACCGCAGTTCCGGTGAGAACTCCACCGGTTGCCCGGAGTCGAGTACGAGGAGCACGTCGCGCTGCGGTCCGAGCAGCGCTGCCTGTGAGATGCCATCCGTGCCGGCATCGGTGACCTGTTCCCGCGTCGTGACGCGTGGCCCGTCAGCAGTGGGTTCGACGAACGCCGCCATCGCGATCACCCGGTCGCCGTCGGGGCTAGCGATCGGGTTATGGACGGTGCGGTGGGCGATGTAGGCGGCAGGGCCAGCGGGCGTCCTTCCGGCCCAGACAACGTGCGGCTCGCCGCGCATCTGATCTCCGTCCTGCTCCAGTCGGCGCTGCCACACTTCGCGGACCTGCCGAAGATACCCTTCGTCACCAGCCAGATCACCGCGAGTGGGCTCGTCAAGCAGCGGCGAAGCTACCTGTACCTCTCCTCCGTCGCTTGCCAGATGAAGCCCACCCACGGGCACCGCCACCACGGCCGCGCAGACGACCGCCAACACGGCCCGGCGACGCACCACCCGCCGGCGCCCACCCCGGCGCACCTCATCAAGCAGACCCGGCGGGCCGACCAGATGATCCGTCGCGCGATGCAAAACGTCGCGCACGTTACTGTCGTTCAAAGTCATCGCGAACTCCCAGAATCAGTGATGGGCATGACGAGACTCGATTCGGCCAGTACCTCTCGCAGGCGAGCCAACCCACGCGCGGCGTGACTTTTTACCGCGCCCTCAGAACAGCCCATCGCCGCTGCAACGTCAGCGATCGGCAGATCCTCCAGATAACGGAACACGACCGCGGCCCGCTGCCGAGCCGGTAACGCCCGCAGCGCCCCAACGACCACCTCCCGAAGAGCCACGCCGTCGGCGTGGTCCCGGGCAACCCTGTCGTGGTCACCCAGCGCCTGCTCCGGCCGCCGGGCACGCCAGCGCCAGCGGTTAATTGACCGATTGAGCCATTCCGCGCAAGCGGGTGGTAGCAGTCAGTAGCTGCTGCCTGGAATGCCGGGAAGGCGTGAGACCCGCCAGATCAGGTCCGGTACGAAGAGAAGACGCAGAACCTCGATACGAAGTGGTCCTTCCACAGATCAACTTCATAGAGGTCCTGCGTCGACATGAGTGTCACATACACCGCTGTGCTGCCGGTACGCGAGGAGACGGTGAACCGTCTGGCCGGGTTGCTGGACGCCGAACGCACCCGCCGCGGCACCCGCGCCCGAACCCGGTCGCTGACCTGCCGTGACCAGGCGATCCTGGCCCTGCGCTGGTTCTGCGACGGCACCCGGATCAAACAACTTGCCGCCGACAACAAGATCAGCGTGTCCACCGGCTACGACTACCTGCACGAGGCCATCGATGTGCTCGCCGCACAGGCACCCAGCCTGCACGGCGCCCTCCTCGCTGCCAAGGCCGCCGGCTACTCCCATGTCAACATCGACGGCACACTGATCGAAACCGACCGGTGCCGCACCCCCGGACCGACACCGGGCGTGGATCTCTGGTGGTCTGCCAAGCACGACAACCATGGCGGCAACGTCCAGGTGATCACCGTCGGCGACGGCTGGCCCATCTGGACCTCGCCCGTGCGTCCCGGCCGCGAGCATGACACCACCGCCCTGCGCACCCACCCCGAACTCCTGCCCTGCCTGCGCGAGGCTGGCGCCGACCTACGACCCCTCGGCGACCTGGGCTACGAAGGCGAGTCCCGCACCATCACGGTGGCGTTCAAGAAACCGAAGAACAGCCGCCTCACCGCGATCCAGCAGCAGTTCAACAAGGCCCACAACAGCCTCCGAGCCATCGGCGAACGCGGAAACTCTCTGCTCAAGACCACCTTCAAGGCGCTACGCAACATCAGCCTCGGCCCATGGCGCATCGGCAAGATCGTGGCCGCCGCACTCATCCTGCTCCACACCGAACACGACCGCACCACATGATCACCTTCGGTGATCAGAATGTTGCGCGGAATGGCTCATTGACCAACGCACGCCGCGCGTACGCCTCCGGGCTGCTGCGCACTCGACGCCAACGCACATACACCTGCTCCAACACCTCCTGAAGCAGGTCCTCCGCCGCATGCCGATCCCCGGTCAGCAGGAAAGCAACCCGTAACAGCACTATCGACCGTGTGCGAACGAAGTCGTCGAACTCCGCCCCACGCGAATCCCTCATCTGACCTCCCGGCCTCGTCACCCAGCAAGACACCGGATCGGCCCGCGAGGTTTACCGGTCCTGCAACTTGCTCGACGACACCATCCAGCCGCCACAGCTACGCTCCACAACATCGATGTGCATTCCATCCGAGCCCGGCCGCCCGGCCCCTGCTCGCCCCGGGCGACCATCGCGGCCGGCGTGCTGCTCACCCCACTGATCATCGCCATGCTGTCGCTCAGAGCCCTGGGCGCCTGGGGTCAGCCCGAGGTTCTCAGCGCCACCTGGTTCTGGACACTTGTCATCGGGGCCATCACCCTGCTAACCGCCGGCGCCCTCGGCCTCCACCGCCAGGCCCGCGCCGGTCGGCAAAGCCGTGGCGGTGGCGAACACGTCACCGGCGAACAAGACGCTCCGCCGGTGCCCGTGCCGGTGGTGGTTCGGGCGCGTGCGTCGTCTGGTGGGCCCCACACGCGGGGCTGGTGTTACCCGACACGCCCGTGAGTGATCCCGCGGCGGCGCTGGCGGGCTTCCGCCGGGACTTTTACCAGTGCTTGGTGCGCCGCGCGGACGCGTTGTTCGAGCTGACCGACGCGGTCCTGTGCGCCGACGGGCCGGTGCACAGCCTGGTCGATCTCACGTTGACGGCGGAGCATCGTCGGGGTCACGGCGCCCTGTACGACGGGTTGAACGCGGGCAGGATCGACATCGCCCGGCTCCGCGCGAGGCTGGCCGGGTTGCCGCTGCCCCGGGCGGCGGACGGGCGGATCGTCCTCGCTGTGGACGTGTCGAACTGGCTGCGCCCGGACGCGCCGACCAGCCCGGACCGGTTGTTCTGCCACGTCTACGCTCGAGGCAAGGGGCAGGCTCAGCTGATCCCGGGCTGGCCGTACTCGTTCGTGGCCGCGCTGGAGTCCAGCCGCACGTCGGGGACGCAGGTCGGGGCTTGACCCCTGATCTTGGACACGGGTTCATGCCGCTGAAGGCGGCGTAGTTGATGTTGTTCGGGCGGCTTCGAAAGCGATCGGGGATTGGTGTCTGAGCTGGGAGTGGCGGCGGACGGTGTTGTAGCGATGCAGTGCTCGGCGCGATCCGGTAGCCCAGGCCAGCCAGCTCGCCTTGAATGCGCCGGCACCCCCAGGTCGGGTTGTCCCGGGCCAGTCGCAGCACCAACTGGCGCACCTCGGCCGTGACCGGTGGGCGACCCCGCCGCCGCGCCGGGTAGGTCCCCGCCGCGCGATCAGGTTGCGATGCCAGCGCAACAAGGTGGCCGGGGTGACGAAGAACGCCGACCACCGCGCCCGTGGAAGCAGCCTCGACAACCCGGCCAACACGGCACCGTCTACCGATTCCAGATCCAGCCGGCGCACCTGCCGACGGAGCACCGCGACCTGGCGCCGCAGCACGAGCACCTCGACCGCGTTGGCGTGCCCACTGCGCGCGAACAGAATGATCAGCTGCAGTGCCTGACGAAGAATCAGGTAGCAGAACGACAGGATCATGACTGGCAGCATGCCGCCATTCATCGATCCCACAGGGACAAAGTCGCACGTCAGCGCCTGCGGCCGAGTTTCCGAACGGTACAGGCCCGGTCGGGCTCAGTCGGCGACCTCGACCAGCGGGAAGGCTCGGTGGCGCCGGGGCGGGACCAGGAAGTTCTGGCGGCGGGTGCAGGTCAGGAAGCGTTCCAGGCCGTTGTCCTGCTCGGCCACCCGGTGCTTGCGGGCCAGGTCCACGGCCGCCTGGTTGCGCCGCATCCGGGTGAAGAACTCCGCGGTCGGCACGAAAATGCTGAAGTGCAGCTTCGGCTGGCTGCTGCCGTCCCGCACGTCCAGGGGGTCGAAGCCGGGGCCGTCGATGCGGACGTGCATCGGGGTGCCGTCGGACGCGCGGGAGCTGCGCTGGAGGGTGGACAGGTGCCCCATCCGGCGCTCGCCCGCGGGCAGGCCGATCCCCCTGGCGGTCCGCTCGGCGTAGTCCGGGCCGCGGTTCTCGGCGGGCAGGAACGACGGCCCGCCGCCGTCGCTCAGCTGGTCGGGGTTGCCGGGATGCACCGCCGGGGCGTGGAACATGTACTGCACCCGCTTGGTGAAGTTGCCGTTCTCGCTCGGCGGGGTGTCCGGCGCGGCCATGTCGTAGAACTGGAGCATGTCGAGGATGACGTGCGACAGGTGCTGGATGCTGCCGTTGTCCAGATAGTCGCCCGCGCGGGCGGTGGTCAGCCGGGCCGCGGGGTGGCCGGCGAAGGTGCAGATCGCCGGCGGCCCGGAGGCGTTGGACTGCTGGTCGGAGAAGCCCATCCACATCGGGGAGTCGGGCTGGATGAACCGGGCGTAGGGCAGCCGGTTCTGCTCGGCGACCGAGCGGGGCAGGCCGACCTGGGTGAACATGTGCCGGCTGGAGGTCACGGTGAGCAGCCCGGCGAGGGCCGGCGAGGGTGTCGCCTGTCCGGCCAGCGTGCCGCTGCCGTCGAACCAGGCCAGCACGTCCTGGATGACGGTGGCCCGATCGCTGCGGAACGTGAACAGCAGGTCGTGCTGCTCGATCCGCACCGGGACGGTGAAGCGCTGCTTGGTGACTCCCGGGTTGTCCGGGTGGACATCGGTCGGCGCGGGCGTCGCCTCCTCTAGCACGGACCGGGACGGGTCCGCGAGCAGCCGGGGCAGGTGCGCGCCGACGAGATCGCCGGTCAGGCCGCCCGGCAGCCGCCGGAAGTACGGCAGCCCGTAGGAGACGAAGGTCATCAGGCCGGCCGCGCCGAACGGGTACCGCGACTCCAGGGTGGCGAGCAGCCGGGCCAGCTCCCGCTGGTCGTCCCGCCCGGGGGTGCGGGCCAGCGTGGCGGTGAGGTAGACAGTGTGCACCGGCGGCATGACGAACGGCCCGCCGGTGGGCGAGGTCTGCTCGGGCGCGCTGAACCGGGCGACGTCGAACTGGATGTCGGGCAGGCCCGCGGCCGGGTCGGGCGCCGCGGGACGGTGCGGGGTGCGGGCGTCGGCGGAGCAGGCGGCGAGGGCGGCGGCGGCCATCGCCAGCGCGCCGCCGGCCAGCACCGTCCGGCGATGGAGCCGGGACTCGTCGGCCATGGGTCAGCGGGACCGGTCGAGCGCGGCGCGCAGGGCCGCGCCCAGCTCCGCGTCGCCCGGATCGGTCAGCCGCACCGCGTGCTCGGCGAGCCCGACGAAGCCCTCCCGGGCGCCGCCGTTGCGGGTCGGGCTCACCAGCACCGCGTCGGCGTCCTGCTCGACGTCCACGTGCCGGGTGCCCTTGGCGTAGCTGGTCCAGGACCGCAGGCCGAGCGCGTCGAGGACGGGCGCGAACGGGGACGGGCCGCCCCGCAGGTCGGGGCTGGGGATGCCGGTGCGCGAGGCGGCGAGCATCCGGCGTACGGCGGCGCCCAGGTCGCGGGCGTCGACCGACTCGTCGAGGACATCGAAGACGCCGTTGGCGATCCACATGCCGTCGGTGGTGAGCGAGGAGGAGTGCGCGACGTACCGACCTCTGCGCAGGTCGAGTGCGGCGAGTCTGGTCATGGATGTCCTCGGTGGGGAGGGGACGCCCCAGGATACCCGTGGGGCGTCCCGCCGGCCTATCTCATGGTGATGACGCGGACGGTGACCCCCTTGCCGGCGCCATACTGGACGATCTGGTTGAGGACGCTCTGTTGGGCGGCGGTGGCCGTCCCACGGGGGACGACGATCTCCAGTTCCCGGGCGGCGACCTGACCGGGCCGGATGGTGACGCCGTCCCAGGTGACCGGGTTGTTCTTGGCGAACCCGGCGGCCTTGTCCACATAGCCCTGGAGCCGGCTGGTGAGCTGGCTGGCGCTCTGGTATGTCTTCGCGGAGAGGTCGACGCTCTTGATGCTGGTCGCGGTGCCGTTGGCGAACCGGTCGATGGTCGGGAAGCTGCGTGGCAGGTTGCCGCCGAGCTTCGCCTCGATGGCCAGGCCGCGTTGGAACTGGTTGAGCTTCCAGACCGAGCTGCCGGCCTTGAGGGCCGCCCCGAGGCCACCGCTGAGGGCGCCCAGCGCGCCGCCGATCGCGAAGTCCCTGAGGGCGTCGCCCATCGTGTACTTGCGACCGGTCAGCGCCGCGATGCCGGCGCCGATGCCGACCGAGGAGGCACCGCCGATCAGCGCCCCGACCAGGATCGGAATGCAGATGGGACAGTCGCCGTTGGGGTCGGAGAGGTTGACCGGGTCGTTGAGGGCGTAGCTGTAGAGGTTGGTGCTGCCGCCGCCGAAGCCGGCCGGGTCCTGGCTGAGGAAGCGGCCCGTGTCCGGGCTGTACCAGCGGGCCCGGTGGTAGGACAGCCCGGTGTCGGGGTCGCGCTCACGGCCGGTGAACTGCTGCGTGTTGCCGCTGGCCGCGCCGCTGGCGGTGGCGGCGCCGAACGGGTCGTACTGGTACTGCGTGGTCAGCGTGCCGGCGGCGTCGGCCAGGCCCAGGACGCTGCCGAGAGCGTCGGTGACCGGCACCCGGGCGCCGGCGGAGTCGGTGCGGACCAGCGTCTGGTCGAGCCCGGCGGTGAGCCGGTCGACGGCGGTCGCGCCGGTGAGCTCCCGGATCAGGTTGGGGCCGTCGTAGAGGTGGGTGGTGGTGGTCCCGCCGGCGGTCCGGCCGGCCAGCCGCCCGGCCGCGTCGTAGCCGTACGAGACGGCCAGGCCGGGGCCGGTGACGCCGGCCAGCTCGCCCCGAGCGTTCCAGGTGTAGCCGAGCACCCCGTCGCCGGTCAGGTTGCCCTCGTCGTCGTAGCTGAACGTCCGGTCGCCGCGGCTGGTCAGCCGGTTCGCGGCGTCGTAGCTGGCGGGTGGACCGGTGCTGGGGATGGTGACGGTGGCGAGGCTGCCGGTGAGGCCGAGCACCCGGCCAGCGCCGTCGTATGAGTAGCCGAGGTTGCCGATCGGCACCCCGCCGGTGGTCTGGTACGACATCCCGGTGAGCTGCGACGCCGCGTCGTACGCGTACCGGGTGACCACACCGGCCTGCTCGACCCGGTCGGTGCGGCCGGCGGCGTCCCGGTGCCAACTGGCGGTGGTGCCGCCCTGGGTGATCTGCTCGATCAGCCCGGTCGGGTCGTACTGGTAGGAGATCGCCGGCTGCCCGGGCACGGTCATCCCGGAGCGGCGGCCGGCGGCGTCGTAGGAGTAGCCGACGGTGCCGGCCGGGCCGGTCACGCTGACCACCTGGTCGAGGTCGTTCCAGCCGAGGGTGAGCAGCCCGCCGGCCGAGTCGTCGATGGTGGTGAGCCGGTCCAGGCCGTCGTAGCCGAACCGTTTGGTGCTCTCGTAGCCGCCGCCGGTGGACGCGCCGTACCCGATGAAGGTAGTGCGGCCCAGCGTGTCGTACTCGGTGACGGTGGTGATGCCACGCCGGTCGGTGGCGGAGACCGCCCGGCCGAGTACGTCGTACGTCTGCCGGGCCTGCTTGCCGAGCGGGTCGGTGACGGTGACGGGCCGGTCGGACTGGTTGTACGCGACGGTGGTGCGGTTGCCCCGGGCGTCGGTGACCGTCGTCAGGTTGCCGTTGCCGTCGTACTCGTAGCTGGTGGCCCGGCCGAGGCCGTCGGTGCTGGTGACGATCTGGTTGTCGGGGTCATAGCGGACGTACTCCTGGACGCCGGTCGGGTCGGTGACCGCGACCGGGCGGCCGACGGCGTCGACGAAGCTGCGCGTGGTGCGACCCAGCGGGTCGGTCACCGCTACGAGGTCACCGTTCTCGTAGGTGTAGTGGGTGGTGTTGCCCAGCGGGTCGGTGAATGAGGTGACCTGGCCGGCGGCGTTGTAGGCATAGCGGCGGGTGCGGCCGGCGGCGTCGGTGGCGGCGGTGAGGTTACCGCGGTCGTCGTACGTCATCCGGGTGGTGCGGCCCTGGTCGTCGCTGACCGAGGTGAGTTGCCGGTAGGGCCCGCCGGAGGTGACCGTGGCGGCCTGGGCGGCGGCGGTGCCGGCGAGCGCGGTGAGCGAGGTGAGCTGCCCGTTCGCGTCATAGCCGAGGGCGGTCCGCCGCCCGTACGGGTCGACCAGCGCGGTGGGCAGGTGGGTGACCGGGTCGCGCTCGGTGGTGGCGGTCCGGGCCTGGGCGGTGCCGGCCGCCGTGGTCTCGGTGACCACTCGGCCGTTCGTGTCGAAGCTGGTCTCCCGGACCTGGCCGTCCGGCTCGGTGACCGCCGTCTTCACCACCTTGCCGCCCGCGTCGGTGATGTACGCGAACCGGTAGGTGACGCCGTCGGGCAGGGTCTGGGTTGCCACCCGGCCGGCGGTGTCGTAGGTGTTGGTGAGGTAGGTGACGCCCCGGGCGTCGGTGACGGTCGTCATCCGGTTGGCGGTGTCGTACGTGTACGTGGTGGTGCGCCCGCCCGGCGAGGTGACCGTGGTCAGCCGGCCGGAGCTGTCGTAGCCGTACTGCACCACCCGGCCCGCGTTGTCCTGGGCCCGGGTGACCCGGCCGCTGGTGTAGGCGAGCTTGATCCAGCGGCCGTTGGGCGAGGTGATCTGGGTGATGTCGCCGGACTGTCCGCCGCTGGACCGGGTGAGGGTGATCTGGTTGCCGTGCCGGTCCCGGATGGACTGCAACGGCGCATTCTCGCCGAAGACGTAGGTCATCCCGTCGGTGCGGACGAGGTCCCAGCCGTTGCCGTTCCAGGTCATCACGGCGTCCCGGAACGGCCCGGTGGTGTCGACGGCCTTGAACACGGCATCGGTCCAGCCCGTCCCGGGGCTGATCCGGTCCATGTGGACCTTGCCGCTGTCCGGGAAGACCAGGTCGGCCTCGATGTACTGCCGCTCGGAGTAGATGAAGATGCCGTAGGTGAAGTTGGCGCCGATGCCGAACTCGCGGTTCTGGGTGTCGTTCTGCCGGTAGGTGCGGGTGATCGCGATCGGCAGGACGTCGTTGACCACGAGGTCGGTGTGCTCGTCGACGAAGAGGCCGCTGGCCAGGTCGACGGGGTCGCCGCCGGAGTCGCCGTCCTCGCCGGGGCCGCTCCCGGCAGGCCGCTTGCCGCTGCCGTTGAACATCGCGCCGGTGAACTCCCAGACCCGCACGTCGGGGTCGGGCACGATCTGCTTGCCGTCGGGGGTGACGGTGCCGTGGCCGTAGATGTACCAGCCGGCCTCCGCGCCGGTCACCGCGCAGACCGCGGGTGCCTTGCCCGCCTTGCCCGGCTTCTTCGGGTACGACTTGACGGGCGTCTTGGTGCACGGCACCCGGCCCGGGTCGTAGTCCCAGAAGTCGAGCCGGCTGCCGGGCGCGAGGCCCTGGGTGTTCGGGTAGATGATCTGCGCGCCCTCGGGCAGGATCACCGAGGCGCCGGGCTGGACGGTGAAGTAGACCGGGGTGCGCACGCCGGCCGGGAGCGGGAACGGCGGCTGGTCCACCGGCAGGGCGGTGATGGACAGCTCGGTGACCCGCTTGCCGGCCCGGTCGCGGATCACCGTGCCCTTGGGCAGCCGCACCTCGAAGCCGGGGATCGCCGGGGTGGTGAGGACGGTCTGTTTCTGGGTGGGCGACGGGAAGCGGACGCTGTGGGCGGTGTCGAGGCGGGTCATCCAGATGGGGTAGGACAGCTCGACCGTCTCCCCGGCCCGCAGGTCCACGCCGGTCTCGAAGCGGCCGAAGGCGCGGCCCGGGCTGCTCGCGGTCGCGCCATCGATGACCAGGACGTGGTGTCCGGCGGTGAGCCCGGTGAGCAGGAAGCGGCCGGTGGCGTCGGTGCGGGTGCTGCGCCGGCCGACCGAGAGGGTGACGTCGGCCAGCGGCTTGCCGTTGAGCAGCAGGGCCTGCCCAGCGAGCGCGGTCGCCCCCACCGGGGCACGCAGCGCCGGCTGGAGGTGGCCGTACGCGCCGGTGCGGTGGCTGGCCCAGTCCTCGCCGGCGAGGTTGAACCGGTCCGGCGTCCAGGTCTCGGTCACGTCGGCGACGGTCCGGGCGGCCGGCGGGGCCGGCGTGGTCTTCGCGGCGGCCCCGGCGGGCAGCCGGACCTCGCCGGTCAGCGTCCCGATGGTGGTGGACGACGGGTCGACGAAGACGGTGTACGTACCGGTGGCCGGCAGGGTGACCGAGGTGAAGGTGCAGGTGTCGCCGCAGTACGCGCTGCTGCCGAGGTTCGACCCGTCCGGCTTGCGGATGATCGCCGAGGCGTTATAACGGCCGAAGGTGCCGGCGGTCATGACGACGGTGACCACCTGACCGGCGGTGCCGGGGAAGGTGAGCGCCGCGTTCTGGCCGGGCACGGTGGTGGTCAGGGTGACCGCCGGACCGCCCGGGGTGGCGGCGGCGGTCGCGTCGGCCGGCACCTCGTACACCTGGAGGGTGACGGAGCCGGTGTACATGCCGTCCGGGTTCAGCAGGATGGTGTACGTCCCGGTCACCGGCAGGGTGGTGACGTCGAAGAAGCAGGATGCGCCGCAGTAGGCGCTGCCGGTCAGGTTCGACCCGTCCGGCTTGCGCACGATCGCCGACGCGTTGTATGTCCCGTACGTGCCACCGCTGCCCTGGACCGAGATCCGCTGGCCGGCGCTGCCGGCGAAGGACAGCACCGCGTTCTGGCCGGGGCCGGTGGTGGTGAGGGTGACCGGGCTGCCGCCGACGACGGCGGTCGCGGTGGCGTCGGCCGGCACGTCGTACACCTGGAGGGTGACGGAGCCGGTGTACATGCCGTCCGGGTTCAGCAGGATGGTGTACGTCCCGGTCACCGGCAGGGTGGTGACGTCGAAGAAGCAGGATGCGCCGCAGTAGGCGCTGCCGGTCAGGTTCGACCCGTCCGGCTTGCGCACGATCGCCGACGCGTTGTATGTCCCGTACGTGCCACCGGTCCCCTGCACCACGATCCGCTGGCCGGCCGTGCCGGCGAACGACAGCACCGCGTTCTGGCCGGGTGCCGTGGTGGTGACCGGGACGGCCGGACCGCCGATGGTCGCGGTCGCCGCGGCGTCGGCGGGCACGTCGTAGACCCGCAGCGTGACCGCGCCGGTGTAGGCCGCGTCGGGGTTCAGCAGGATGGTGTACGTCCCGGTGACCGGCAGGGTGGTGATGTCGAAGAAGCAGGATGCGCCGCAGTAGGCGCTGCTGGTCAGGTTCGACCCGTCCGGCTTGCGCACGATCGCCGACGCGTTGTATGTCCCGTACGTGCCACCGGTCCCCTGCACCACGATCCGCTGGCCAGCCGTGCCGGCGAACGACAGCACCGCGTTCTGGCCGACAGTGGTGGTGAGGGTGACGGCGGCACCGCCCGGGGTGGTGCTGGCGGTGGCGTCGGCCGGCACGTCGTAGACCCGGACGGTGAGCGCGCCGGTGTAGGTGCCGGACGGGTCGAGCAGCAGACTGTAGGTGCCGGTGACCGGCAGCACCACGGTGTCGAACAGGCACGAGGTGCCGCAGTACGCGCTGCCGGTCAGGTTCGACCCGTCCGGCTTGCGCACGATCCCGGTGGCGTTGTAGGTGCCGTAGGTGCCGCCGGTGCCCTGGACCAGGATCCGCTGGCCGGCGGTGCCGGGGAACGACACCATGCCGTTCTGCCCCGGCACGGTGGTGGTGACGGTGACCGGGTCGCCGCCCGGGGTGGTGCTCACGGTGGCGTCCGGTGGCACGTCGAACACCTGGACGGTCAGGCTGCCGACGGCCGCCGCGGCCGGGTCGACCAGCACGGTGTAGGTGCCGGCGGCGGCGAGCGTCAGGGAGCTGAACGAGCAGCTCGTGGCGCAGGACGAGGTGCTGGCGACGGTGCTGCCGTTGGGGGCGCGCAGGGACACCGCCGCGTTGCCGCCGCCGAAGGCGCCGGCGGAGAGGTTGATGGTGACGACCTGCCCGGCGGTCGCCGGGAACGACACCACGGCGTTCTGCCCCGGGACGGTGGTGGTCACGGTGACCGCGGCCCCGCCGGGGGTCGTCGCGGCGGTGCGATCGGCCGGCACGTCGTACACCCGGACGGTGAGTGCGCCGATGGCGGTCGTCCGGCCGTCGACCAGGACGGTGTAGGTGCCGTCCGCCGGGAGGGTGGTGGTGTCGAGGAAGCACGATGTCCCGCAGGACGTGTTCGACAGGATCGACGTGCCGTCCGGCCGGCGCAGCGTCACCGTCGCCTCCGACGACCCGAACGTGCCGCCGGAGAGCTGCACCGCGACCCGCTGACCCGACACGCCCGGGAACGACACCACCCCGTTCTGGCCGGGGACCGTGGTCGTCACCGTCACGGCCGCGCCACCCGGGGTGGCGGTGGTCGCGGCGTCGGCCGGCACGTCGTGCACCTTGACCGTGATGCTGCCGACGACCGTGCCCCTCGGGTCGACCAGCACCGTGTACGTGCCGTTCGCCGGGAGGGTGGTGGTGTCGAGGAAGCACGATGTCCCGCAGGACGTGTTCGACAGGATCGACGTGCCGTCCGGCCGGCGCAGCGTCACCGTCGCCTCCGACGACCCGAACGTGCCGCCGGAGAGCTGCACCGCGACCCGCTGACCCGACACGCCCGGGAACGACACCACCGCGTTCTGGCCGGGGACGGTGGTCGTCACCGTCACGGCCGCACCGCCCGCGGTGGTGTTGGCGACGGCGTCGTTGGGCAGGTCGTACACCCGGGCGGTGATCGCGCCGAGCGTGGTGCCGGTCGGGTTGACGAACACCGTGTAGGTGCCGGTGCTCGGGAGGGTGACGGCGTTGAACGAGCAGCTCGTGCCGCAGTAGCCCTCACTGACGACGGTGGTGCCGTCCGGGGCGCGCAGCGTGACGGCGGCGTTGTAGGTGCCGAAGGTGCCGTTGGCCAGGGTGACCGAGACGCTCTGTCCGGCGGTGCCCGGGAACGAGACGACGGCGTTCTGGCCCGGCACCGTGGTGGCCACGGTGACCGCGGCGCCGCCCGGGCTGGTGGTCGCCGAGGCGTCGGCGGGGACGTCGTGGACCTGCGCGGTGGCCTCGCCGACGTAGGTGGTGTCGGGGTTGAGGTAGACGGTGTACGTGCCGTCGACCGGCAGCACGATGGTGTCGAAGAAGCAGGACGCGCCGCAGTAGGCGCTGCCGGTCAGGTTGGACCCGTCCGGCTTACGGATCACCGCCGACGCGTTGTACGTCCCGTAGGTGCCGGCGCTGAACTGCACCGAGACCCGCTGCCCGGCGGTGCCGGCGAAGGAGATCGCGGCGTTCTGGCCGGGCACGGTGGTGGTCACGGTGACGGCGGCGCCGCCCGGGCTGGCGGTGGCCGTGGCATCCGGCGGCACCACGTGGACCTGCGCGGTGACCTGGCCCCGGTAGACGCCGTCCGGGTTGAGCACGATCGTGTACGTGCCGTCGACGGGCAGCGTCACCGTGTCGAAGAAACACGACGCGCCGCAGTAGCCGCTGCCGAGCAGGTTGGATCCGTCCGGCTTACGGATCACCGCCGACGCGTTGTACGTCCCGTAGGTGCCCGCGCTGAACTGCACCGAGACCCGCTGCCCGGCGGTGCCGGGGAACGAGATCAGCCCGTTCTGCCCGACCGTGGTGGCCACGGTCACCGGCCCGCCGCCGGGCGTGGCGTCCACGGTCGCGTCCGCCGGCACGTCGTACACCTGCGCGGTGACCGCCCCGGTGTAGCTGGTGTCGGGGTTGACCAGGATGGTGTACGTGCCGTCGACCGGCAGCACGGTGGTGTCGAAGATGCAGGAGCTGCCGCAGTAGGCGCTGCCGGTCAGGTTCGACCCGTCCGGCCTGCGCACGATCGCCGAGGCGTTGTAGGTGCCGTAGGTGCCGCCGGTCAGGTGGACGAGGACCCGCTGGCCGGCCGTGCCGGGAAACGAGACGACGCTGTTCTGGCCCGGCACCGTCGTGGCGACGCTGACCGGCGCTCCGCCGGGGCTCGCGGTCGCCGTGGCGTCGGCGGGCACGTCGTACACCTGGACGGTAATGGTCCCGGTCGAGGTGGACTGCGGGTCCACGACGAGGGTGTAGGTGCCGTCGGTGGGCAGCACCGTGGTGTCGAGGAAGCAGGCGCTGCCGCAGGAGCCGTTGGACACGACGGTGCCGCCGCCCGGCTTGCGCAGCGTCACCGCGGCGTTGTAGGTGCCGTACGTGCCGCCGCTCAGCTTGACTGAGACCCGCTGGCCGGTGCTGCCGGGAAAGGTGACGGCGGCGTTCTGGCCGGGCACGGTGGTGGCGACGGTGACTGCGTCTCCGCCCGGGGTGGTGGGCGCCGTGGCGTCGGCCGGCACCTCCCGCACGGTCGCGGCGATCGAGCCGGTGGCCGAGCTCGACGCGGCCAGCAGCAGCGTGTAGGTGCCGGCGGTGCGGGCTGTCACCGTGTCGATGAAGCCGGCGGCGCCGACGCAGCCGGACGAGGCCGCGGTACGCCCGAACGGGTCGAGGACCTTCGCGGTGGATATGCCGCAGGAGCCGAAGGTGCCGTTTGCGAGCTGGACGCTGGCCTGCTGCCCCTCGGTCAGGTCGAACACGACCAGCGCGATGTCGCCGGCGCTGGGGATCGACACCGCGCTGGTGCCGCCGAGCGCGACCCGGGAGGTGTGCACCACGTCGGCGACCGTGTACGGGGCGGGCGCGACGAAGACGTCGGCGGCCCCGTCACCGCTGCCGTGGCGGGTGCGTACCCCGATCCGGCCGGAACCGGCGCCGGCGGGCACCTGGACGGTCAGGCTGCCCGCGCCGACGGCCGAGGTGAAGGCCCGGGTGCGGTTCAGGGTGACGGCGTTGTCGGCGGCGTCGGCGGCGAAGCCGGTGCCGGTGACGGTGACCGTCCCGCCGGGCACCACCACGGTCGGGGCGACGCCGGTGACGGTGGGCGCGGACTCGTCCGGGCCAGCGACCACGAAGGACTGCGGGCTGGTCGCGGTGGCCCCGCCGACGGAGACGGTGATCAGGCCCGTGGTCGCCCCGGCGGGGACCCGGGCGACCAGGCGCCGGCCGCTGGCCGAGGTGACCGTGGCCGGGACGCCGTTGAACTCGACGGTGTTCTCGCTCGCCACGTCGGAGAAGCAGCCGCCCTGCAGGGTCACCTCGGCGCCGACCGCCGCCCGGGGCGGCACGACGGAAAACAGGGCGAGGGCCGGGCTGCCGTCGTTGCTGAGGAAGGTGATGTTGCCGGTGGGGTCGTACCGGTAGTGGGCGGTGCGGCCGGCCTGGTCCTGCACGCCGGCCAACTGGCCGGCGGCGTCGTAGGCGTAGCCGACCGAGTCGCAGGAGACCGAGGCCGGGACGATGTCCGGCAGGTCCGCCCGGACGCCGAAGGCCAGCAGCAGGGTCAGCGCACCGACGGTCGCGGTAAACCGCAGCCGGGCCCCGGCCCAGACCCTCGATCGGATGCTGCGGCGGCCGAGTGGTCCTGACATGGTGCCTCCCCCAAGACGCAACCTCTGCCGTGGAAGGTAGGCGAGCGCCATCGGCAGGAATAGATACCTGCGAGAACGGGGCGCGGGCGGCCCTGGTGACCGACCGTGACAGGACCTGCTACCGGCCGAAACAGGCGGACCGCCGGTGATCGTGTCGACTATCGGACAGTCAGTTGTGTTGCCCGAACCTGGCCGAAAAGGGCAGGTCAGAAGGGATCCGCCGAACCGGGCGCGAAGTTGACTAATTGAATCCGAATCGGTGGATGAATTCATGGTCCGCCTTTGCCGCCACATCGCTCGATTTGCCGAGGTTTCCGCTTCAACGACCGGAGTGCAAGGAGTCAAAACCCACAATGGATATCGACCAGATTCATTGTTATATTCCTGACCCCCGGCCCCGGTGACCGTGGGATCCCCCTCCTATCCATGTCCCGGAAAGGACGTGACAGGTGACGAGACGTCTCTGGAAATGGCGTGCCGGCAGCGCGGCTGCCCTCATGGTGCTGGCCGGCCTCGCGGTCCCCGGCCCAGCCTCGGCCGCCTCGTCGGTGCGGACCGGGATGACCTGGACGGTCCTCGGCCAGCAGGGTGGCTCGGTCCACGTCGGCTCGGACGCGCAGACCAACCCGTACGCCGGCGACACCGCCGTCGACCAGCCCCGGGCCATCCTCTGCCTGCTCGTCGACGGCCGACCCAAGCCGCCGGACGTGGTGACCGATGCCTACAGCGGCTGGGCCGCCGGCGCGGTGCAGGTCACCCCGCAGATCCCCGGGCTGGTGCTGACCTCGCAGGCCCAGGGCGACACGATCTGCGCGGAGACGTTCGGCGCGGGCTGGCGGCTGGCGGAGTTCCACGACGGCGGCGGCTGGACCTTCTGGGCCAGCGGCGCGATCCCGGCCGGCACCCGGTTCTGGACCGCGATCAACGACCAGCCGGCCAACCCGTGGAACTCCGCGGGCGACCTGCCGACCAGCGTTCCGCAGCCGAAGTTCCTCACCTCCGAGGCACCCGTACCGGGACAGTTCATCGCGATGCTTCCCGAGTCCACCGCCCCCGAGGACGTGGCCGGCATCGCGGCCAGTCTGGTGGCCGGCTACGGCGGCACGATCATCGACACGATGGAATCGGGCATGTTCAGCTTCACCGCCAGCGACGCTCAGGCCCAGGCGATGAGCCTCGACTCTCGGGTCGAGTCGGTCGAGCAGGACACCTACGGGCAGCCGAGCGAGTATTCCTGGGCGGTCGACCGCGTGGACCAGCGCAACCTGCCACTCGACTACGCCCCGTACACGGGGGGCGGCGTGACGGGAGCCGGCGTCAAGATCTACATTTTGGACACCGGATTCCGGCCCAGCCACCAGGAGTTCGGCGGCCGGGCCAGCCAGGCCGTGGACTTCATCCGGTTCCTCGGCCAGCGTGACGACTGCAACGGACACGGCACCGCGGTCGGCAGCGCCGCCGGAGGCGCAACCGTCGGCGTCGCCCCCGGCGCGACCCTGATCTCGGTACGGATCGCGGGCTGCCGCGGCAACGCGTACAACCCGCTCGTCTCGGTCTTCAACTCGACGATCGTCGCGGGCCTCAACTGGGTCGCCGTCCACCACTCCGGCCCCTCGGTCGCCAACGTCAGCTACGGCGTCCCGCCGGGCTTCTGGCGGCGCTGGCTGCGGCTGTCCAGCCCGACGGACCGGGCCGCCAAGTTCGCCATCAGCCGCGGGGTGACCGTGGTCGCCGCCGCCGGCAACGAGAACCACAACGCCGACCGGTCCAGCCCGGCCCGGGCCGGCGGCGTCATCTCGGTCAGCGCCACCGACGGCAGCGACACCAGGGCCAGCTTCGGCAACTACGGCAAGGTCGACATGTTCGCCCCTGGATACGGCGTACGCACGGCCTGGCTGGACGCCGACAACCAGTACAACACCGTCAGCGGCACCTCGTTCTCCGCGCCGCTGGTGGCCGGCGCCGCCGCCCTATACCTGCAGCGGAACCCGAGCGCGTCACCCGGGGCGGTGGCAAGCGCACTGTACGCCAACGCGACGCCCAACAAGGTGAGCAACCCGGGCCCCGGCTCGGCCAACCGGCTGCTGTTCGTCGGCGCGCCGCCGGCCACCCACGCCGGGATGACCTGGGCGCGGCTGACCCAACGCAGCGACGGCGTCGTGCAGGTGGGTCGGGACGCCACCACCAACGCGTACACCGGGGACACGCCCGCCACCGCGTCCCTGCCGGTGCTATGCATCCGCATCGACGGCCGGCCAGCGCCCGCCGGCATCCCCACCACGGGCTTCGGCAGGTGGGCCGGCGGCGCCGTCGCGGTCACCCCGGCCATCCCGGGCGCCCAGCTGACCAGCCTCGCGGCGGCCGACGCGATCTGCGCGGCGCAGTTCGGCAGCGGGTGGCGGATGGCGGAGTTCCACGACGGTGGCGGCTGGTCCCTCTGGGCCTCCGGCAACCTGCCGGCCGGTCGTTTCTGGACCAGTATCAACGACCAGCCCGCCAACCCCTGGAACTGACGCCGGGCCCGGCCCGGGGAGCCGTCGCTCCCCGGGCCGGTGGGCACCCTCGACGCGGCCGGTCAGGGGGGCGCAGTAGAGCAGTCGGTTCGGCGACCCGGCTCCCGGGTTGGACACGAGGCCCGTGGTCGCGGTGGCGAGGACATGGTTGGCCGCCTGGCCGACGGTCCACAGGGGGTTCGCCTCGGCCACCACGGCGATGCAGCCGGCGACGTGCGCGGAGGCCATCGAACTGCTGCTCAACGTGATCGAGCTGGTGTCGGAGGCGATCGCCGTGGTGGCGATGTTCTGGCCCGGCGCGAAGATGTCCAGGCAGCTGCCGTAGTTCGCCGAGCTCATCTTCGCGTCGGTGATCGTGGTGCCAGCCACGATGACGGCGGCCGGCACCCGGCCGGGTGAGTAGTTGCAGGCGCTGGCGGCCGACGAACCCGAACGACGTACGGGATACCCGAGTTGATCGAGTTCGTCACGGCGTTGTCGAGTGAGGTGCTGGGGCTGCTGCCGACACCCATGTTGACCAGCGCCCGCGTCCCGCGGGCGTTGGCGGTGACCCAGTCGACGCCCGCGATGACCTGGGCAGTGGTGCCGGCGCCGGTGCAGCCGAGCACCCGCACCGGCACCAGCCGGGCGTCCTTGGCCACCCCGTGCAGCTGCCCGCCGACGATGCCGGCGAGAGCCGTGCCGTGCCCCTGGCAGTCGTCGGGTATTCCGCCAGCAAGCACCGCCACACCGCCTCCAGGTACCGATTGATGGCATCCTGCTCGGCGCCCGGCCAGGTGCGCCACTCCTCGCGCAGGAGCATGCCCAGAACGATGCTCGGGTCGAGTTCATCGGACATCACCAACCGCTCGAACAGCACCGGCAACAGGCATTTCACGTCCCCGCGGCTGCCGATCGTGTTGCCTCATGCCGCAGCCCTTCGGCTCGGCGTGCTCTCGGTGCTGTCGGCGAGCCGTCTCGTCCCCGTGGTCGACACGAACTGTCAGCCACGAGGGGACGAGTCCGGCGGCGTACGGGCCGCCGGACGGTCACGACGCCGCATCCCGCCATCGGGTTACCGCATGCCACGGACCGTCTGCGAGGCCCGCGACGTCGACCTCGAGCACACTCCCATCCGCGAACCGCAGATCGTACGGACCGCCCAGATCGAGCAGAAACCGCCACGCCTCTGGATCGGGCTGACCGTCGCGGAGCCGAACGTTCCAGCCCTCCCCATCGACGACCTCAATACGCACCGGGTGGGTGATCGCCAACGAGGAGTTCATAACCCATCCCAGGACCGCAGCACTCTCGAACGCGAGGACCGCCTCATCGACGGCGTCGCCGCTCCGATCATCCACTGGCGTCCTCCGCTGTGTTCAAGCTACCGATCCAGGCCAGTCGACGTCGCCAGGGAAGTCGACGTTCCCGGGATGTACGTGGCCGAGAGAGCAATCATGCGCCGGGGCGGGAACGCGCCAACCAGGTGGCGAGCTTCTGGCTGGTGTCCTCGCCGAGCACCGTCGTCGCTCGGGCGGCCAACGCGACCAGTTCGGTGTGCTGCACCGCGGTGACCGACAGCTGCGGCCGTGGGCTGCGGCGCCAGGTCATTTGTTCGGCATCTCGAGCGAGGCGGGTTACATCGGCTTTGCCACGTCCCGCCAGGCGAGGATCCGGGTCGAGGGCCAGCAGAAGGGCGGCGCGCAACTCGACGTCAACGCCGCGGCCACGCAGCAGGCGGTAGCCGGCGCGGCGCAACTCCACCCGGCCGTCCGCGAGCAGCTCCCACGGCAAGCCCGGCGGCACGGCACCGGCCAACGGCCGCAGCGCGGCGGCAACCTCCCGGACCACCGCCGGCGACGGATCCCGCAACAGCGGAACCAGCTCCCCGACACCGACAGCATCCAGCATGCGCAGACCCCTGACCGCTTGGGCTCGGACCTTGGCCAGCGGGTGGCTCAGCAGCGGCCGCAGCAGCGGAGCATCCGCCGCCGAGCCGGTCTCGGCGAGTCCGGCGATCGCCCCCAGGAGCGGCTCCGCGACACTGACCGCGACCCGGTAGTGCTCCCGCGCGTCGATGCCGAGGCGACGGGCCGCGTCCCGGGCCACCGCCCGCACCAGCGGCGCATCATCGTCCAGGTGCACGGCAACGTCAGAGTCCTGGCCGACCCGGACCAGCCCGGTCAACGCCACCACCCGCACCTCGGACCGCCGCGACCCGGCCAAGCGGCGTAGGACATCAACTCGGCGGGTCCAGACCGCCTCACGGCAGGCCGCCTCCACCGCCCGGACCCGAATCCCCACATCCCGGTCAGTCTCGGCGCTGGTCACATAGTCCGGCAGACGCAGCCATCCCTGCGACTGGGCCATGTCGTACACGAACCGCCGCTGCCGGCGGCCACCCGAGCCAAACAGCCCACGCCACACCTCGGGCGACGACGAGAGCAACGCCGCCCGTACCTGAGTGACGGCGAAACCACCCCGCACCCGGGCATCGAGACGCAGCACCACCGGCAGCACCGAGGGCAGATAAGCACCGGGATCGTCGGCCAGCAGCACCGCCAACCCGGCACGCGCCCGATCCCGCACCGGCCTGACCCAATCAGCGGTACGCAACACCAGGAACGGCATCACCTCCGGGCACGGCCGAGCGACCATCGCCGTGACCGCACGCTCCCGGACCCGCCCGTCACCGTCCATACTGGCCAACGCCATCGCCACCGGCCCGGACGTCATACCCGAAAGGCGCGCCCTGACCCGCCGCACCGCGGAATCCTGGCACGTGCCGTTCCAGGATTCCCGACGCGCGTGGGCGTCGAGCCGCGTCACCAACCCGGCAACGCCGGTCACCATCGCCAACGCCGACCGCGCCACCGCCTCATCACCAGCAGCGTCGACCTCAAGCAGCACCTCGACCAGACGGTTCAACGCCTCCCACCCGCCTGCGGCAGCACCGTCGACCGCGCGCCGCACCGCGCCGAGCGGCCCACCCTCCTCCAGCACCGGCGGCTGAACCCGTGTCCCCCAGTTCACCCCGCCATCCTGCCCGAGCTGACAAACCCGCCCGAACCCGTTTTCCCGCCGTGTAGTACAGGCCGTAGCGGTGGACTCGATTCCAGCGCACGCAGAGACCTTTTGTATCCCGGTGTCGCCTGGCCTTTGGCCAGCGGCCCCCGAATGGGAAACTGCGGCGTGAGTTGGTCGCTCTTCGTAATTCCGCTGCACGGTCTCTCTGCGAACGGGATGTCGGAGTGGATCGCGTCGGCGAGATTCGCGCGAGGCACTCGGGACCGGGTGCCGGAGCCTCTGCCCTTGCCCCCGGTCGCCGAGGTTCTCAACGCCCTCCGGTCGGCGGGCTGCCACGGAACGAACTGGTTCGAGATCGTCGGCGAGGAGACTGGCTCGCGGTTGCCGGAGTGCCCGGATCCAAGCACCTGCGCGAGCCTTGGCGGACTGGATCTGGGGGAGGTCAGCGTGTACTCACCCGGACAGGTGAGTAGCCTGCCGCCGATTCCAGCGGATGCCGTGGTGGAGACGGTGACCTTCCGTAAGCCGAACTCCGTTGCGGCACTGAGCGCCGTATGTGCCTTGGCATCAGTCGCAGGCCCTCAGTTGGTCTTCGACGAGACGGCCGCAGAAGCATGTGTGGTCTGGCCTGGCGAAGACGTTGGGGAGTTGGTGGACGACTGGCCCTGGTGACCTACGTTCCCTGCCAAATCATGATCCCCGCGCTAGACCACCAGGGCGAACTCGTCGCGAAATCCCGAGGCGAGGAGATGTCGAAGGCCCTACCGCTGGCCGAGTAGTCCAAGGTCCGTGCGGTACCAGGATGTTCCGATGATGACGTGGAGTTCCGGGCCGCGGCAGAAGGTGCGAGCCGCGCGTACCTCCATGCCGTCGGGCAGGACGAGCCGGGTCGGCTCACCGGCAGGCGCCACCGCTGCGGCATCGATCTGGAACGGAGCCCACCAGGTCGTACTCGGGTCCGTAACCGCGGACGAGCGCGCCGATGGTGCCGTCGGTCAGCAGGGCGTGCGCGCCGCGGTAGGGGGCCCGGCCGTGGTCGGTTGGCGTGTCGCCGGTGACGGAGACGAGGTGGAACTGGGTGTAGGCGCAGATCCATGCTGTCTCGTCGGCGAGGTTGAGGGCGTAGCAGTCGAAGATTTCCGGCATTGCTGGTCGCTGCGGGTAGAGCCAGTCCAGTTCGAGGTCTGTGGTGAAGCGGGCGAGGCCGTGTATCTGGGGGCCGCTGCCGGCCATGGCCTCGTCGAAGTAGCCGGCCCAGATCGCGCCGCCGGGCGTGGTCAGCACATGCGCGATCGCGTCGCCGAGGTCACCCTGATGTTCACGATGCCCATCGGGGGTCCACACCTCCGCGTTGGCGCCATCGCGGTTGCGCGAGCGGACGAGCAGGATGCGGCCGCCGGGTAAGGGCTGCACGAACCAGGGTTCGATGCACCCGTCGAGCTGCACGGACCGGACCGGCTGTCGGCTGCCGTCATGAATGGTGATCAGACGCCGTCGGGGTTGCTCCCGGCTGGCCCAGACGGCGAAGGCATGATTGTCCGGACCCACACCGACCGTCTCGGGTACCCGCTCCCATTGCCGATCGGCTTGGTCGGGGATCAGGTAGCCGGCGTGACGTAGCGGCGAGACCGGGAGTTGGAGGATCTCCAGCCGCCGGCGCAGGCTCTCCTGATCATGCTCATGTCTGGTCTTGGGCACGGGAATCTCCTCCTGATTGGTACGGGTCTGTTCGCGTCGACGGCTCGCTGCTGCCATGGTGGGCGATCAGACGGGGGTGGCGATGATCTGGGCACGGGTGATCAGGGCGAGCTGTAGGAGTTGTTCGTCAACGCGCATCTCGGCGTCGGCGTCACCCAGGTTGATCCCGACGCGATGCCGGGCCCCGATCAAACGGTCGAGTACGGGGATCACCGGCTGAGCGTGTGGGCCCATCGCGGCGAGAGCCTTCATGGCAGGTTGCGCGTATGCGTCATCGTCGAGGTATTGGGGAAGCGTGCTCAGGAGCATCGGAGCGGCTGGCGGGCCGTGGTGGCGCCAGTAGGCGGTCGCCAACTTGGCCTGCGTCCATCCCCGCTGGGTGAACAGGTGGTTCAGTTGGCGGACCTGCCGATCGGTGAGGCCACCGTGCTGGGCCAGCCAGTCGAACAGGTCCGAGGCGATACGACAACGACGGGGCTTGTCCGGTCGGGCATCGAGGTAGTCGTCCGCGATGCGCCGGTCCCCCGTGATCGTGAGCAACGCGCGTACGGCGAGGTCCGCTGCGGCATCGTCCGAGGCGGCGAACCGTCGCAGGAGCGGCACCGCCGGTGCGGCCGCCGCACCGATCGCTCCGAGCGCACAGACGGCCGGCCGTCCCTCGGCCAGGACACCGCGCTCCATCGCATCGGCGAGTCTGGCCGCCAGGTCGGGCACCGCATCGGCCGCGGTAGGGCCTGCTCATCGAACGGGGCGGAAACCGCCCTTCACATCAAACACGACCCAGATCATGAAGCACCGCAGCAGCATCCGCAACCGACTACCACCGGCTCCGGCCCGGCAGTCTCTTAACCAGCGCCAGCGGACTGCTTGTCCGACTCGACCATGAAGATCCTTCGTAGGAATGTCGGCGTGTCGGACAACCAGGGTGACGATGTCGAGGATCCCCTGACTCGATGGCTCAACAGCCAGCCGCAGGCCGGTCCGCAACCACCTACCCAACCGCGGCATGGTCTGCGGTTTGCGTTCTACGGCCGGATGTCGACCGGCGAGCACCAAGACCGGGTCACGTCCCGGCACTGGCAGCGGGACTGCGCCAGCGAGCTCGTCGCCGCTCACGGGATGATCGTCGCCGAGTACTTCGATGTCGGCTGCTCCCGCCGCCGCGGCTGGCGGCAGCGTCCGAGGGCCGCCGCGCTGCTGGCCGCGCTCCCCGATCCGCGCCGCGGGTTCGACGCGATCGTGGTCGGCGAATACGAACGGGCATTCTCCGCCAACCAACTGCAGCACCTGGCACCCGTGCTCGAACAACACGGTGTGCAGCTGTGGCTGCCCGAAACGGACGGGTCGGTCGATCACCACGACCCCACCCACCGGGCGCTGATCATGATGCTGGGCGCCCAGTCGAAACGCGAGGTGCAGCGCGCCCGGTTCCGGGTCGTCACGGCGATGCGGGCCCAAGCACGGGAGCGGGGACGGTATCTCGGTGGCCGGCCGCCCTACGGCTACCGGCTCGTTGATGCCGCCCCCCCATCCGAACGCCACGCACGCCCGCTGGGGCCGCCGGCTTCAGCGCCTCGAACCGGATCCGGCCACAGCCGGACACGTGCGGTCGATGTTCGCCCAACGCCTGGCTGGCCGTAGTCTCGCCAGCATCGCGCGTGCCCTCAACAACGCCGCCATACCCTGCCCGTCGGGCATCGACCCCGACCGCAATCCCCACCGCAGCGGCGACCGGTGGACCCTGCGAACGGTCGCGGCGATCCTCGCCAACCCCCGCTACACCGGCCGGCAGGTCTGGAACCGGCAACCCGCGCACACCGACACCGATACCAGCCGCCCGAAGCGAGAACCCATCCGACGGAACCCGACCGGAGATTGGGTGGTCTCCAAGCAACGGGTTCATGCCGCGTTGGTCAGCGAGCAGGACTTCGTCGCCACCCATCCGTCCGCTGCCGGCGGGCATCGAACCCGCTGCTTCGGTTTGGAAGACCGACGTGTCCGCCGAGTTCACCACGACCGCATGGCATTTCGTGCGTAGGCCGTACGGGGCTCGAACCCGTGACCTCCTGGATGAGAACCAGGTGAGCTGCCAGCTTGCTCCAACGGCCCATGGGTGGCAGATGTCCTACCAGCGTGCCCACCCTCCGACTCGAACGGAGAACCTGCCGGATTTCACCCGGCTGCTCGACCAATTGAGCTTGGTGGGCATGTACGTGGAGAAGGCGGGACTCGAACCCGCGGCCTTCGGCGTGCCACGCCGACGCTCTACCAGCTGAGCTACAACCCCATGGTCCGGGACCGGGGTGTCGAACCCCGTGTCTCTCGCTCCCGAAGCGAGCGGGTCAGCCGTCTCCCTCGTCTCGGAGGTATTGCCCCCGGGCCGTGCAGGCGCCGGCCGGGGTCTTGCTAATGACATCCACTGTGGAGCCGAGAATCAACAACGCCTCCGGCCGCAGCCGGGACGAAAAGCAGGGGCGACAGGACTCGAACCTGCAACCTTCGGTTTTGGAGACCGATGCTCTACCAGTTGAGCTACGCCCCTATGGAGTTGTTCGGGTAACGAAAAAGCCGCCCTATCCCTGGCGTGGTGGGCGGCTTCGCAGCTTGCGCTGGCGCTATTCGCGCCGCCACCCCGGCTTCCAGTTCTGCTCGCTCGCGCAGAGGTCGTGGGCTCGCCCGATCGAGGGCAGCACGACACCGCCGCGCGGCATGAACCGCGTGGATTCGGTGGAGACGTACTGCAACACGGGGAACTCCTCGGGTAGGTCGGGATGACCTTGCTCATTCAAGGTAAGGGCTGCGTCGTTCGGATGGCAATGGATATTCCGAGCCACGTTCATGTGATTCATGTCCGGCTATAGCGAGCCACTGTTGGCGGACAGCCGCTTGAGCATCCCGGCGGTCGCGACGATCAGCATCTCGGCGTCCTCCCGGGTGTACTCGAAGTCCTTCGTCACCCCCTGCTTGTGGCCCGCGCCGCTCATCGTCGAGAACAGGTCCTCGACCATGAACGCCCACCGCTCGTCGTAGGTCCGGTCCCGCGGGGTCTTCGTCCTCGCCGCGTTGAACAGCTTCTGCGTGCTGTACGCGGCACGGACCTGCTCCACGGCCTTGCGCGCCTCAATGATCGCCGGTTCGATGTTGCCCTGCCGGAGCAGCTCACGCGCCTCCCGCAGCGCCGCCACCGCGTCGGTGTAGTCCGCGCCCTTGGCCAGCGGCACCAGCAGTTCGACGAAGGCCCCAGCGTCCAGCTTGACCATCTGCGCCGCCCACTCCCCGGCGTTGATGTCGAACCTCAGGTCCCCGGTCCGCATCCGCTGCAACGGGAGCGCCTTGGCGAGTGTTTCCGCCAAACTCCCCAAGACCTTGTCCGCCTGAAGTCCTGTCGATCCCGACCGCCGCAGCGTCCGGTCCTGCTCCGAGTTAGCCGAGGTGGGTGCCTGAAAGTCCATCGGCCGCTCCAGCGAATAGACCGACAGGTTCAGGTTCACCCACAGGTCCCCGCCTGCGCGCAGCTGCTCGACGACGCGCAACTGCTCGTCGGTGGCGAAGCCCGACAGCCGGACCTCGCTTGCCTGCACGGACGGCGTGACCAGGTTCGCGGCGTCCAGGGCGCACAGCATCCACTGCCGACGCCGATGGTCCTCGACGTGCATCCACGCGCTAACCCGGTACGCGACGCCCCGTGCCAGGTTTTGTGCCTTGTTGATCCTCAGCGTCACCTCGACCTGCGCGCCTCCGACGCCCGGATACAGGCTCAGGGCGCGCCGGGCCGGCTCCAACTGGAGGGAGTCTCCGTTGCCGAGGTCGATGACTGCGTTCATGGCTCACCCTCTACTCTGGCGCCGGCCGTGGCGCTACGGCGGAAACCCTAGGCGACGCGACGGGTGGAGGCGAGGCCGTTACCCACGGCGCGTCGACTGTGGATCCAGCACTACGGCCTACTACTCGGTGGGGCGCTGGCGCAGCATGTCTCCGAGGCCCAGGGCCCGCAGCAGCCGGCCGTACAGCCGGTCCATGACGGCTGTGAGGTCGCCGCGGAGTTCCACGCTGGTGGCGCTGGTGACTCGCTGGTAGTGGTCGTCGGGGTACGGGACGGGGCTATCCCACAACCTGCGCGAGTGCTCACGCATCCGCGTGACCCTGAACATCCCGTCGAGGCGGGCGCCGACACCGACGACGCCTCGGAAGCCGCTGCGCTCCGCGACCTCCGCGAACACGGCGAGGGCGAGGGCGGTGTAGGTGGCCGCCTCGTACTGGTTGATGACCTTCTCGTACTCCGGTCGGTCCCTGGCAATCGCGGCCGACCACCGGGTCTCACAGCGGAAGGAGATCCTCGGCGAGGGCGTCCGGGATCTGCAGCGCGTCACTCGAACCAGTCAAGAATGGGAACCCGCCTCGGAGGAAGACCCAGTTAAGGTACTGCACGAACGGCATCGTCGTCTCCGCGACGAACAGCCCGTCGGCATGAGCATCAGGCACCGCCATGCCGTACGGACCACCACCGCTGACGTTGTCCTTGTGGTACCGGTCCGGCGCCAGGGTCAACTGGAACGGCCTGGCATTGGGATCATCTGCACTCCGATCGCGCCACTGCTCCCATTCATACTCGTAGTGGAAACGCATAGACGAGTGGGGATAGTGCGAACCCTCGACCTGGATCACCAGCGGATCGGCCGACGCAGACAGCGGCCAGTCCGGATGCGTACCGACGAGCCAGACATCCCCGACAATGCGCACCCACGACAGCAGCGTGAGCGGCACTGGACCGAACCGCTCCTGCAGCCAGGCGGCATACTCGACGGCCGCAGGAGTCGGCGGGATATGCGGTATCACCGGAGTCTGCTCATCATCGTTGGCGTGGAACCGATACCCGTCACGAATCAACCGCTGCACGATCACCTCGACGTTGTGCCGCGCGCGTCGAGCCATCTCGTCACAGACGAGCTGCACCTCCTCCAGTGCATCAGGATCCCGTACCGCATCACCGAGCTGCGCCAGCTCATCCCACACCTGCCCGCGCTCCCCGGCGCGGTAGCGAACCAGCCAGTCCCCAGTCATGGGCACGATCTTCTCGCATTCCGGCTCCGGACCATGCCCCAGAACGCACCACCCGCCCAGCCCCACCCCGGCCAGACCTGGTCGTCGCCACCGGAGCTACTGGCCCGCCGGAGGCAACCCCGGACCGCCTCGACCACTGCGACGACGGGTACCGGGCTTGGGCAGACTGAGGTGCTCGGCTCTCGGCCTTTTCAGGCTGGCCCCGGCCACGCCTGCCCCGCCTTTCCCGGAAAGCGCTACGAGGACTGGAAGCTCGAAGACCCGGCCGGCAAAGGCGTCGAGGCCGTGCGCCCGATCCGAGACGAGATCCGCGCCCGGGTGGAGAAGCTCCTCACCGAACTGCGTCCCATCGCCTGACCAACCCGACGGCGCTGCCCGTCCGCCCGGTCACCCGTTGGGCGGGGCCGACCCTCGCTCATCCGGCCGTTGACACGGCCGGGACAGGTCAACACGGCTCCCTGCGCAAACTGACGGTGACCGGGTACTGGTTCAACCGGCGTATCGACGGTGTTGGTGCAACGATGGAAGACGTGCCAACTGCGAAAACTGCTACGCCTGCCATCTCGCCGCTTGCCGGCGAGCCGATCAAGCGTGCCGATGCCGAGCGGCTCGCGGGAGTGCTGAAGGCAGTCGCCGACCCGGCCCGGCTACGACTGCTCAGTCTGATCCAGTCCGCACCAGAGGGCGAGGCGTCCGTCAGTGACCTCACCGCGCCGCTCGGTCTCTCCCAACCGACCGTGAGTCATCACCTTCGGATCCTCACCGAGGCCGGCCTGCTCGAACGCGAGAAACGCGGCGTCTGGGCGTACTACCGGCTCGTGCCCTCCGCGATCGCGGCGATCGCCGACCTGCTCACTCCGCCCCGCAAGCGAGCGACGAAGAAGGCCCGCTGAGCGGCACCCTCGAAGGCCCCCCGGGCCTGCGGGCGCCGGCAATGACGTCCGCACTGGTCACGACCGCGTCAACCACGCCGACAAGGTCTTGCCTACGACGCCTGGGCTGATCGGATCAGTGGCGACACCCTGGCTGCGGAGTAGGGACGCCAGTGTTTGCCCGTCACCGGCCAGCCGGCGCCGCTGGCCGGTGAGCCGCTTTCAACGGTGGCGATAGCCGACCGGGCATCAGTTCAAGGGGCGATCGATAGCGGTGTGGCGGGCGAGCAGCGGTTCGAAGATGTCGCGGCCGAGCGTGACGGCCTGGTCCTGGTCGAGAACCGTGGCGGCCAGGTTGGGGTGGGCTTTGATCCATGCCTGAGCGCTGGATCCGCTCGTGAAGAAGTTGATGGTGGAGCAGCAGGTGTCCACCGAGCGACCAGCGTCTCCGGTGGCCGCGTACACGATCACCGCTTCCGCCGGCTGAAGGTGGCGGCACCGTTGGTGATGGTTACGCGGACCGATTGGCCGGTGTGCGGGTCGACGGAGGCGACTGCCGCGTCGGTGCCGAGCATGAACGGCATGCCCAACGCGTCGATGGCGCACATCGCGAACACCTCGACATCGCCGAATGACACCCGGTGCGGCGTTGGCGTTGGGGAGAAAGGGTAGGCCGCGACCAGACGCCCGACGCTGTCGACGGCGACAAGATCTTCCCGGGCAAATTCCCGCAGCGGAAATCCGGGCTCAGTTTTCGGCGATGTCACCGGTCGGCGCTACCGCGGTTACGGGTCGAAGCCGGCTCATCCGGGCCGACCCGGCGATCAGGCTTAGGCTGCCGATCAGCGCGAGCGCGATGACGCTGACCGCCAGCGGGTTGGCGATCTGGTTGGCTAGCGGGTACATGTAATCGGCGACGAACAGCACGCTGGCGGTGTTCGGGTCCGGGACCATACTCAGCACGTTGTCCAGGGTGTTCACCCCGCAGGCGATAAGAGCCGGCAGACCGAGCAGCAGGATCAACCGCCGGGTCGACCGTGGGGCCCGGGCGACCCGGTGAGCCATCCAGGTCATCCCCTGCCACACCACGATCAGCCCGATGACGAACCCGGCGACCGCGCCGACGAGCACGCCACTCGGCTCGGTCGGATAGACGCCGACCGTCAGGCTGGTGTCGTGTCCGGACACGCGTAACAGCACCCCGTCCTGGTGCGCCCAGAACACCCCGTTCGGGCTGTTCACGCCGCCCTGGCTCAGGGCGCCGGCCTGCCAACCCGCACTCGTCACGTGCTGGTAGGCATCGGCCAGGACGGTCGGTGTCTCGGCGACCTGCTCGTAGACACGGATCTGGCCCATCGGTGCCGGCCGCCCGCCGTCCCAGCCCTCCTCAGCGAAATCCTGGAACTCGCCATACGTCTTGTAGGCGTAGGCCATGTCGAGGAGATTGTCGCCCGGGAGTTCATAAGCGGACGAGGCCGGCCGACCGGCCAGATCATCACTGAAAGCGGCAAGATCGGGTTCTTCGGGGTTGGCGAACCCCCAGACGGCCAGGGCGCCGGCACCGCCGAGCACCACAGCCAACCAGATCGCCACGAGGCCGGCCGCGAGCCTGCCGATCCAGGTAGGCGGCACGAACCGGTACCGAAGACCGTTCACCAGCAGGTAGGCCGCCTCGCCGCGCGACGGCCGGACCTGCCCCGGCTCGGCCGCGTCGAGCAGAGTGGTGAGGATTTCCAGACCGCGTTGGCGCCGGTAGAAACCGGGGTACGCGCGGAGCAGACGGCGGTAGGAACACTCGAGGTCAGGCATGCTGAACTCCCCCGATGAAGCCGAAAGCCTCGCGCAGTCGGGAGGCGGCCACCTCGGCGTTCGACTGGAGCCGCTCCACCGCGGCTTCGAGCGCCGCGCGTCCGTCGTCGGACAGCGTGTAGTAGCGACGCAGCCGGCCACCCACGGCCTCTTCCCGGTCGACGACGATCAGGCCCTCCCTGCTGAGCCGGTCCAGCGCCGCGTACAACGTCCCGGCCTTGAGCTTGACCCGCCCGCCGGACAACTGCTCGACGGCCTGGATGATCCCGTAGCCGTGCAGCGGGGTGGCGCGCACCAGCGCGGTCAGGATGAAGAACGTCGGTTCCTGCATCGCCATGGCCAAGACGATAGACCATCTCTATATACAGACTATCTTAGTAAAGCCGATCTGAATATCCACTGGGTGCTGGCGTCGGCCGCTTGGCTGCATCACGCGCGGCTTCGGCAGGTGACTACCCATCCACATCTCGGCTACTTGTTTCATTGACCTACGACCGTTGCCCGGCCAGGCTTCGGTCGAGGCGCCCGGGCTGTCGCTCTCATTTCGGCTGCCCGCGCTGATTGTGTGGCTCTCATTTGGCCTGCGCAGTCCCGGGCGTCGCCCCAAGGGCGGGGAGAGGCTCAAGAGCGCCTCTGTGTGTCAACCCGTGCTGGTGGCGAGTTTGAGTTGATCTTTGATGAGGTGTCGGTAGAGGACGTTGGTGAGGCGTCGTTTGAGCGCGCGTCTGAGCTTCCCCCGGTTCCCCGGACGGCCCGGTACCCCTGGGGGTCACTCCTCAGCGTTCAGGGACGGACGGGCCGACTGTGCCGAGCGGTATGCGCGTGCGACCGTGGACGAAGTGGCGGCCAGCTGCGGACGGGACGGCAACCAGACGGTCTGAATGCCGAGTTGCTCGTTCATCGCAGCGAGCTGGTACTCGTGGCGAAGGTCCGCGGCCGTGCGTAGGCCGCGGACGATGACCGTGGCGCCGCGGCGCAGGCAGTAGGCGGTGGTCAGGCCGGTCCAGGTGTCCACCTCGACATTGCCCCAGGCTGCCGGCATGGCCTCGCGCACGCGTACGGCCCTGGTCGTGGCCTCGACGGTTGGTCGCTTGTCGGCGTTCACCGCCAGCAACACGATGATCTGGTCGAACATCACCCGGGCACGGGCCACCAGGTCGCGGTGCCCCGGGGTGAACGGATCGAACGTACCGGGATAGACGGCCAACGAACCGCGTACCGGCACCACTCCATGATCCGACGTAGCCGTCACCGCGACTCCAACCACATGGCCACGATCATCCCAGCCGTACGTTTGCCGACCCGACTGTGGGCCTTGTCGTCACCGCCGGCCACCGCCGACATCCTGATCTGCCGCAAGGCGCTCGGTCACCCGCTCCATCAGCCGCAACGAGCGCGGACCGCGCCCGGAGCCAGCGCTTCAGCCGTATCCAGCCCGGGTCACGGGCGCAACCGGGGCCAGCTGGGCGTGGTGCCGATGAGGTCCGTCCGTCCGGTGGCCACCGCGATTACGAAGTCGGTGAGCGTGCCGTTGAACGGCTCCAGTTCCCCGGCCCGCTCGACGACGACGGTCCAGGCGTTCGGGTTGGGGTCGGTGGCGTTCCAGCCGATCAGGTCGCGGCCCTCGGTCCCGCCGCACATCACCACCGGGAACGGTGGCTGCTCGTCGTCGAGCAGGTCGGTGAACCATTGCGTGTGCTCGACCGGGTCGCCGAACGACAGCCCGTCGAGCACGGCCTCGCCGTAGCCGGTGACCAGCCGCTTGAAGTCGTCGGGCAACCGCCGGCCGAGTTCCCGCTCGGTGTCGGTCCAGTCGACCTCGCCGGGATCGGGCGGGCCGAGCAGCGTGGCGAGCAGGGCGAACGGGTCGCGGTGGCGTGCCGACGGCGGCGGCGCGGGCGGCACGCCGTCGGCGGCCGGGGTCCACAGCGCCGCCCCTGGGGTGGCCGCCGGATCGAGGATTGGCAGGTCCATCCGCCTGTCGAGCCACTCGGCCAGGAACGCCGTCGTGGGCAGGTCGATCCGCTGCCAGCCGGCGCCGATCACCACGACCGGCCAGTGGTCGGCGGAGTGCCAGGCCGGCAGCCACCACAGCGTCTCGCCGGTGGCCATCCGGCCCCACAGCCGCATCCCTGGCGGGTCCGGGTACAGGCCGGCCGGTGGGTCCGCCAGGTCGGCGGCGGCGTGCTCGGCGGCAAGGTCGAACCCGTCCGGCCCGCCCGGCGCGAGCAGGCGCAGCACGCCGCCGAGCGTTCCCGGCCCGGTGGCGTCGAGCAGCTCGCGGTAGTCCACCGGGGCGTCAACATCAGCCCAGGGCCCGGCCCGGTCGCGGGTCGCTGCCGCTGCCGGCAGCGCGGCGAGCAGTCGGTCCAGCCCGGACCGTGACGGCGTGAGCGGCGCGACCGGCGTGGGACGCGGCCGTTCGAGGCTCAGGTCGGGGCCGTACCGCGCGGGCAGCGGGCCGGTGCGGTGGCCGGGGCTCCAGTCGATGCCGTCGGTGACCATGGCCGCCACCAGGTCGGTCATGGTCAGGTCGAACCGGTGCCAGCGGTGATGGGCGAACCGGGCGACGACCGGCCAGGTGTCCGGGTCCTCGGAGCCGGACGGGTCCCAGAAGAAGTCGTCCCCGGCCCGGCTCGTTGCCCACTTGAGCAGCCCCCACGGTTCGGGCCAGAACCGGTACGGCGCCGAGCCGGGGTTGGCGTCGCGGTTGGACCGCAGCCAGCCCAGGGTCCGGACCTGGTACGGCACCTCGCTGCCGGCAGGCGACCAGATCCACACGTACTCGCCGAGGTCGATCGGTCCGTAGGCGGCGGCGAAGGCTCGGAAGTCGGCCGGCAGCGGCACCCCGAGGCGAGCCTCGACGTCGGCCCAGTCGACGGGTGGCACGTGGGCGGGTGGCGGCCCGATGAGCGCGGCGAACCGGTCGAGATCCACGACCGGCAATTATGCCTTCGTTGATGAGCGGTGCGGCAGCTCCGCCCATCGTCGTGGTAACAGGCCCGGAGTCGTGTTCGGGAGGCGAACGGATACCTGTTGGACGACGCCGGGTTTGCGTACCTGCCCAAAGGCCCAACTCCGGACCCGGAAACCCCCGACTTTGAGTCCCCGGTCTTCAAGCACCTCGGCGGTGCCTGGTACAGCTGGACCGCGAGTTGGTAGGCGAGGAACGCGAGGGCGAGTACCGGCCGCCCCACGCAACAGCATCCGCCTGGAAGATGAGGTTGCAGCCGTCTGGGGCGAGTGGGCGTTCCCGAACATCCGCTTGTGCCGCGAGGCTCGCGCTGGAGGTCCCCGCCTGGCGGGAACGGATGTCGTCCATCTGCGACGGAGCCTCATCGACCAGTTCATCGTTTTCGCGGGGGAGATCGAACCGTCCGCCTCCTGAGTCATCCTTCTGTCGCTGTCCTTCTCCTGAACTTGCCCCCTTCGGCGCTCGGGGGCTGCGGTTCGCGGTTGGTCAGGCTGCGGTGTTGAGGGGGCGTCCGCCCCAGCGGATGCCCTTTTCGCTGCGGACGCGGGCGCGTTCCTTGCGTTGGGCGGTGAGTACGTCGGGGTGGCGGGCGTTGGTGTTGCGCCAGCGCAGGTAGCGGTGCAGTGCCTGGGTTTGCGCGGGGTGGCTGCGGTGGTGGGAGTTGGCCAGGGTGAACTGCCGCAGCGGGGCGAAGTGGGCCTCGATCGGATTGGCCCAGGAAGCGTAGGTCGGGACAGCTCGACCTTGTTCTTCTTCGCCCAGCGGCGGATGTCCGCGCCGGTGTGGGCGGAGAGGTTGTCCAGGATGATGTAGATCGGGGCGCCGTCGAGTCGGGCGGCGCGGATCGACTTGAGCGCGGTCAGGGTGTTGGCGGTGCCCTTGCGACGTCGGTTGACGCCCCACAGGCGGTCGTCGCCCACGGAGTAGCAGCCGTGGAAGTAGGTGACGCCATGGGTGCGGCGGTAGGTCGCCGGCAGCCGGTTTGGCTTGCCCTGTTTCGCCCAGCAGGAGCCCGCGGTGGGCCGGATCCCCAGGGGCCCGAACTCGTCGAAGGCGAAAGCCCGGTCCGGGAAGCGGTCCAGCACCTGCTCAATCCGGTCGAGCTTGGCGTCGCGATCAGGGTCGGGCGACTCCTTCCAGGTCACTACAACGAGCACCGCCCCACCGGGCCCGCAACCAACTCCCGCCGGCCGCTGACCAACAGCCCATCGCCGTACACGAACTCGAAAGCCGCCGACTCCTGCGTACCCGCATCCTCGGCGGCGTCATCAACGAGTACCGCTATGCCGCTTGACCTGCAGCGACGACTTTCCGAGCCCCACAGCCGCCTTTTGGTCACGGCCGCAAAGTTTCACGCGCAGCATCGATACATCTAGACTGGTCAATCAGAGTCCCCTACTGTGATCGCACGGCCTGAGACCGCTCTCTATACGATCCGTTCGGCGGCGGACGCGTGAAGTGTGCTCGACGACGCAGGTCGACGTCGCGGCATCCTCGGCTGCGGCGCGACGGCGCGCGCCCTGCCTGGCGAACTTGGTCAGGAAGGGGCACTGGTGAAACGACAGCCCATCGTTCGATGGCAGCCAATGGCGGCCGCCCTGCTTCTGGTCGCCCCGGGACTCAGCGTCCTCGCCGCGCCGGCAACCCCGGCCGCGGCGGCGATCAACCCCGCAGACTTCCAGCAGGTCACGCTCGCCAAGGGCGTAGCCGAGACCGGTGAACCCATGGCGCTCGCGGTGCTGCCGGACCGCTCGGTGCTGCACACCGCGCGCAACGGCACGCTGCGCCGCACCGACGCCGCCGGCAACACGTCGGTGATCGCGAACATCCCCGTCTACACGCACGACGAGGAGGGCCTGCAGGGCGTCGCCGCCGACCCGAACTTCGCCAGCAACCGCAACATCTACCTCTACTACGCGCCACCGCTGAGCACCCCGGCCGGCGACGCCCCCGCCAGCGGTACCGCCACCGACTGGGCGACCTGGACCGGGGTCAACCGCCTGTCCCGGTTCACCCTCAACGCCGACTACACGGTCAACATGGCCAGCCAGGTCACCGTCCTGGAGGTGACGACCAGCCGCGGCATCTGCTGCCACGTCGGCGGTGACATCGACTTCGACGCGGCCGGCAACCTGTACCTGTCCACCGGCGACGACACGAACCCGTTCGAGTCGAGCGGGTACTCGCCGATCGACGAGCGCACCAACCGCAACCCCGCCTACGACGCGCAGCGCTCCGCCGGCAACACCAACGACCTGCGCGGCAAGGTCCTACGGATCAAGGTCAACGCCAACGGGACGTACTCGATCCCGGCCGGCAACATGTTCGCGCCGGGCACCGCCAACACCCGGCCCGAGATCTACGCCATGGGCTTTCGCAACCCGTTCCGGATGAGCGTCGACAAGGCCACCGGCATCGTCTACCTCGGCGACTACGGGCCGGACGCGGGCCGGACCGACGCCAACCGGGGCCCGTCCGGTCAGGTCGAGTTCGACCGGATCACCGGGCCGGGCTTTTACGGCTGGCCGTACTGCACCGGCACCAACACCACCACCGAGACGTACAACGAGTGGAACTTCGCGACCAACTCCACCGGCCCGAAGTTCAACTGCACCGGCGGCCCGACCAACAACTCCTTCCGCAACACGGGCCTGACCACGTTGCCGGCGGCCAAGCCCGCCTGGATTCGTTACGCCGGCGACGCCGGCTCCCCGCCCGAGTTCGGCACCGGTTCCGAGTCGCCGATGGGTGGCCCGGTCTACCGGTACGACGCCACGAACCCGTCGACCACGAAGTTCCCCGCCACCCTGGACGGGCAGTACTTCGCCGGCGAATTCGGCCGCGGCTGGATCAAGCCCATCGTGGTCAACGCGGACGGCTCGCCAGGTGTGATCGACAACTTCCCGTGGAACGGCAAGCAGGTCATGGACATGGCCTTCGGCCCCGACGGGTCGCTGTACGTCCTGGACTACGGCACCGGATACTTCAACGGCGACGCCAACTCCGCAGTCTACCGCTACGACTACGTCGGCGCCGCCGGCAACCGCGCCCCGACCGCGGTCGCCAGCGCCGACAAGACATCCGGCGCGGCACCGCTGGCCGTGACGTTCTCGTCGGCGGGCTCCAGCGACCCCGATGGCGGGACGCTGACCTACTCGTGGGCGTTCGGCGACGGCGGCACCTCCACCGCCGCCAACCCATCGCACACGTACACCACCAACGGCAACTATGTCGCCACTCTGACGGTGCGCGACCCGCAGGGCGCCACCGGCACGGCCAGCGTGCCAATCAGCGTCGGCAACACCGCCCCGACGGTCGTCGTCAACAGCCCCACCTCCGGGCAACTGGCCGCCTTCGGCGACAGCGTCCCGTGGAGCGTCACGGTCACCGACCCGGAGGACGGCACGATCGACTGCGCCAAGGTGACCATGGCCTACCTGATCGGGCACGACCAGCACGCCCACCAGATCACCTCGCAGACCGGCTGCTCCGGCACGATCACCATCCCAGTGGACGGCGAGCACGACGACGCGGCGAACATCTTCCCGATCTTCGACGCGTCCTACACCGACAAGGGCGGCCTCACCACCCACGCACAGAACATCCTGGCGCCGAAGCACCGGCAGGCCGAGCACTACAAGACCTCGTCGGGTGTCACCAAGGTCAGCAGGGCCACGGCCGAGGGCGGCATGACCGTCGGCGACATCAACAACGGCGACTGGATCCAGTTCGACCCGTACAAGCTCAACAACGTCACCTCGTTCACCGCCCGGGTGTCGTCCGCCGGGGCTGGCGGCACGCTGCGGTTCCGGACCGGATCACCAACCGGCACGATCATCGGCTCGGCGACGGTCACCCAGACCGGGTCCTGGGACACGTACGTCACGGTGAGCGGCACCGTCAGCGGCGCACCGGCAGGCACCACCTCGCTGTACGTCACGTTCGCTGGCAACGGCAAGCGCGCGCTGTTCGACCTGGACAGCTACACGTTCGTCACTGGTTAGAAGGGAGACCACCGATCATGACGCGTAGACTCGCTCTCTGCCTCGCCATCGTGGTCGCCGCGCTCGGCTTCAACGCCGTGCCGGCCCATGCCGCGCCGGACTTCACCGTGCTCGTCTTCAGCAAGACCGCCGGATTCCGCCACGACTCCATCCCCACCGGCATCCAGACGATCCGCGACCTGGGCACGGCGAACAACTTCGCCGTCGAGGCCACGGAGGACGCCACCCAGTTCAACCCGACGAACCTGGCCCGGTTCAAGGCGGTCATCTGGCTGTCCACCACCGGCGACGTACTCGACGCGACACAGCAGACCGCGTTCGAGAACTACATCCGCGCCGGCGGCGGCTACGTCGGCGTGCACGCGGCGGCCGACACCGAGTACACCTGGGCCTGGTACGGCGACCTCGTCGGGGCGTACTTCGCCAGCCACCCGACAATCCAGGCCGCGACGGTCCGCATCGCCGACACCACCCACCCGTCCACGGTCGGCCTGCCGGTCGCGTGGAACCGCACCGACGAGTGGTACAACTACCGCACCAACCCCCGCCCGCAGGTGCACGTCCTCGCCACGCTCGACGAGTCCACCTACACCGGCGGCACGATGGGCGGCGACCATCCCATCTCGTGGTGCCGGGCCTACGACGGCGGCCGGTCATTCTACACCGGCATGGGCCACACCATCGGCAGCTACGCCGAGGCGAACTACCGCACGCACCTGCTCGGCGGCATCCGCTACGCCGCACAGGGCACCGGTGACTGCACGGTCAGCGCTCCCCCGCCGGACCTGGCGCTGAACCACCCCGCCACGGCGTCCAGCGTGCAGAACGCCTCCTTCCCCGCCTCGAACGCCGTGGACGCCTCCCCCACGACGCAGTGGACAAGCGCGTCGTCCGACCCGCAGTGGATCCGGGTCGACCTCGGCGGCACGTACACCATCAACCGTGTCCTGCTGGTGTGGGGAACCACGTACGGCAAGAACTACCAGATCCAGACCTCGGCCGACGGGAACACCTGGACCACGATCCGGACCATCACCAACGGCAACGGCGGCGAGGACGACAACTTCGCCCTGAACGCCTCGACCAGGTACGTACGCATCTACGGCACGGCCCGCGGCAGCAGGAAGGCCGGCTACTCGCTGTTCACGTTCCAGGTGTACGGGACGTGATTCAACCGTCGGCGGCGTAATCGAACCCGCACTGACAAGAGCGGCGCGGAGGAGATCGCCAGCAGAGGCGGCACCACCGACGAATGGCGGTGCCGCCTCTGCGCTCTCTCGGCCAGTGGCCTGACCTGCAGCTGCAAACTCATCCGGAGCCACGAAACGAGTTGATCATCAATGCCTCAAATATGACCCCGCTGCGTCGACTCGGCCCGGGTGCCCCTGCATTTTGGCGGCGGGCTCGCCGTTGCAGGTGCCGAAAACCTCATCCGTGCTGGTCACAAACTTCTTGATCACCGAGTGGTGAGTGCGGCTCTGCCGCGGGCGCGCTGGGCCCGACGGTGATCGACATTGCGTGCCGCGCGAGGATGATCGATTGTGCTGTTGCGCCTGGCCTACCTCGGTGTGACCAACGCTCTCTCTCGCTGCTACGACTGCTGACGATGAGCGACCGGGACAAGGATGCCGAGATCCTGGCGCTACGCCACCAGGCGATGATCCTCGAACGGCAGCTGCAGGGCAAGAAGGTCCAGTTCACCCCAGCTGACCGGGCATGGCTAGTGCGGTGTTCACTAACGTTCGCCGGGTTGGCCGCTGCGGGAAATTGTCGTACCCGTCGGGTTGGGTGTGGTTGTGCCTCGTCGTCGGGAGCCCGCCGCGCCCAGGGTGGTGTACCGGACTGCTCGTGTTGCGGTGCGGGTGACGTCGGGGCAGCGGCGGCGGTGCTTCGGCCTGCTGCGCTCGGCCGGTGACGTGTGGGCGTGCGTGTTGGAGGTCAACGGGTGGCGACGCCGCCGGCAGGACGCGCCGGTGGTTGGTTATCAGGCGTTGTGTCGGGAGCTGTCCGGGTCGGGTCCGGGCACGTTCGGGGAGTTGGACAGCACGGGTGCCCGGTCGGTGTTGCGCCGGTTTTCCGATGCGTGGTTCGCGGCGGCGAAAGCCCGTAAGGACGGTGACGTGTCGGCGCGGTTTCCGCGGCGTCGGCGGGCGTTGATGCCGGTGCGCTGGTATCACGGCACGTTCACCCTGGACGGGCGGCGGGTGCGTGTCCCGGTGGCCAAGGGCATGCCGCCGTTGTGGATCCGGTTGGCGCGGGAGGTGCCGTATCCGGTCGAGCAGGTCCGGTCGGTCACCCTGCTGTGTGAGGGCGGTCGGCTGTTCCTCGACGTCACGGCCGAGGTCCCCGTGGCGGTGTATCCGCCTGGTGAGGGGCCGGACCCGGACCGGGTTGCGGGGGTCGACCTGGGGATCATCCACCCGTATGCGGTGGCTGGCCCGGACGGTGAGGGCCTGTTGGTGTCGGGGCGGGCGGTCCGCGCCGAGCACCGCATGCATCTCGCGGACACCAAATCCCGCCGCCGCGCCGTTGCCTACAGGGCGCCGAAGCCGGGGCAGAAGGGGTCACGGCGGTGGCGGAAATACCGCCGCCGGGCGCGGCTGGTGGAGGGCCGGCACAAGCGTCGGGTCCGGCAGGCCCAACATGAAGCCGCCCGTACCGTGGTGTCGTGGGCGGTGGAGCAGCGGGTCGGTGTGCTCAGGGTAGGGGACCCGCGCGATGTGTTGGACATCGATGCGGGGCGGCGGCACAACCTGCGGCTGCGGCAGTGGCAGATCGGCCGGCTGATGCAGGTCCTCACCGACAAAGCTGTCCAGGCCGGTATCACTGTCGACCCGGTCAACGAACGCGGTACCTCGTCCACCTGCCCCGCCTGTCTGCGGCGGGTACCGAAACCGCGTGGCCGGACCCTGTCCTGCCCGCACTGTCAGTTCTCCGGGCACCGTGACCTGATCGCGGCGGCCATCATCGCCACCCGCACCCCGGGCGGCGGACCCACCACCCCCACAGCAGCGGTTGTGCTGCCGAAGGTGGTCACGCACCGTCGAGCCGGACGGCATCTACCCGGTGCCGGCCAGTCCCGGCGTGATCCCCGCCGCCCAGCACAAGCGGCGAGAGGATCAGTTGGCCCGCGGAGGCCCGCCCCACCATCAGGTGGGGAGTCGCTCGCCTTAACGGCGAGGATCCACAACGGTGCATCGGAAACCCGGTGAACGTTAGTGGACACCGCACTAGCCGCCCTGCTACACCAGATACCCCACGACGTTGTGCTGATCGTTGGATGCCCTGCCCGCTGTGTCCATTCGGTCATCGGATCGGGGCTGCGTTATTGGTCCACCTCGTTCAGCCATTGCGCGCGGGCTTGGTAGTCCGCGTCGGTGAGGCCGCGGCGTGGGTCTACGCGGTGCAGGAGCGCGGAAGCGTTGTGGTTCGCTGCTACCCACGTCCGGTCGGCGTCGGTGATCTCGTCGTCGACCCAGGCGAAACGGCATCCTGCGGCCCACTCGACGAGGCGGCGCGTTTTCCAGTGCAGCCGGCCGCCGTCGTCGTCTTCGTCTGGCCAGTCGACGACCGGGAGTTGGGGTAGGCCGAGCCGTGGTGCAAGAACCTCGTTTGCCTCGGCCATCCAGGTCGTAGCCCAGACGAGATCACAAGGCAACGCGGCAAGCCAGCGGCCGTGTTCGGTGTCGAGACATGCCAGCAGAGGGTTGGCGTCATCGCCCATCGCGCCTGCGGTGCCGCCGAAGGGCAGAAGCGTCCCGTCCACGTCGAGAAACAGCAGCGGACGATCAGTCACTGCGAGGCGCCGATTCCGTGCTCGGCCAGACGGCGTACGCCCGCCTCGCCGAAGTCCACATCCGGCCAGAGCTGGTGCGCGACCCAGTCCAGCCACTCGCGCGGCGGCTCATCGGCCTGGAAGTAGACAATCCTCTCCCCCTCGTCCATGGGCGCAGACTCCCACCAATGCCACCAAACCATCAGATGCCACTCGCCGTCACCCATGCGCCAGCCGATGCTGAACCGCTCGATCTGCGGGTACGCCCGCCACGGCGGCAGGACCCGCCCATGGGCATCAAGCTGTTCCTGTACGGCAGCATCGAGGAGCTCGCTGGTCCGGTCGTCCAATGTTCGGCGCTCCTCAGCTCAGCTCTATCACGGGCCGGGTCAGGATCTCGTCGGCGCACCCGTCGTCAGATGCGAGCCACTGGCCGAACTCCTTGTCGCGGTAGGCGGTCGCAAGGGTGAGCCAGCCCAGGAAGAATCCGCTGCCTCCACAGGTGGTGCTGCCGCCATCGCCGCCGCACACGATGGTGCGCTCGGTGGTCGTCTCATGCTTGTAGGGATCCTGCCCGATCGCCAAACCCCACAGGTTCTTCTGCCGGTGCGGACCGGTCTTGTAGTCGAACGGGTAACCGTCGTTGGGGCAGTCATCGCCCCAGCGGAACAGGGTTGTCGCACCGGCTCCACACGCCCACTCCCACTCATCCGCAGAGGTCGTCCGCAAGCCGATGCTCGTGAGCCCGGCCATGGCCTCGTCGTAGGAGACGTCCCGGGTCGCTCGGGCCCGCACCACCTGCCCGGTCTGGTCGAACTCCACCGTCAGCCCAGCAGAATGGAATGTGCTCACCCCGCCGAGCCGATCCCCGGTCGACGCGACGAGTTCGAGTACCCGAGGGTCGTCCGGCGCCAGCGGAACCTCGCAGGGGTCGAACGCTTCCACCGCGATCAGCATCGCCGGCATCTCGACGCTGCGTACCGGCGAGGTCATCGCATCGACGTACTCAGCCAGCGGCGGAAGACCGTACTCGCTGGCGCTGTCGGCGTAGCTGGCAGCCTGGTGCGGAACGGGCTGGAATCGGGCCGCGTCGTAGCCGAGAGCCGGCCGGCCGCCGGGTACAAGAGCGAATTTCATCCCGTCACGGTCGAACAGCGCCACCCGGTGCGACCGCCCCACGTACACCGCATTCTTCAGGTCCACCACAGTCAGGTCGTGTCGGTCGGCGATGTCCTGCGCCATCCGGCGGGCAGCGCCGTCAGACAGGTCGTTCCACTGCTCAGAGCTGAGGTCGGCGTACGGCATCGCGCAAGGCTAGAGCCGAAGGCACCGATCGCACAGTAAGCCAGCATCAACACCTGAACCACCAAGCGTGCGAGACGGGACCCGCCGCCCACCCTGACCGCCCTCCACCACCGGCCGCTGCACACCCCCGCCCGGCTGACACGCCACGCCCGCGCACTGGCCCTGAGCCCTGCACCCGGCCACGGTTTCCTCGCGACCCACCGTCCAACTGTCGCCGCCCTGGCCCAGCGCCACGACTGCGACAAGGGCAGATCAGTCCAGCAGGCGCAGACGGACACCGCTCAACGCCTGCACCGCGAGTATCGGGCGGGCCGGATCGCCTTGCGGGGCCAACAGGAAGGGCCCGGTGAGCTGCGTCTTCGACCAGAGTTCGTCGGTGAGCTCAAACAGTGTCCTCAGCCGGTCGGCTCCGTCGGGCAACGCGCGTAGGTCGACGTCGAAGCAGAGCTCGGTGGCAGAGGCCGGATGGAAGGTCAGTACGGACGCCGCAGGGTGCCAGGACATCTGAAGGGTCGCGGGCGGAGCATCGGCGGGTCGAGCGAGCACCGCCGCCGCAGTGGGCAGGGGCCGCTCTACGCCACCCTCGGCGTACCGCCACGGCCACCGCCCGCCACCAACCCAGTCGAACACAGCCTCCCAATGGGCGACCGTGACCCCTTGGAGAAGAAACCGGGGCACATCGCCGCAGGTGTCTCGACCACACCGGCGCGCGGCCTCCTCCCACCACGGATCCGCCGGCGCGGCCGCCGCGGCCCCGGAGACCGCCGGGCCGGTTTCGTCGGACAGACGCCGCACCGCCAACGCGACCGCCTCCTGCGGCGTCGTCATCTCCCCGACCAGGACACCACGCGGCGAGACAACTCGATAGGGCAACTGGCCGCGCGCCGCATGCAAATGCGGCACCCCGCCATGAGAGAAGGGGTACCCGGTACAGGTGGAAAACTGGATCGACCAGTGGCTGGTGTAGACGTACAACTGGCGAAGCCTCGGTTCGTCGTACGCCGCCCGGACCAACTCGCCGAACTCAGGCCAGTCCGCTTGCTCCTCAACGTCGGCGAAAAGCTGATGCCACTGGTACGCCACCACGTGCTCCGGGCCGCGCTCGTGGGCCAGCGCCCGCTCGTTGACCCTGACGAAGGGCGCCAGGCGTCGGATCTCGACCAGCGGCCGACCTGTGCGCCACGCTTGTGCCAGCCGCGCCACCTCGGCCAGGTCATGGGTGCTGCCGGTGAGCAGTTCGACGCCCTGCCCCCACCCGCCCACCGAGAAGTACCGCTCGACGTGACCGACGGAGACACCCAGCGCCTCCCGCTCCGGCACGACGCTGGCCACCCCCGCATACGACTTCGGGTTGCTCTCGTTGGCTGTCACATCGCCAACATCCACGCCGATCTCGGCGGCGGCCCGTCGCAACGCGGCGGCCAGGCTGCCGGCGCGGACGACCTCCGGGTAGAGCCACGCCAGCTCGGGGAACTCCGGCTCCAACAGGTGCCCCTCCATGTCAGTGCAGGTCAGCGTGCGGCGGTATTGGTCAGCCGAGCAAGTTCCATATCGGCAATCCGGCGCACGGTCGGGTCAGGGTCGCTGACATACTGGCGGAGGATGTCGGGGGCGGCGTCGGGCGCGAGGCGGCGTGCCGCAACGGCGACGCGCTGGCGGACCACCGGGTCTGGGTCGTTCGCCAACCCGACCACGAGCGACGCCCAGCGCGAGAGCGCGCTATCGGTGCTGATAAGTCCGCTGATGGTAGCGGCGCGCACCGCCGGCTCGTCGTCTTGCGCCAACGCCGTGAGCTGCTGCGGTATACGCGGATCCGAGTCCACCGCCCTGCCGAGCGCCCGAGCGGCCTGGGCTCGCAGCAGCGGATCCTCATCGCCGGCGATCAACAGCAGCGCGTCGACCGCAGCCGCCCCGCCGACTGAGCCAAGGGCTTCGAGGGCGTTCTCGCGGACGTGCCGATCGGGGTCGTGTCGCAGCCGCAGCAACGCCGGGGTTGCCTCGACCTTGCGGAGCTGGCCGAGTGCGTACGCGACCATGGACCGTACCCGCGGCACGGGGTCCGCGGCGAGGGCGGCGAGTGGCGCAACCGCGTCGGCCCGACCGGTGTAGCCGAGCCTGCTGACCGCCGAGATGCGTACCTGATCGTCGAGGTCACGCAGCGCCATGACGAGCACCTGGAATGCTCGGTCATCGTCAGCAGGGTTGGGAATCGAGCCGATCGCCACGGCCCTGACCTGCGGGTCGACGTTGGCCGCGGCGGCGGCCAGCAGTTCGACATCCTGCGCTTCGACCACGAATCCGAGCGCCCACAGTCCTGCCCGGCGTAGTTCAGGGGTGCCACCAGTGGCCAGGCCCAGCACCGTGCGACGCGCCGCTGCCTTGTTCGTGTGCACAAGGTCGATGATCTCGCCGGTCAAGCTGTCTTGGTCGTCACCGAGATCGCGGGCCGATGCGCGCAGCAGCGCTGGGAGCGCAGCCACGCCCTGGATGCCGGCCAGAATGCCGGCGATGAGGTCCCGACCGTAGAAGTTCCGCTCGTCGAGGAACCGGTCGAGCGCCTCATGTAACCGGGGCACCAAGGTGATGTCCCCGCACGCCGCCAAAGCTGTGAGGGTCGGCGCGATGTCAACGTAGTCGTCCTCAAGCTCCGTCGCATGCCGGACCACGGCCTCCAACGCTCCAGCACTGTCCATCATCCGCGTCACCATGCCACACGCCGCCGTCTATCCCGGCGCACGCTCCTGGAGACGGCGCTGAACACTGCGGTCGAAGCCGCCACCGCCTGCGCTGATGCACACCCTCTAAACCGTCCTAGGACATCGACTGTCAAGGCGGCTGGGCCCCACTGGCACCCCCGACCACGAGCGGCAACCCGTCGAGCCCCTGTTCGGACACAACCCAGTACGAGAGGGACTTGCTCCCGCTCACGATGCTAACCGCAACGGTGATGATGAAGCGCCATCGAACGAGGGCACCATGCGCGGCGCGCCAGCGCTGCCCGTACAGCATGCCCAGCCGTTCGCCGGGATCGCGGCGCAGGCCGATCTCGTCACACAGCCGCTCGGCGTAGTGCGCCCAGCCCTCAAGGTCCCTACCGGTCCGGGATGGCCGCCGCGGAGCTCCGGTCGTCGGCCGACAACCCGGCGGGCGGGGTTGCCGCGCGTGCCCCAAAGTTCGATACCATCGAACAAACGCGGCGGGACCTCCCGCCAACCGCGACAGGAGGCCCCGTGCGGTCGATGGAGAGCCACCCGGTACGGGAGCAGACCCGCCCGGACGGCAGCGTGGCGGACGACACCCCGGCCGGTCAGGTGGGCGCGCGCATCCGGCAGTACCGCAAGGAACGCGGGCTGACGCTGCGTGGCCTGGCCGCCCGCTCCGGCTTGTCGATCGGCTTCCTCTCACAGGTCGAACGAGGCATCTCGTCCATCGGCCTGACCGCGCTCGGCAGCGTCGCGAAAGCTCTGGATTGTTCGGTGGCGGACTTCTTCGATTCCGGCGCCGACTCCTCGCCCGGATCCGTCACCCCGCTTCCCACGCATTTCACGCTCACCAGGGCGGAGACCGCCGCCACCGAGTACGTGTCCGGGCAGCAGACCTACCGGATGCTGTCGGAGCGGGGACCAGACCTGGTCCTTGAGCCGATGCTGGTGCACATCGCGCCCGGCGGTCGCCGGGAGAACGCGTACGGCCACGCTGGCGAGGAGTTCGCCTACGTCATTTCAGGCGAACTGCTCTACGAGGTGAACGGGGTCGAACACCGGCTGCGGCCGGGCGACAGCGTGCATCTTCGCTCCTCGGTGCCGCACCGGATCTACAACGACACCGACTCGGTGACGACCGTGGTGTCGGTGGTGACGCCACGGCTGTTCTGACTGTAAGGCTCGCCTGGTCGGTCCGCACGCGGCTGTTCACGAGCGTGAAACAAGTCGTCCTCGCAGAGTGGCCTCTGGGTTCTCAGCGACCGAAGCGGCGGTCCACGGCAGCCATGGTGGCGCGCCAGATGGCCGAGCCGGGATCGATGACGTCGAAGTGGTTGCCCGGCTGCTCCAGGTAGCTGATGTCGTCTCCCGCCGCGCGGGCGGCCACGGCATATCGGCGGTTGATGTCGACGAGGTCGAGACTGTCGTCGGCTCCTTGCACCACCAGGGTCGGGAGCCCGAGCGGCACCCGAGCGATCGGGTCGCTCGCCGCGTACCGTCGCCATGCCGTCGCGGGTGTCCCGCCGAGGGCTGTGGAGATCGCACCCTCACCGAGTTGCCGCCGTTCGCCCTCGGCCAGGTCGAGGACGCCGGCCAACGACACCGCGAGCGCGACCGCGGAGACGGTTCGCTCCGGACCGACGGTGGCGTCCCGGGTTCCCGCAGCGGAGGCAGCGGCCAGGTCCCCCGCAACCCGCAACGCCAGCTGGCCCCCGGCCGAGTGGCCGAGGACCGCGACGCGCTCCAGGTCCAGCGGTCGGTCATCGGCGACACCGGCGAGCGCCGCGATGCCCGCCGCGACGTCGGTTGTGGTGGCGTCCCAGCCATGTCGGTCCGGGCGCCGGTACTCCAGATTCCACGACGCGTACCCGCTGTCGGCGAGGTCGACGGCGAGGGCGTCCATCAGGTCCGCCGCCCAGACGGACCGCCAAAAACCGCCGTGCAGCAGCACCGCGACCGGAGCCCGATCCTCGCTCGTGCGGGCCGGGAGCCGCAGCTCGCCCCACTGGTCCGGGTGCGGCCCGTAGGCGATGCGGGCGGCCGGCGACCGGAGGCGGTGGACGGCGTGCCGGATCGCCCAGGCCAGGCCCCAGACACCGCGCCCGTGCAGATGGGCGGCACCGGCAACGGGTGACTCGACGGTGAGGTCGTACCACACCACATGTGGGACGGCACCCATGAGGGCACGCACCTCGGGTGTCGGACCGGGCAGCACCACCAGCGGCGAATCTGCTGCCGCAACCAGGGACCGGACGTCGTCGGGTGCGTTGGCGGTCACCAGCCGGCCGGCTACGCCGAGTTCCGCGCACGTGGTGGTGGTGAGTGACTTCAGCACCGCTGTGTCGGCCACCAATCCGGGTCCGACCACGACGACCAGCCGCACCGGCCGCTCCTCTCTCTCGGGCTACCTGCGCAGCAGGGGCAGGACGGCGGAGCCGAGCAGCTCCACGCCGTGTTCGTCGGTCAGCCCGTGCGGTGTGCCGAACTCGACCCGACGGACCCCGGCGTCGATGAGTGCCTGGGCCTGTGCGGCGACCTGGGCCGGGGTGCCGGAGAAGGCGAACCGGTCGAGCACCTCGTCCGGGATCAGCTGGCCCGCCGCCTCGTGGTCACCCGCATCGACCAGCTTGCCGACCTGCTCCACGAGGTCCCTGGGCAGCACGACGGTCGGGTCGAGTTCCGCCACGACCGCGAGATACATGGCGACCTCGGTGCGGGCCTTGGCCCTGGCCGCTTCGCCGTCGTCGTCAACGACCGTCACGGCGCCGAGCACGATACCGATGTCCTCGACGTTCCGCCCAGCCTTGACCGCGCCGGCCCGGACCCGGTCGCGGATGACCGGCACCATGTCGGGATTGGCGCTGCCGCCCACCTTGATCTCGTCCGCGATCCTGCCGGCGAGGGCTGCCCCCTGCGGGCCCCAGGCGCCCACCAGTAGCGGCGGATCCGGCCGCTGCACGGGGTAGCGCAGCGCGGTGCCGGGGGCCAGCGAGAAGACGCGCCCTGCGTAGCCGGCTCGGTCGGCGGACAGCAGGCGGTAGACGACGGCAGCCGCCTCCTCGATCGCGGTCAGCGGCTTCGGTTGGGCCAGTCCCACCGCGCCGAGCCAGGTGCCGCGGGCCAGCCCTAGGTACGCCCGCCCCTGCGACGCCAGATCGAGCGCGGCGACCTGGCCGGCGATCTCGTACGGGGCCAGGGAATAGGGATTGAGGCACGCCGCTCCGAGCCGGACCCGGGTGGTCACCTGAGCCATCTCCAGCAGCGGGAAGATCGGCGGCTGGTACATCAGGTCACCGAAGACAGTCAGCACGTCGAAGCCGTACGACTCCGCGGCGCGGGCCAGCCGGGCGTAGGCGCCGGCGGGTTTGTCGCTCTGCAGCCCGAGCCCGATCTCGACGGCCATCAGGTCAACTCCGAGGAGTTCATCCGCCGCCGGCAGGTCCGTTCCACCTTCATGATCAGTCGCTCCTCCGGATCAGGGCAGGCGAAGTGGGAGTCCTGGGCCAGCCAGTCCCCGGCCGCCAGGTCGCGCTGTTTCGCGGCGAGGAACGGCAGTACCGAGGCGAGCGCGTACACGCAGAAGTGCTTGCCCTCGGGTAGCCGTAGGTGGGCGCTGTTGGTCAGCTCGAACCAGTCACCGACCGCCATGGCGCAGACCGACCGCCCCTCGATGCGGTCCACAGTCACCTTGAGGTCGTAGATCTCCATGTCGCCGTCCGGCGTCTCCGTCATTGCCCCTCCCCCTCCTCGACCCGCGCGACGATCTTGCCGATGGTCCTTCGGTCGCCAGCTCGCTCAGCGCCGCCGGCACGTCGTCCAGCGGCACCACCCTGCTGACCCGCGGCCGGATCGCACCGGACCCGTACAGGTCGAACAGGGCCTGATAGGCCGCCCGCACCGCCGTGGCACGCCGCCACGGGTACTGGGAGCCCCAGGAGAGCCCGATCAGGGTGGCGTTCGCCGCGATCAGCCGACCGGGGTCGACCGGCGCTGGTGGACCGCCGGCGGCGCCGACGGTGACGACCGCGCCCTCGAACGCCAGGCAGCCCAGCGACCGGGCGAGCACATCGCCGCCCACCGGGTCGATGATCACGTCGGCGCCCCGACCGTCGGTAGCCTCCCGCACGGCCGCAACGAAATCCCCGGTCGTGTAGTCGAACGCCACCGCCGCACCTTCGGCGCGGCAGACGGCCGTCTTGCGGGCACCGCCGGCGGTGGCGATGACCCGTGCGCCCCGGGCGACCGCGAGTTGGGTGACCGCGATGCCGACGCCGCCGGCGCCCGCGTGCACCAGCACCGTCTGGCCGGCGGCGACACCTGCCCGCTCCAGGGCGAACCACGCGGTCTGGTACGTGACCGGCAGGGCCGCCGCGATCGTCGGATCCACCGTGGCCGGGCGGGGCACCACCACCGCGGCGTCGACCGTCACCGCGTCGCCGAGTGCGCCACGCGGCAGCGTCGGGCAGGCGATGACCTCCTGACCGAGCAGGTGTTCGGCGCCGACGCCCGCGGCGACGACGCGGCCAGCCGCCTCCACCCCGGGGGTCATCGGCGGGGTCGGCCGCACCGGGTACTCGCCCCGGCAGAGGGACACGTCGAGGAAGTTCAGGCCGACGGTACGGACGGCGAGCTGCACCTCGCCGGGGCCGGGCGGAGGATCGTCCGGCAGGTCGACGACGGACAGGACCTCCTCCGGCTCACCCGTCCGGTCGGCCACCAGCCGGCGCGTCACGTGGCCTCCACCGGGTCGTGCAGCAGCTCGGCGTGGTGGTGCACGATCAGCCACCGGCCGTCGATCCGGCGCAGCACATCGGTGACTCGGGTGAACTGCGGTGCCTGCTCCGCGTGTGCCTGCGCGACCAGCACGTAGCGGGCGACGCCGACCTCACCCCACACGTCGACGCGTTTGTCCCGCGCGGCGAGCACCGCCAGCCGCGGTCGCTGGCTGGCGGCGTCCCGCTGATCGCGGTACGCGTCCAGCTGCTCCCGGGTACGCAGCGGCCCGGGCAGGTGGGTCTCCCAGGTGGTCACCTCGGCATGCAGGTGTGCGTCGAACCGCGGTCGGTCCCCCGCGAGGAAGGCCTCGTACATGTCGTCGATCCCGGCGGCGATGGCCGCCGCGCCGGCCTCCACGAACGTCACCGCGCACCTCCCGCGGCCCGGTCGTCCCGGGCGACATGGCCGCCCTTCATCACCCACCGCACCTTGCGGAACGCCGAGGTGTCAGCGAGCGGGTCGTCGTCCATCGCGATCAGATCGGCCAGCTTGCCCACCTGTACCGTGCCGAGGTCGCTCTCGGCGCCGAGCCACCGGATGGGCCCGAGGGTGCCCGCGTGGATCGCTCGCGCCGGCCCGATCCGCTCCGCCATGTACTCCAGCTCCCGCACCGAGGCGTTGGTGCCCTCGAAATGCCAGAACGGGGGCATGTCGCTGCCGAGCAGCACCTCCACACCGGCGGCGATCGCCATCGCGAAGCTCTCCAGGTGCCGAGGCCCGGCGCCCAGCGAGCGGCACTGCATCCACTCCGGGACCCCGAGCTCGTCGAAGAACTCCTTGCACCGCGTCACCAGCAGCGTCGGCACCAGCGCCGTGCCCCGCTCGGCCATCCGCGCCGCGACCTGCGGAGTGAGCCGGTAGCCGTGCTCCACACAGTCCAGCCCGAGCTCCACCGCGGTGCCGATCACCTCGGCCGGCCCCGCGTGCGCGGTCACCTTGCGCCCCCAGGCGTGCGCCGTTTCCAGCACCGCGGCCAGCTCGTCGGCGAAGAGTTGCGGGGTGTGGATGCCCTCGTGCTCACCGGCGATGCCACCCGAGATCATCACCTTGATCAGGTCCGCGCCGGCCTTGATCTGGCTGCGTACGCCCCGCCGGAAGCCGACCGGCCCGTCACACTCGATGGTGTCGCTGCTCTCGTGGCCGTGCCCGCCGGTGCAGACCAACGCCCGTCCGGCCGTGTAGATGCGGGGGCCCGGCGTGCGTCCGGCGGCGATGGCGCGCCGCAGCGCGAAGTCGGCGTGGTCCTTCTCGGCGACACACCGCACCGTGGTCACCCCGCAGTGCAGCGTCCGCCTTGCCCCGTCGGCCATGTAATAGGCGAGGTCGTGCGGGCCCATCCCCTTCACGTTGTCGCCGCCGCTGCCGGGCAGCGACAGGGAGAAGTGGGTGTGCATGTTGACCAGCCCGGGCGTCAGATGGGCGCCGTCGAGGTCCACCTCGGTCAGCGGGCTGGCGGCCCGCGCCTGGGCCGCCACATCGGCGTACGGGCCGACGGCGGCGATCCGGTCGCCGTGGACCCACACCCCCGCGTCGGCAATGGGCGTCATGCCCTCCACGACGCGGGCGTCGAGCACGGTGCAGTTGCCGAGCAGCAGGCTCGACGGCTCAGGCGCATAGGCGGCGCTCATCGGATTTGCGGCGTGGAAACCCGGCCGTTTACGGCTGGGAGGAAACGCCGCTTCCTCCCTTCCAGTGGGTGTCTTACGTGGACGGTAAAATGTGAGGCGTGGGTGACGTGGTGAAGCGGGCTTACAAGTACCGCTTCTACCCGTCGCCGGAACAGGCTGAGCTGTTGAACCGCACCTTCGGGTGCGTGCGTCTGGTGTACAACCGGGCGCTGGAAGCCCGCACCCGAGCGTGGGCGGTGGACCGTAAGCGCACCACGTACGGGCAGTCCTCGGGGTGGCTGACGGAGTGGAAACGCACGCAGGAGTTGGCGTTTCTGAACGAGGTGTCGTCGGTTCCTCTTCAGCAGACGCTGCGGCATTTGCAGGCCGGGTTTATGGCTTTCTGGGACCAGCGGTCCCGGTACCCTCGGTTCAAGTCCAAGCGCAGGTCGCGGCCGTCGGCAGAGTTCACGCGTTCCGCGTTCCGGTGGCGTGACGGTCAGCTCACTCTGGCCAAGATGACCACGCCGCTGGACATCGTGTGGTCCCGGCCCCTGCCCGAAGGGGCGGAACCCTCCACGGTCACGGTGTCCCGGGACGCCGCCGGCCGCTGGTTCGTGTCCCTGCTGGTAGAGGACCCGACCGTGGCGCCGCTGACGCCCGTCGCGGTCGAGGTGGGTGTGGACGCGGGCATCACCAGCCTGCTCACCCTGTCCCACCCTCTTGCCGGGGTGAGCGACGAGCACGGCAAGGTGGCCAACCCGCGGTACGGGCAGGCCGACCGGCGCAAGCTCGCCAAGGCCCAGCGGAACCTGGCCCGCAAACAGAAGGGCTCCGCGAACCGGGCGAAAGCCCGGCTCACGGTGGCCCGCATCCACGCCCGGATCGCCGATCGGCGTCGGGACCATCTGCACAAGCTGACCACTCGACTCGTCCGTGAGACTCAAACGGTCGCGATCGAAGACCTCAGCGTGCGGAACATGCTCCGCAACCGCCGCCTGGCCCGCGTCATCTCCGACGCGGCCTGGGGTCAGTTCCGCAGCATGCTGGAGTACAAAGCCCAGTGGTACGGGCGCGAGGTGATTCCCGTCAACCGGTGGTACCCGTCGTCCAAGACCTGCTCGACGTGCGGACGGATCAACACCACCCTCGCCCTCAACGAGCGCACCTGGACGTGCCCGGGTTACGCAACCGAGCACGACCGGGACATCAACGCTGCTAAGAACATCCTCGCCGCCGGGCTGGCGGAGAGGTAAAACGCCTGCGGAGCTGATGTAAGACCTCAAGGGAAAATCCTCCCGGCAAGGCAGTCGGCGATGAAACAGGAAACCCCACGGGCGACCGTGGGAATCCCGGCCCCTTCAGGGCCGGGAGGATGTCAAGCGATCACTCCATACAGCTCGCGGGCGGCCTGCGCGGAGACGTACCCTTCGGCGACGTCCCGGCGTACCGCCTCGGGGTCGCGGGTACGCGGGTCGCCGTGCCCGCCACCACCGGCGGTCAGCAGCGTCACCCGGTCACCGACCCGCACCGGCGTCCGTCGGGTGCTGACCCTCTGCTCACGATCCGTGCCCGGGAATACGATCACCTGGTTCGGGTCGGGCCGCAGCCCACCGGCCAGAGCCCACGGCGCGCTCTTCGTCTTCTTGATCACCGACAGGAACTCCCCCGACGTCACGAAACGAATGTCCCGCCGCAGCCCACAACCACCACGGAACCGGCCGGCACCACCCGAATCCGTACGAATCTCCACCCGCTCGAAGAACATCCCCGTCCTGGCCTCCAGCACCTCGACGGGGGTGTTGCGGGCCTGGGTCTGGCACAGGTGGTTGGCCGGACCGATGCCGTCGTGGTGGGGTGTGCCGCCCCAGCCGACCGGGTCGTTGTTGCTGACCGCGAACATCTGACCGGTGTCCGGGTGCAGACCCACCATCATGAACCCCGGCACGTCACCACCGCTGGAGGCCGGCAACCGCTCCGGCATCCCCTGCGCGAGGGCTTGGTAGATCAGTTCCAGGGCGACGGTGCCGGTCCACTGGGTGAACGTCGCCGCGGGGTACCGGGCATGGAACAGCGACCCGGGTTCGGTGCGTACCCGAAGCGGGGCGAAGTGCCCGGCGTTGGTCTGTTGGGTGGGGGTGGTGACTGCCTTGAACGCGACCCGGCAGGTGGCGATGGTCGCCCCGAGCGGCAGGTTGACCGGCCCCGGCACCGCCGGGGACGAGCCGGTGAAGTCGACGGTGAAGGTGCCGCCGGCGATGGTGACGGTGGCCCGCATGCGGATGGGGTCGCCGGTGACGCCGTCGTCGTCGAGCCAGTCCTCGGCGGTCCAGCTGCCCTGCGGCAGTCCGGCCACCGCCTCGTGGGCGGAGTCGGCGGCAGCCGCGATGACACGTTCGACGACCGCGTCCACTACGGCCGGCCCGTACTGCCGGTACACCTCGATCACCCGGCGCTCACCGGTACGCAGCGCGGCGATCTGGGCGTTCAGGTCGCCGAGCACGAGTTCCGGCATGCGCGAGTTGAAGCGGATCAGCTCGTGGATTTCGCGTACCGGCTTCCCGCGGGCGTACACCTTCGTGCCGGGGAAGATGATCCCCTCCTGGTGCATGTCGGTGGAGTCGAGCACGTAGCCGGGGTCCTTGGCGCCCAGGTCCATCCAGTGCGCCCGGATGCACAGGAAGCCGATCAGTTCCTCGCCGCCGGGCAGGAAGACCGGCGCGAACAGCGTCGCGTCGTAGCTGTGCGCGGCGTTCCAGTACGGGTAGTTCAGCAGCACCACGTCGCCGGGGTGCAGATTCTCCCGCCCGACGTACTCGACCCCGCGCTCGATCGAGTAGTCGTTGGCGCCGAGGAATCGGGACAGCCCGGTCGACTCCGCGACCAGCCGCAACTGCCGGTCGTAGATGGAGATACCGAAGTCGTACACCTCGTAGATGACCGGGTTGAAGGCGGTGCGTACCAGCGCGGCGCGCATCTCCTCGGCCGCCGAGACGAGGTGGCTGTGCACCACCTCGACGGTGGCCCCGTCGACGGTCGGCTCAGTCATCGACGTCCACTCCATACAGCTCGCGGGCGGCCTGCGCGGAGACGTACCCTTCGGCGACGTCCCGGCGTACCGCGTCGGGGTCGCGGGTACGCGGGTCGCCGTGCCCGCCACCACCGGCGGTCAGCAGGGTCACCCGGTCACCGACCCGCACCGGCGTCCGTCGGGTGCTGACCCTCTGCTCACGGTCGGTGCCCGGGAATACGATCACCTGGTTCGGGTCGGGCCGCAGCCCACCGGCCAGAGCCCACGGCGCGCTCTTCGTCTTCTTGATCACCGACAGGAACTCCCCCGACGTCACGAAACGAATGTCCCGCCGCAGCCCACAACCACCACGGAACCGGCCGGCACCACCCGAATCCGTACGAATCTCCACCCGCTCGAAGAACATCCCCGTCCTGGCCTCGAGCACCTCGATTGGGGTGCCCCGGCCGGTGCTGCCGGAGACGTGGGTGGCGGCGTCCATCCCGTCGTGGTGCGGTGCGCCGCCCCAGCCGACCAGGTCGTTGTTGCTGACCGCGAACATCTGACCGGTGTCCGGGTGCAGACCCACCATCATGAACCCCGGCACGTCACCACCGCTGGAGGCCGGCAACCGCTCCGGCATCCCCTGCGCGAGGGCCTTGAGGATCAGCTCCACGGCGACGATGCCCGTCCAGAGCGTAAAGGTGGGCTGCGGATAGACCGCGTGGAACAAGGTGCCCGGCTCGGCCCGCACCTCCAGCGGCGCGACCGTGCCGGCGTTCGACGGGTCGTCGGGTGAGGTCAGCGATTTGAGGATGACCTTGCAGATCGCCTCGGTCGCACCGAACGGCATGTTGATCGGGCCGCGGGTGGCCGGCGCCGAGCCGGCGAAGTCCACCACGAACCGGCCCTCGGCGACGGTGACGGTGACCCGCATCTTCACCGGGTCGTCGGTGATGCCGTCGTCGTCCAGCCAGTCCTCCGCGGTCCAGGTGCCCTGCGGCAGGGCCGCCAGCGCGGTGCGGGTCCGTGCCTCGCCGTCGGCGATGATGCGGTCGATGGCCGAGTCCACCGTCGCGCGCCCGAACTTCGCGACGATCTCCAGCAGCCGGCGTTCGCCTGTACGCAGCGCGGCGATCTGCGCGTGCAGGTCGCCGAGCACCGCGTCGGGCATCCGCGAGTTGAAGCGGATCAGCTCGTGGATCTCGTGCACCGGCTCGCCGCGCGAGACGACCTTGGTACCCGGGAAGATCAGGCCTTCCTGGTGCATGTCGGTGGAGTCGAGCACGTAGCCCGGGTCCTTGGCGCCCAGATCCATCCAGTGCGCCCGCACGCAGAGAAAACCGAGCAGGTCGCCGTCGGCGTCGACGTCGGACGGGTCCGGGCGAAAGACCGGCGCGAACAGCGTCGCGTCGTAGGCGTGCGCGGCGTTCCAGTACGGGTAGTTCAGCAGCACCACGTCGCCGCGGTGCAGGTTCTCCCGGCCCACGTACTCCACGCCCTTGCGCAGGGAGTAGTCGTTGGCGCCGAGGAAGAACGTCAGCCCGGTGGCCTCGGCGACCAGCCGCAGGTCGGCGTCGTAGATCGACAGGCCGAAGTCGTGCACCTCGTAGATGACCGGGTTGAACGAGGTACGGATGAGAGTGGCCCGCATCTCTTCCGCCGCCGAGAGCAGGTAGCTGCGGACGACCTCGACCTGGGCACCGTCCAACGTGGTCATGCGGCTTTCTCCAGGGTCACGAGCAGGTATCCGTGGTCGTCGACGGTGATCCGCTGACCGCTGGGCACCACGGTGGTGGAGGTGCCCTCGTCAACCAGCGCCGGCCCGTCGAACGTGTCGCCCGGTTCCAGCGCGGCCCGGTCGTACACCGCGAACGGCACGACCGCGCGCTGCCCGAAGTCGTAGGCGTCGCGGTGGGCCAGCAGCGCGTGCGCCGGGTCACCGTCGCCACGCGGACGGGTGCCGAGCTCCGGCCGGGCGGTCCGGCCGATGCCGCGCACCCGGAGGTTGAGGATCTGCAGCGGGTTGCCCATTGTGTGGCCGTACCGGCCGCGATGCAGGGCGTCGAAGGCGGTTCGGACCGCGTCGCGGTCCAGCCCGCCACCGACCGTGACCATCAGGCTGTGCTCCTGGCCCAGGTAGCGCAGCTCGAACTGCCGCTCCAGCACGGCCTGGTCCGCCGGTACGCCCTGCGCCACCAGCGACGCCACCGCTTCGGCCTCGACCGCCTTGAAGACCTGCTCCAGCGCGGCCAGGTCCGCGTCGTCCAGAATGGTCATCACGGTACGGCTGAAGTCGTTGACGATGTCCGCAGACAGCATGCCCCATGCAGAGAACCCGGACGGCGCGAAGGGCACGATCACCTCACCGATGCCCATCTCGCGGGCCAGCAGCGGCGCCAGCAGCGGCCCCGCCCCGCCGAAGGCGAGCAGGGAGAACTGCCGCGGGTCGTGGCCCCGCTCGACGGTGATCTGCCGGACCGCGCCGACCGTCCTGGCCAGCAGCACGTCGAAGACCCCGGCCGCGGCGCCCTCCACGCTCAGGCCGAGCGGCCCGGCCAACTGCTCCTGGATCGCCGCGCGCGCCGCCGCGTCCTGCAGCCCCATCGTGCCGGCGAGGAAACGGTCGGGGTCGACGTAGCCGAGCACGACCGCCGCGTCGGTGACGGTCGGTTCCGTGCCGCCTCGGCCATAGCAGACCGGCCCCGGATCGGCCCCGGCGCTCTGCGGGCCGACCTTGAGCAGACCCCGGTCCAGCCAGGCGATCGACCCGCCGCCGGCGCCGATGGTGCGGATGTCGTACGTGGGGATCAGCAGCGGGAAGTGCTCCAGCTGGGCCTGGTACGCGGCAACCGGGTTGCCGCGCTCGATGACGCAGGCGTCCAGCGAGGTCCCGCCGATGTCGAAGGTGAGCATGTTGTCGCGACCCAACTCGGCCGCCAGGTAGGCGGCGCCCACGATGCCGCCGGCCGGACCCGACAGCACGGTGTGGGTGGGCGAGGTCTTCGCCACCGCGCTGGTCATCGAACCACCGCCGGAGCGCATGATCAGGAACCGGCCGCCGAACCCCCGCTCGGCCAGTCCGGCCTCCAGCTCGTCGACATACCGCTCGAAGATCGGCCGGATGTAGGCCTCCAGCACCGTCGTGCTGGTCCGCTCGTACTCGCGGTACTCGCGCACGATGTCGGTCGACAGCGAGAGGCTGACGTCGGGGAACTCCTCCCGGATCAGCCGCGCGGCCTCCCGCTCGTGGCTCGGGTCGAGGAAGGAGTGCAGGAAACAGATGGCAATCGAGGTGACCTGCTGGTCCACGACGAGGGCGCGGGCGGCGGCGCGGACGCTGTCCGGGTCCAGGTCCTCCACCACCCGGCCCCGGTAGTCGAGCCGGCCCCGCACGCCGGCGGTGAAGCGGCGCTGGACCAGGCTCTCCGGCCGCTCGTACTGGAAGTCGTACATGTGGTCGGCGGGCACGTTGCCCCGGCCGATGAGGAAGATGTCCCGAAACCCCTCGTTGGTGATGATGCCGGTGCGACCGCCGCGCCGTTCCAGCACCGCGTTCAGCCCGAGGGTGGTGCCGTGGATGAACAGCTCCACCTCGGACAGATCGGTGCCGAGCGCGGCGATCGCGGCGAGCACGCCATCGGCCGGCCGGGCCGGGGTGGTGGACGCCTTGCGGAAGCGGACCCGGTTCGTGCGGGTGTCGAGTTCCATGGCGTCGACGAACGTGCCACCGATGTCGACGGCCAGCCGGATGGGGCGACTTGTCATGGGGTGGTGGCCTGCTTTCCGGTCAGGGCGGCAAGCTCCGGCACCCGCCAGCAGGCGGCCCGGCTTGCGCCATACGGCTGAAGGTGTTGCTGCTGCGTGCGGCAGGTGTCGGTGACGAACGGACACCTGGCGGCGAGCGGGCACCCGGTGGTCGCGTCGGCCTCCTCGAGGTCCTTGACCAGCTCCACCGCGTCGCCGCCGGCCCCAGTGCCGCCGCCCAGGCGGGGTGCGCTGGCCAGCAGCGCCCTGGTGTACGGGTGCCGGGGGTGGTCGAAGACCACGTCGACCGGCCCCTCCTCCACGATGCGCCCGAGGTAGAGCACCACGACCCGGTCGGCGAATCCGCGCACCGTGGCCAGGTCGTGGGAGATGAACACCGCGGCGCGGTCCTTGTCGGCGGTCACCTCGCTGATCACGGTGAGGATCTGCGCCTGCACGGTGACGTCGAGGGCCGAGGTCGGCTCGTCGAAGACGATCAGGTCCGGCTCACCGACCAGCGCCCGGGCGATCCCGACCCGCTGCGCCTGACCGCCGGACAGCTCGTGCGGATATCGCTGCAGGATCGAGCGGTCGAGTTCCATCCGGTCCAGTACCGCGGCGACCCGGGCGGCCCGCTCCGCGGCGGAGAGGCCGGCGGCTCGCAGGGGCTCCGCGATCGAGTCCGCGACCGTGCGGCGCGGGCTGAGCGAGCCGATCGGGTCCTGGAACACGAGTTGGGCCCGCGTCCGCGCCTGCCGTAGCGCCCGCCCGCGCAGGTGGGCCCGACCGGGCTGTCTGACCAGGCTGTGCCCGGCGACGGTGACGGCGCCGGATGTGGGCGAGACCAAACCCATGACGAGCTTGGCGAGGGTGCTCTTGCCGCAGCCGCTCTCGCCCACCACTCCGAGGGTTTCGCCGGCCGCAACCCGCAGGCTCACCCCGCGCAACGCGTGATGCCCGCCGGACCCGAACCGGCTGCGGTAGACCACGTGCGCGTCGTCGATCTCCAACACGGTCGACTTCGCCTCCGGGCCCACCGCGGGATCGGCAGCCGGGATCGCCCGGACGTGCTCGGGCTCCGCGCCGATCGGCCCGGCCTGCGGGTGGAAGCAGGCCAGCGACCATCCATCCGGGCCGCCGGCGAGCGGCTCGGTGGTGGGACGCCGGGCGGCACAGGTGTCGTCGGCGTGCCCGCAACGGGCGACGAACGGGCAATTCTGCGGTGCGCGGGTCAGCAGGGGCATGGCGCCGGCGGTGGCGACGACCGGTCGGCCGCCGACGTCGGGCACCGAGCGCAGCAAGGCGCGGGTGTACGGGTGCGCCGGTTCGCGCAGCACCTGGGCGGTCGGTCCGCTCTCCACCACCGTTCCGGCGTAGAGCACCACCACTCGGTCGCAGACCTCGGCGATGGAGGCCAGGTCGTGGGAGATGAGCAACACGCCCCGGCCGTCGGTGTCCGCGGCGTGCCGGAACTGCCGCAGGATCTCCCGGGTCAGCGTCACGTCGAGGCCGGTGGTCGGCTCGTCGGCGATCAGCAGGCCGGGGGCGCAGCCGGTGGCCAGCGAAATCATCACCCGCTGGGCCATACCGCCGGACAGCTCGTGGGGGTAGGCGTCGAGCCGCCGCTGCGGGCTGCGGATGCCGACCGCCTCGAACAGTTCCCGGGCCGCTTCGCGGGCCCGATCAACGGGCATGTTCTGATGGGTGACGAGCCGGTCGACGAGCTGCCGGCCGACGGTGCGGGTCGGGCTGAGCGCCCCGCGCGGGTTCTGGAAACAGATCGCCACGCCCCGGCCGCGGTGGGCGGCAAGCGCGACCTCGTCCATTCCCAGCACGTCCGCGTCGTCGAAGACGACTCGCCCGGTGGCGTGTGAACCGTCGGGAAGCAGACCGACGATGGCGCGGGCCACCATGCTCTTGCCACCGCCGCTCTCCCCCACCAGGCCGACGACCTCGCCGGGGCGTACGGCGACGGTGATGTCGTTGAGCGCGGCCACCTGGCGGCCGGGCCGGCGGATCACGACGGAGAGGTTCTCGATCGACAGCATGGTCACCGCCGCTTCGCGTCAGCGCGTTCCTGCAGGCCTTCGCCGAGCAGGCTGAACCCCAGGACGCAGACGAGCAGAGCCAGGCCGGGCGGGACGGAGGTCCACCACCGACCGCCGACCACGTCCGCGGCACCCAGGCTGATCATGGCGCCCCACTCGGCGGCGGGAATGCTCACGCCCAGACCGAGGAAGGAGAGCCCGGCCAGGGTGAGCATCGCCCAGCCGCAGTTGAGCGGGGCGATCACCCGCACCGGGGTGAGGCTGTTGGGCAGCAGGTGACGCCACAGGATGCCGGCCGTCGACGCCCCTGAGGTCACGGCGGCGTCCACGAAGGGCAGCTCGCGCAGCGTACGCACCTCGGCGCGGACCAGTCGGGCGTAGGCCGGAGCGTTCACGGCCGCGATGGTGAGGACCAGGTTGAGCGGGCCGTTGCCGAGCAGGGCGGCCACCGCCAACGCGAGGATGAAGGTGGGAAACGCCTGGAAGATGTCGACGACGCGCATGAGCACGTCGTCGAGCCAGCCACCGCGGTAGCCGGCGACCAGACCGAGCAGCGTGCCGGCCACCACCGCGAGCGCGACGGCGGCCACCGCGATGCCCAGGTCCAGCCGGGCGGCGTACAGCACGCGGCTCCAGATGTCCATGCCGTTGCCGTCGGTGCCGAGCAAGTGGCCGCCGCCTGGCGCGGCCAGCGTGCTGGCCGGGTCGATCTCGGTCTCGCCCCAGGAGCTGAGCAGCGGGGCGAACACCGCGGCCACCACGACCACGGTCAGGATGGCAGCGCCGGTGGTGATCAGGACGCGGGCGAAACGGCCGTCGCGGGTGCCGCCGGCGTCGGCGGCCACGCCCTGGTCCGTGGCACCGGCCGGGCCCGCCGTGCGCAGGTCGGCCATCAGATCCTCACTCTCGGGTCGAGAATTGCGTGCACCACGTCGGCGACGAGGAACACCACCACGTAGCACAGCGCGATCATCAGCACGGAGGCCTGCACCACCGGATAGTCGCGGTAGAGCAGACCGCGCAGCGCCCACTGGCCGAAGCCCTGCCAGGAGTAGACGTACTCGACGAGCACCGTGGAACCGATGGCGGTGCCGAAGACCAGCGCGGCCAGCGACGGCAGCCGGACCAGGGTCGCTCGCAGCAGGTAGCCGTAGAGCAGGGTCCGCCGTGGTAGGCCGTGCGCCTCGGCTGCGGCGTACGGCTCCGAGCGCAGCACCTCCAGTGCGGAGGCGCGCACGCTGCGCAGCAACGGCGCGACCACCCCGACGACCAGGGTCAACACCGGCAGCACCAGGTACGCCGCGGCGGAGGCGATCGCCGGTCCGTTCCCGGTGAGCACGGCGTCGATCAGGTCGGCGCCGGTCAGCGGGGTCAGGTTGGTGTCCGGATCGACCCGCCCGCTCGGTGCCGGAAACCAGCCCAGCACGCTGTAGCCGACCAGCACGAGCACCAGTCCGAGCCAGAAGTCGGGGACGGAGTTGCCGACGAGGGCGAGCACCCGGATGCCGTGGTCGCCGGGCCGGTTGGCGCGCCGGGCCGACCAGACACCGAGCACGGTGGCGGCCACCAGCGCGATGGTCACCGCGATGACGACCAGCTCCAGCGTGGGTCCCACCCGCAGGGCCATTTCCGCGCCGACCGAGCCGCCGCTCTGGATGGAGGTGCCGAAGTCTCCCGTGACCAGTCCTCGGAGGTAGTGGAGAAACTGCCGCCACAGCGGCTGGTCCAGTCCGAACCGTGCGCGGGCCGCGGCGGCGTCCGCCTCGGTGGCGTTCTGGCCGAGGATGGTCCGCACCGGGTCGCCGGGCAGTACCCGAACCAGGAGGAAGGTCAGGACGACCACCCCGAGCAGCACCGGGATGAGCTGGAGCAGTCGTCTGACGACAAACCGGAGGATGCGCATTCGGATGCCCGGCGGTGCCTAGGCCGACGCGGTCAGGTAGCGCAGGCGGGCGAGGCCGTCCATGGGCTGCACCCAGCCGGCGACGGTGTCCCGTACCGGCAGGTTGAAGTTGGGTTGGCAGATGACCACCCAGGGCACGTCCGCGGCGAGAATCTGCTGGACCTGCTTCCACAACTGGTTGCGCGCCGATTCGTCCACGGTGGTGTGCGACTGCTCGTAGATCTTCTCGATCTCGGGATTGCTGTAGTTGGAGTAGTTGAGGTTCGCGCCGTTGACGAAGCTCGTGGCGAGCATGTACTCCACGTCGTTCACCCAGAGCTGGCCGGAGGTGAGCTGCACCGGGATGTTCTTCTTGGTCCGCCGCTCGCCGAGGGTGGCCGGGTCCAGCGGGGTCAGCTTGAGGTTGATGCCGACCTTCGCCGCCTCGCTCTGCACCTGGACGGCGATCTTCTGCTGTTCGTCGTTGTCGGCCTCGAAGACCAGTTCCGAGTCGATCGTGTTCTTGCCGGCCGCGGCCATGGCGGCCTTGGCCTGGTCGAGGTTGTGTGTGAACGGGTAGCCGCTCTCGTCGTACCCGGGCATGTCCAGCGGCACGGGGCTCTTGGCGGGGCGGGCGTCCCCGCCGTAGACGTTGCTGATGATCTGCTCGTACGGGACCGCGTACGCGAGGGCCTTGCGGACGTTCACGTCGTTGAACGGTGCCGCGGTGACGGACATCTGGATCGCCACCTGGCGGTTGCTGGCCGCCGAGATGACCTTGATTCCCGGGGCCTTCTTGAGGTCCTGGATGTCGCGCTGGCTGATGCCGAGGGCGATGTCGATGTCGCCGGCCTGCAGTTGCAGCCGCTGGTTCGCGGCGGCGGGCACCACGGAGATGCGGATGGTGGGCGTCTTGGCCGGGTCGGGGCCCGGGTAGCCGGTGTTCGCCGACAGTTCGATCTCCTGGCCCTGGGTGGCTTTCGTGACGTTGAAGTACCCGCCGGTGGGCGCGTTCTTGGCGAACCATTCCTTGGCCCAGGGGTCGCTGGCGGTGGCGTGCTTCTTGGCCTCTGCCGAGTCGAAGACGTACAGCGAGATCGCCTGGATCTGCCGGGTGAGCGCGCTGGGGAATGCCTGGTGGAACTCCACCGTGTAGTCGTCGACGACCTTGACCTGGTCCGGGCTGGTCAGCCCGATGGTGCGGTAGATGCCGGCCACGTTCGCCTGGGCGGCGAAGGCACGGTCCTTGGACCACTTCACGTCGGCGGCGGTCATCTCGTTGCCGCTGGCGAACTTGACCCCACGGCGCAGCTTGAGCGTCCACACCTTCTTCGCGGCGTCCGGCTCGAACGACTCGGCGAACGCCGGGCCGATGTTCTGGGTGTCGAGGATCTGGCTGTCTCCCGCGTTCGTGACGCCATAGTCGATCATGTACGAAAAGACGTTCTTGTAGAGCATCAGCGCGGTCAGGTCGAAGCCGACGAAGTCCTGGTCCCAGCTCGACAGGTAGCTCGAGACCGCGATGCGCAACGTCTTGGCGGTGGGGCCGCCCGACGCACCGCTCTTGGGCTTCGACCCGCTGTTCGCCGCGCAGGCCCCCGTCGCGAGCAGGAGCGCGACACTGCCGCCCAACTGCAGGACCCCGCGGCGAGAGAGTGCGGGCGAGGAGGTGCTGTCCGCGCGATCTGAACGAGCCATGAGTAGTCCTCCTAGAACCACGAGGCAGATGGTCCGCGCAGCGGACCCACTCGTGTTCTACCGGATTAAGTGGCAGTGAACAAGAGCCTGAACGGTGTTCACTGAACAAACCTCGCAACGAACGGCGCAGGCCCCCCGAACAGCCAATGACCTGCGAGGCAGATGTTCACATGAGTTTGCAGGCTTGCTACAACCACTGTTCAGGCTGTCGAAACGCCGGCGCCGGACGACCTTGGACAGGTGCGATGACCATGTCGGTGCGCATGTGGTCGGCGAGCGTCCAGCCCGCGAGGCTGCCGTGACGGCCGACCGCCAGTAGTAGTAGCTCGAGCGGGACGGCTCGCCGTGTTCCCGACCGCCGGCGTCTGCGGTGGGCCGTCGTCCGTATCCGGGATTTACAGATTCGCCCCTTGACCGTCACGCAAGCCCCCCGGTCGCCGCCGTCCGGATGGTCCGCACCGGCGACGCGCTGCTGGCGCCGGCCATTACCCGCCGCCTCGTCGAACGGTTCGCCCGCCGTGACCCGGACACGGCCGCGATCCACCGCGACCAGGCCACGCTGACACCACGGGAACTCGAGGTGCTGCGCCTGCTGGCCCACGGCCTGAGCAACGCCGAACTCGCCGGCCACCTCCACCTGTCCGAGGCGACCGTCAAACCCACGTCGCCCGCATCCTCGCCAAGCTCGCCCTGCGCGACCGCGTCCAGGCCGTCGTCGTCGCCTATGAAACCGGACTGGTCAGCCCCAACGGAACCGGAGCTGCGCTGCGGTCCACCAATCACCAGCACGGCTGAGCAGATTCCGGGCAGTGTCCCGGTCGGGCCGGTCCTGCGCCGGAACGACGTGCGTGACGCCTCAGACCTGTCGACGTCGTCCGCAGCGGCGCCGTCCGCATCGGGCGCTGCAGCTACAGCCTCCGCGCTCCGACCGTCCTGCCGCCGACCTTGCTCACGAGGGTCAAACGCCGGTTCTCGGCGGGCTGATCTACGAGTACGAACGAGCCGCACAAAAAGACCAGCTCAGCGCACATAACCGAGTTTTGAAACCCCACAGGCGACGATCGGCTGCCCGCGTTCATGCGGACCTTCATGCTATCTGCCCGCAGGGCCACTACCTCGACCAACCGCGTGTCGGAGTCGATCTACAAAACTCCAAAACCGCAGTTAATGAGGGTTGGGCCGTTCGCCAGTGAGGTAGTTCTGGATGGTTGGAGACAGCCAGGCGATGGCCATTCGACCGAGACAACCCGGAAGGTGGGACCCGAACTGGCGAACAAAACGCAGGTAAGGGCGTGGCATCCGACCTGTGTCGTCGTGCGGGCGGAGGCAGTTGACGGTTGGACGGCCGCCAGCGGATGATCCAGCGATGTGTCGCTCGGGTTAGCAAGCCGGGACGCTGGTTCTAATGGTTCTAATGGGCAACATGATCGCCGTCATGCGGTGGCTTCGGGAGAGCGGATTTTGATGAAGTTCCTTCTCACGTCGTCGGGCATCTGTAACCCGAGCATCTCCGACGCGCTCGTCGACCTGCTGGGCAAGCCGATCGCCGAGTCCACGGCCCTGTTCATCCCCACCGGTGTCTACCCCTTCTCCGGCGGAGGTGAGAGGGCGTGGAAGGCGATTCACGGCCAGGCTCCCATCCCGCTGTCCCAGCTGGGTTGGAAATCCCTGGGGCTGTTGGAGCTCACCGCGCTGCCGACCATTCGAGAAGAGAACTGGGTCCCGGCGGTCCGGGAGGCCGATGCCCTCCTCGTCTGGGGCGGCGACGTGCTGTACCTGACCTACTGGCTGCGCCAGTCGGGCCTGGCTGACCTCCTGCCGTCGCTGAGTGACACGGTTTATGTGGGGGTCAGCGCCGGGAGCATTGCGGTCACCCCGTACAACTGCGACGCCGAATTCGACCTCGGATTCGTCCCGGACGGCAGCGACATGGCGCAGGGCGCCGACCGGGCGCTGGGGCTGGTGGATTTCACGCTGTACCCCCACCTCAATCATCCGGACATGGAGGACGCCGAGCTGTCCAACATCCAGAAGTGGGCGTCCGGAATCCCGGTCCCGACTTACGCCATCGACGACAACACCGCCATCAAGGTGGTCGATGGCACCGTTGACGTCATCTCCGAAGGCGACTGGAGACTGATCAACCCCTGACCGAGACGTCCCTTCAGCCAAACCAGCCCTACACAAGGCGGGTCCACAACTCACGAACACAGCAGTCGGCCGAAGAGACGTGGGCCCCATAGACCCCGACAAGTGGGACCCGAACTGGCCCACAGAACCAGCCATCGGACTCCAGGTCGAAACGCACCTGGGCATCCGGCCGCTTGGGCCACAGCGATGACCAGATGACCAGGCCTGGTCTGCGCTCTGGGGGTGCACGCACCACTGGCGTTGTATTGATCAAAGTTGAGGACATAGTCGATCAACACGGGCAAGATGCCGTCTGAGCTGCCCGTTCTCTGGTCATCGGTGGTCAACGTTCGTTGCTCTTGGTGCACCTCTGACGGCCTGGATACGGCCTGATCTTGGGGCTTCCCTCGGCGGCATGCCAGGCCGACCGCTTGACCTCGAGACCTGGGCAATCCGGCTGGATGCGGGAATCATGCGAGCTCCATTCCGAGCGTCTGAATAACTTGCTCGACGACCCGTCAGCCGTCAGTGCTTGGGGTCCCCATGGGCAGCAAGCCGGGGAGTTGAAGCGGAACGCAGAGCCACTGCCTCGCCACCAGCGAAAACCGCACCCGACGCCTGCTGACACGGCGTCTCAAGCTGCCATCGTTGACCGCTAGTTCACGACGTTTCGCGGTGTCATGTGCCCCGCGTGTGCCCCACACTGCCAGGAGCGGGCAGGGCCGAGTCAAGGTCGCCGAACACTGCTCAACCGGTCCGCCAAGGTAGGCCTTGTCCGTCGGACTAGCTGAACAAGAACAGCAGACCACGTGGCGATGAGGCCGGACACCATGCCGGTTAGCGCGGCCACCGTGCCGGCCGCGAACGCGGTCCGGCAGTGCCGAAGTCGATAACGCAGCACGACGGTTCCGACGATGAGGCCGATGAGCGTCATGGGCACGCCGACACCGCCGATCACGAGCAGGGCCAAAGTTCGATTGGAAGGGCAGAAGACGATGCAGCCTGTCGGGTGGTCGGTAGAACTTAGTAGCACAACCAGCCCGGCGATCGCGGCCAGCGCGGCCAGCGCGGCCCACCAGGCATACATGATGCGGAAGGCGACACCGAGCCGGGCGATGGGCTCAGGCTTCATACGGTTAGAGTGCACGACCATCGGCCGGCATGCCATGTTGCGGCTACTCAACCCACCTGGGCCAGCCGTGACCCCTCGTTTGTAAGTTCTGGGCGCTTCGTCTGGGCGTGTCCGTCCGCATCCGTGAGCTCGGGCGACTGTCCGCGCCCGGCGGTTGCCGGCCGTCCTCGTCCCGGCCTGCTGCTGTCGCCGTTGCTGTCGGCAGCCGCGCTGTAGGCCCGCCTCAGTCCGGTCCGGCGGCGTCGGCGCTGCTGCCATCCTTGAACCAGACCACCGCCTGCGGTACTTCTTCCGCAACACGCGCCGCCAGCACACGTCCCTCAGCGGCGAAGGCTGCATCCTCCTCTGCCCCGACGACTCTGCTGTCGCCTGGATCGGCGATGTTGACCATGGATTCCGACCACTGCTGCCAGGACGCCAATCGCCCCACGAGGCCGGCGGAGAGTCCGAAGGTGGCAGGATCGCGCGGCTCGTAGACGCCGCTGGCCTCGTCACGAACCCACAGGGGCCAGCATCCGTAGTCGTCCATCACCTTGATCAGCACGACGTCAGGCTACGTCGAGGAGTTGAAGCGGAACATAGAACCGCTGTCCCGCCACCAGCATGAACGGCCGGCGACACCTGCTCACACGGCGTCTCGGGCTGTCATCGTTGGTCGTTGTTTGCCGACGTTTCACGGTGTCTTGTGCCCCCCTGTGTGCCCCGAAGGCGTGCGGTGCGCGCCTGGTCAGCCCGTCCGTCGTCGTCGGGCAGCGTCGGCGTCTGACGGTGGTCTTGGCTGTACTGATGGCTGTACAGCCAGCGGCGAGCTGCGTCCCTCGACCGCCGGCCGGTCCGCTCTACGACGGAAAGACGATCTCCTCTGAGCCGCCGACGCCTTCGCTGCTCGTCACGGTAAGTGTGAGGCGGTTTCCGTGTAGCTCACGAGACGCACGAAAGCGCCACTCGCACAGCAGTTCCTGCCCGGTCCCGCCACTACTCCCCGACTCCCAGTTGTAAGCAGTGCCCACCTCATCGCTGAGGCGCACCTGAAGTGCCTTGAACAGTTCCTCGCCCGGCGATCTCGGGACTGCGTCCCTACCTCTGTCCGGGCTCAAGCTCTCCATGGCCGCGTGGTAGCTGGCAACGGCAGACCGCATCCGGTCATTCAGCTCGCCGACCAACCGGACTGTCACCTGGTTAGGGCTCCATAGCTCAACGGTAAGCAGATACATGTCTGTCCCTCTGACCTCGGCAATCCGCTTCCCGGAGGCGACGACACGCGGTAGACCTGCCATGCGATGACGGTAGGGCCTGCTGGTTCGGTTGACCAGGATGTCGCGTGCGGATCTCCTCGTCGGGCGGTCGCCAGACCGTCCAGCCTCCCGCCGACACTGAGGGATTATGAGATCAAGATGGGCGACCCGGCGAGCTGCGCGGATCCCTGTCTGTCAGGCTGAGATGAGACAGCCTTCCCGGGCGAGCTAGGCTCGACGGGAGACAGGAAGAGGATCATCGTGACACTACCCAGCACGCC
>NZ_JBIAHQ010000023.1:0-107578 GCF_042870725.1 Micromonospora sp. NPDC006431
TGGTGGGGGTTCCCGGCCCGGGCCCGGCGCCGGGGGGGGGGCAAAACCCCGCGGGGCGGCGGGCGCCCCGCCGGGGCTATTGAACGAAGACGAAGGAGGGCCCCCCCCCAAACCCCCCCCCCACCACCTACGATCGGACGAGCGGCCCCGGTCAGGCGCCGCGGAGCGTGGCGCCGAAGCGGCGCGCCGCCTCGGCCACCGCCGCGTCCCGGGTGGCCACCGCCTCCTCGACGGTGAGCGTCCGGTCCGGGGCCCGGAACGTCAGCTTGTACGCCAGCGACTTGCGGCCCGCGCCGAGCTGCTCGGAGGCGTACACGTCGAACAGCCGGACGCCCTCCAGCAGCTCGCCGGCCCCCTCGACGAGGGCCCGCTCGACCTCGGCCGCCGGCACCGAGTCGTCCACCACCAGCGCCACGTCGATCAGCGCGGGCGGGAAGGTGGAGATGGCCGGGCCGGCCACCATCGGCGCCGGAGGCAACGCGTCCAGGTCCAGCTCCATGGCGCAGGTGCGGCGGGGCAGCTCCAGCGCCGCCACCACGGCCGGGTGCAGCTCACCGGCGTGCCCGACGACGGTGTCGTCCACCAGCAGCTCGGCACAGCGGCCGGGGTGCCAGGGGGCGTACTCAGCGGACCGGACGGTGACCCGGTCGGCCGGGATGCCGGCGGCGTCGAGGACGGCCCGGCCGGCCGCCACGGCGTCCGCCCAGCCGGCCGCCCGGCCCGGGCCCCACCAGCCGGCCGGCTCGAGCTCGCCAGTGAGCGCCACGGCGACGTGCCGCGGCTGGTCCGGCACCACCGCGTCGGCGGCGGCGAACTCCTCGTCGGTGGGGCGCCGGTCCACACCCATGGCCGGCGGGGTGCCGGCGCCGGGGCGCGGGTGGAACACCGTGCCGATCTCGTAGATCGCCAGGTCGCGCAGGCCCCGGCTCACGTTGCGCTTGAGGATGCCGAGCAGCGGGCCGAGCAGCGTGGTACGCAGCAGCGGCTGCTCCTCGGACAGCGGGTTCGCCACCCGCACCGTCCGGCGGCGCGGGTCGTCGGCGGGCAGGCCGAGCTGGTCGGCGAGTTCCCCGGCGACGAACGGGTGGGCGAGCACCTCCGCGTACCCGCGCTCGGCGAGCGACCGGGCGACCGCCCGGCGGCGCTGCTGCGGCCAGGTGAGACCACGGCCGGGCGGCGCGGTGGGCAGCACCGACGGCACCCGGTCGTACCCGTCGAGGCGGACCACCTCCTCGACCAGGTCGGCCGGGTCGGTGAGGTCGGGCCGCCAGCTCGGCGGGGTCACCGTGAGCACCTCGGCCCGCCCGGCGGCGGCCACCCCGACCTCGCCCGGGTCCTCGCCCAGCCGGTCGCCACCCCGGGCGACCGTGCAGCCGACCTGCTCCAGCAGCTCGACCACCCGCTCCGGCGAGTACGCCACACCGACCCGCCGCGACGCCAGGTCCGCCGGCAGGGTGACCGGGGTACGCGGCCGGACGTGGTCGATGTCCAGGATCTCCGCACCGACCGTGCCGCCCGCGTGCTCGGTGAGCAGCCGTACCGCCTTCTCCAGCGCGACCAGCGGCAGGGCCGGGTCGACGCCCCGCTCCCAGCGCTTCGCCGCCTCGCTGAACAGCTTGTGCCGGCGGGCGGTGCGACCAACCATCGCCGGGTCCCAGTGCGCCGCCTCGAACAGCACGTCGGTGGTGGCGGCGACCACCTCGCTGGTCTCGCCACCCATCACGGCGGCGAGCGAGATCGGGACGCCGGCGCCCTCGCCCGCGAGGGCGTTGGGCAGCCCAGCGTCGCAGATCACCATGTCCTCGGCGGACAGGGTGCGGTCGACCCCGTCCAGAGTGGTCAGCTTCTCCCCCGGCTCGGCCCGGCGGACCACCAGCGGGCCGCGGATCCGGTCGGCGTCGAAGGCGTGCATCGGCTGGCCGAGTTCGAGCATCAGGTAGTTGGTGATGTCGACCGGCAGCGAGATGCTGCGGATGCCGGCGACGGTGAGCCGCTGCTGCATCCAGCCGGGCGTCTGCGCGGTCGGGTCGACGCCGCGGACCATCCGGGCGGCGAACCGGTCACAGCCGACGGTGTCCCGCACCTCGACCGGGTACGCCGGCTCGACGGTGGCGCCGGGTGCCGGGACGTCGGCCGGGTCGCGGAACGGCACCCCGAGGGCGTGCGACAGCTCCCGGGCGATGCCCCGCACGCTCAGCGCATACCCGCGGTCGGGGGTGATCTCCATCTCGACCACGACGTCGTCGAGGCCGACCACCGGGCGGGCGTCGTCGCCGGGCTTGGCCGGGGTGTCCTCGGGCAGCACGATGATGCCCGAGTGGTCGTCGCCCAGGCCCAGCTCCTTCGCGGAGCAGATCATGCCGTTGGAGTTCCGCCCGTACGTCTTGCGCGCGCCGATGGCGAAGTTGCCGGGCAGCACGCCGCCGGGGAGGATCACCACCACCCGGTCGCCGGGGGCGAAGTTACGCGTCCCGCAGACGATCTCCTGCGGCTCGCCGGTGCCGTTGGCGGCGCCGACGTCCACCTTGCAGAACCGGATCGGCTTCTTGAAGCCGGTCAGCTCCTCGATCTCCAGGACCTCACCGACCACCAGCGGGCCGGTGACGGTCTCCCGCAGGTCCACGACGGACTCGACCTCGATGCCCAGGTCGACCAGCGCCTGCTCCAGGTCGCCGGCGGGCAGGTCGGCGGGGAGGTCGACGTACTCCCGCAGCCAACTGAGAGAAACTCGCATGACTGTTAACCACCGTCTCCGTAGCTCGTGGCGCCGATCAGGCCCCGAACGCGCGGGTGAACCGCACGTCGCCCTCGGCCATGTCCCGCATGTCGCTGACCCCGTGCCGGACCATCACGGTCCGGTCGATGCCCATGCCGAAGGCGAATCCGGAGTAGACCTCCGGGTCGATGCCGCAGGCGCGCAGCACCCGCGGGTTGACCATGCCGCAGCCGCCCCACTCGACCCACTGCGGCCCGTCCCGGTGCTCCGGGAACCAGACGTCGAACTCGGCCGACGGCTCGGTGAACGGGAAGTAGTGCGGCCGCCAGCGGGTTTTCGCGCCCTCGCCGAACATCGCCCGGGCGAAGTGGTCCAGCGTGCCGCGCAGGTGCGCCATGGTGATGCCCTTGTCCACTACCAGGCCCTCGACCTGGTGGAAGACCGGCGCGTGGGTGGCGTCCAACTCGTCGGTGCGGTAGACCCGGCCAGGCACGACCACGTAGATCGGCGGCTTGCGGGTGAGCATGGTGCGCGCCTGCACCGGCGAGGTGTGGGTACGCAGGACAAGGCCAGACGCCGCGCCGTCGGTTGAGCCCTCCTGCGGGGCGATGTGGAAGGTGTCCATCAGGCCGCGGGCCGGGTGGTCGGCGGGGATGTTGAGCGCGTCGAAGTTGGTCCACTCCAGCTCGACCTCGGGGCCCTCGGCGATCTCGTAGCCCATCCCGATGAACAGGTCGCTGATCTGCTCCATCAGCACGGTCAGCGGGTGGCGGGCGCCGCGCGGCCGGCGGTCGTAGGGCAGGGTCACGTCGACCCGCTCCTCGACCAGCACCCGCTCGGCCTGCTCGCGCTCCAGCGTCTCCTGCCGGGCCGCGTACGCGGTCTCGATGGCGCGGCGGGCCTCGTTGACCCGCTTGCCGGCGTCGGCCTTGGCGGCCGGCGGCAGCGCGCCGATCTCCCGGCGGGCGAGCGAGACCGGAGCCCGGTCGCCGAGGTGCGCGGGGCGCAGCGCGTGCAGCGCGTCCGGGTCGGTGGCGGTGGCGAACGCCTTCTCGGCCTCGGCCACGGCCTCGGCCAGGGCGTCGGGGTCGAGCAGGGCGACCTGCTTCGGGTCGTACGGATCGTTGCGGTAGCTCATGGCGTACGGGCACTCCCTCACGGCGGCGCCGGCCCTCACGGGCGGCTAGGCGAGTCTACGGACGCGCGGCTTCGCCGCAGCCCGCCGGTGGGAGGTATGCAGGAGGAAGGGTCACGCCCGCCGCCCGCCGACACCGGCGGGCTGGCTAAACGAACGCCGTGGCGCGTTCATCATCCGGACGACTCCCCTGCTGTGTGACCGCGCGGACCCGACGGTCGGCGCAGTGCTCTCGCTGAAGCGTACAGGCAGACGGCCGCGGCCGCAGCGAGGTTCAGGCTCTCGGCACGCCCGTGCAGCGGCACCCGGACCCGGGCGTCGGCCGCCTCGGTCAGCTCCCGGGGCAGGCCATGGGCCTCGGATCCGAAGAGCCAGGCGGTGGGCGTGGCGAGCCGGCCGGCATCGGCCAGGTCGTCGAGGTCGGTGTCGCCGTATCCGGTGGTGGCCAGCACGGTGCGGCCTGCGGCGCGCAGCGCGTCGACCACCGCGACCGGGTCGGGGGCGCGCACCACGTCGACGTGGAAGAGGCTGCCGGCGGAGGCCCGCACGCACTTGCCGTTGTACGGGTCGACCGCGTCCCCGGCGAAGACCACCGCGCCCGCACCGGCGGCGTCGGCGGTGCGCAGCACGGTGCCGGCGTTGCCCGGGTCGCGGATCTCGGCGAGCACCGCGACCAGGCGCGGCCCGCGTGCCAGGGCCTTCTCGAGCGGTACGTCGAGGTGCCGGCAGACGGCGACCAACCCCTGCGGGGCGACGGTCTCCGCGAGCGCCGCGAGGGCCTCCTCGGTGACCTCGGACACCGGCACGTCGGCCCGGGCGGCCTCGGCGGCGAGGTCGGCGTACCGGTCGAGGGCGGCCGGCGTGCCGAACAGCTCGACGACGGTCCCGGCGCGGCCCAGGGCCTCCCGGACGGCCTGCGGACCCTCGGCCAGGAACCGGCCGGTGGCCTCGCGGTCCCGGCGGCGCTGGAGCCGGCGGGCGGCGACGACCCGGGGGGTACGCGGGGTGAACGGGCCGGGAACAGCGTCGAGGCGCCTCCCGCGCGACGGTGACTGCATGGGAGACGCCTCGATCTGCTGGTGCGGGTGGGTCAGGCGGCCTGGGCCGCGGCGCCACCGGTGCCCTCGGCCGCCACGGCGGCGCGGGCCAGCTCGACGATCGCGGCGAACGCCGCGGCGTCGTTGACGGCCAGGTCGGCCAGGATCTTGCGGTCGACCTCGATGCCGGCCAGGCGCAGGCCCTGGATCAGCCGGTTGTAGGTCATGCCGTTGGCCCGGGCGCCGGCGTTGATCCGCTGGATCCAGAGCTGCCGGAAGTCGCCCTTACGGTCGCGGCGGTCCCGGTAGGCGTACTGCATCGAGTGCAGCACCTGCTCCTTGGCCTTGCGGTAGAGGCGGGAGCGCTGACCGCGGTAGCCGCTCGCGGTCTCCAGCAGGGTACGACGCTTCTTCTGGGCGTTCACAGCCCGCTTGACGCGTGCCATCTCAACTCCTTCTTCGGTTCAGGTGGCGCGCGTCAGCGGCCGAGCAGCTTCTTGATTCGCTTGACGTCGGCCTTGGCCAGCTCGACGGTGCCGGTCAGCCGGCGGGTCTGGGTGGAGGCCTTCTTCTCCAGGTTGTGGCGGAGGCCGGCCTGCTGGGCAACGATCTTGCCCTTGCCGGTCACCTTGACCCGCTTGCCCATACCCGTGTGGCTCTTCATCTTCGGCATGTGGAACGTCTCTCCCCTGTTACTGGCCGCTGGTGTCAGCGGTCGTGCCGGTCTCACCGGCTGCTGCGGTCTCGCCAGCCTCCGGAGCGACGGATTCCTCCGCGGCCCGCTCCCGGGGCGCCCCGCCCCGGGAGGCCGTCGCGGCGACCGCGGCGGCCTTGGTGGCGCGGTGCGGCGCGAGCACCATGATCATGTTGCGGCCGTCCTGCTTCGGCGCGGCCTCGACGTACCCCAGCTCCGAGATCTCGGACTCGAGCCGGCGCAGGAGCCGGTAACCCAGCTCCGGGCGGCTCTGTTCGCGACCGCGGAACATGATCGTCACCTTGACCTTGTCGCCGGCCTTGAGGAACCGCACCACGTGACCCTTCTTGGTCTCGTAGTCGTGCGGGTCGATCTTCGGCCGGAGCTTCATCTCCTTGATGACGGTCTGCTGCTGGTTACGCCGCGCTTCGCGCGCCTTCAGTGCGCTCTCGTACTTGAACTTGCCGAAGTCCATGAGCTTGCACACCGGCGGGCGCGCCATCGGCGCAACCTCGACCAGGTCCAGGTCGACGTCCGCGGCCAGCTGAAGGGCGCGCTCCAGCGGGACGATGCCCACCTGCTCACCCTCAGGACCGACCAGTCGGACCTCACGTGCCCGGATCTGCTCGTTCACGCGTGGTTCGACGCTGATGGGGCCTCCTCGAGTCGAGTCTTTCTTTCTGCATGTGTGCCGACTCCGCGGGCTCCCGGACGGGAGCCGACCCGGAAAGCAGAAGGCCCCGGCGCATGCCAGGGCCCGCTCGACCGGTCGGCACGATCACATGATCGCGCATCCGGTGCCGGAACGTGCCCGGAACCGGTGACCGGACCCGGCCGCCGCGCGGCGACTCGGGTGGGAGCAGGCGCTCCGCTTCGGGACCACCCACGCGTCAGGGACGGGGGCAGTCTGGTCGACTCAGCAACACTACACCCCCGGCCCACCCGTCCCCAAACCCACCCCACCCGCGCCTCGCCGGTGACCAGGCCACTCATTCGTGAAAAGGGTGCCCACTCCGGAGCGGATGCCCGCTCTTTCCGCGACTCCGCCGGCTTCGACCGGGCGGGTGCGGTGGCGGGGTCAGCGAGAGGCGTTGGCGAGGGTAGCCAGGTGGGCCTGGTGCAGGCGGCGCAGGGCCCGCACCCCCTCGACCGCGCGCTCCTTGTCGGCGGCCTGCAGGGCCACCATCGGCAGCAGGTCATCGTCGTGCAGCTCCAGGCTGGCCCAGGGGGCACCCCGGTCGAAGCGGACCCCGCGGACGACCTCCCAGGGCAGCTCGTACGAGCCGATCACGTTGCGCACCCGGATGCCCTTGGCGTCGGCCACCACCCGGGGGCGGGTGAACAGCAGGGCGCCCAGGGCGCCGAGGACGCCCAGCCCGATCATGGCGAACTGGTCGCCCCGCTGGAACGTGCCGTAACCCTCGCCGGTGGCGCCGGTCAGGGAGGTGGCCACCAGGCTGAACACCACCACCAGGGTGGCCGCCGAGGCCCAGCAGACCAGCCGGATCCGACGCGGCCGCACGGTCACCACTGAATCGCTCATGCCGCCTCGCTTCGCTCCGCGGCGGCGCGAGGCGCCACGCTGCTGAGCCTGATGGTCCGCTCGCTCCGTTCGCTCACCCGACCAGTCTGCCATCCGGCTCGGACGCGGGGTCCGCTGCCACACGGGTCGGCGTCCGCCGGCGTACGCCGGCCAGCAGCACCGCCGCGGCGGTGAGCCCCGCGCCGGCCAGCACCGGCAGCCGCGCGCCCGCCCCGCCGGGCAGCGCCACGTCCAGCAGCAGGGCACCGCCGAGCTGGCCGGCGACCAGCGCCAGGCCGGTCCGCAGCACCCCGGCCGCCCGGACGCCGACCAGCAGGGCGAGCACGATGCCGACCCCGAGCAGGCCGCCGATGTAGAGCCACCACTGCCCCGGCCAGGCGGGTCGGATGGCGAACGCCCCGACCGCAGCCGCGACCGCCAGGATCACCGGGGTGCTCACGGCGAAGTTGACCGCCAGCCCGGCGGCGGTGCTGCTGGCGGCGGAGACCCGACCGTTGAGCGCGGACTGCAGGGCGACCGCCAGACCGCCGGCGACCGCGAGCAGGACCAGCCCGACCGCCAGGTCGCCGACCGGGCGACCGAGCTGGGCCAGGGCCACCGCGCCGACGCCGAGCAGCGCCCCGGCGACCCGGGGCGCGGTGAGCGGCAGCCGCCCCGCCGGGGACACCCCGGCCCGGTCCACGGCCAGCCCGCCCAGGCTGCCGCCGGCGACCTGAGCGATCGTGAACACGGCCACCCCGAGCACCGGCACCACGTACGTGCCGATCACCACGATCGCCGCGCCGCCGAGCCCGCCCAGGTAGGCCCACCAGGGCAGGCCGCCGCGCCGCAGCACGGCCAGCCCGGCCCGCATCGACGGGACGGCGAACAGCCCGAGCAGGACCAGCAGGCAGCCGCCGAGGTTGTTGACCACCGCGCCGAGCACCGGGTTGCCGGCCCGCTCCCCCAGCTCGGAGTTGACCACGCCCTGCGCCGCCGAGGCCATCCCGCCGAGGACGACCACGCCCAGGGCGGCCGGCGCGGGCAGGGCTCTCACAGCCGGCACGCGTGGATGTTGGTGACCAGGATGGCCCGCGCGCCCAGCTCGTACAGCTCGTCCATGACCCGGTGCACGTCGTCGCGCTGGACCATCGCCTGCACGGCCACCCAGCCCTCGCGGTGCAGCGGGGAGACGGTCGGCGACTCGATGCCGGGGGTCAGCGTGCTGGCCCGGTCGAGCAGGCCGGCCGGCACGTCGTAGGCGAGCATCACGTAGCGCCGGGCGACCAGCACGCCGTGCAGCCGGCGCAGCAGCTGGTCGGCCTGGGCGCAGCCGGGGGCGCCGGCCCGGCGGACCAGCACCGCCGAGGAGCGCAGCAGCGGCTCGCCGAAGACCACGAGGCCCGCCTGGCGCAGCGTGGCGCCGGTCTCCACCACGTCAGCGACCACGTCGGCGACGCCGAGGCGGATGGCGTTCTCCACCGCGCCGTCCAGGCGGATCACCTCGGCCTTGACACCCAGCTCGGCCAGGTGCCGCTCGACCAGCCCGGGGTACGCGGTGGCGATCCGGTGCCCGCCGAGCTGCTGGACGGAGTCCACGTCGTCGGGGCGGGCGGCGAAGCGGAAGGTGGCCCGGCCGAAGCTCAGGTCGACGACCTCCTCGGCCGGCGCGCCGGAGTCGACCAGCAGGTCCCGCCCGGTGATGCCGACGTCCAGATCACCGGAGCCGACGTAGGTGGCGATGTCCTTGGGGCGGAGGTAGAAGAACTCGAGGTCGTTGGGCTCGTCCCGGCAGACCAGGTCCTTCGGGTCGGTGCGCTGGCGGTAGCCCGCCTCGCGCAGCATCTGGGCGGCCGACTCGGCCAGAGCGCCCTTGTTCGGTACGGCGACACGCAGCATGACGGAGTGCTCCTTCGATCGATGAGATGATCAGCGGACGGGCACTCACAGATGTCGGTAGACGTCCTTGAGCTCGAGACCGGTGGCGAGCATCAGCACCTGGGCCTGGTAGAGCAGCTGGGAGATCTCCTCGGCGGCCCGCTCCGGCCCCTCGTGCTCAGCGGCCATCCACGACTCGGCCGCCTCCTCGACCACCTTCTTGCCGATGAAGTGCACCCCCTTCTCGAGCGCGGCGACCGTGCCCGAGCCCGGGGTGCCGGCAGCGGCCTTGGCCTGCAGCTCGGCGAACAACTCCTCGAACGTCTTCACGGAAGGCGATTCTTCCAGTTCACCGGCCGGGCCGCGTGCGGCGGGTCGGGCCGGGCCCACCGGCCGGGACGGCGCGCGGACCGGTGTGACGGAATTCCCTACCACCACGGTGGGACACGCTTCGGCCCCGAACGCGCCTGGCTCTACGCTGTCCGCCATGGCCAGCAGCTCACGGATCGTCGCGCTCACCCTCGCCGCCGCCACCGCCGTCACGGTGGCCGGCTGCGCCCCACAGGACGACGGGAAGACCACCACCGCCAGCCCCACCGGCGCGGCCGCGGCGTCCTGCGCCAAGGACAGCCTGCCGACGCGGACCCCGGGCAAACTCACCATCGCCACTGACGAGCCGGCGTACGAGCCGTGGTTCCGCGAGAACAAGCCGGAGAACGGCGAGGGCTTCGAGGCCGCCGTCGCGTACGCGGTGGCGGAGCAGCTCGGGTACGCCCGCGAGGACGTCACCTGGATGCGGGTCAAGTTCGACACCGCCATCGCTCCCGGCCCGAAGAGCTTCGACTTCGACGTCAACCAGTTCTCCATCACCGAGGAGCGCAAGCGGGCAGTCGACTTCTCCGCGCCCTACTACCGGGTGCGGCAGACTGTGATCGCGCTCAAGTCCTCGAAGATCGCCGGAGCGAAGACCCTGGCCGACCTCAAGGACGCCACCCTCGGCGCCCAGGTCGGCACCACCAGCTACCAGGCGATCACCGACGTGATCAAGCCGACCGCGAAGCCGCAGGTCTACAACAGCAACGACGACGCCAAGAAGGCGCTGCAGAACGGCCAGCTCGACGGGCTCGTGGTGGACCTGCCGACCGCCTTCTACATCACCGGGGCGGAACTCACCGACGCCACCATCGTCGGCCAGCTACCGCAGGTCGGCGCAGCCGAGGCGTTTGGGCTGCTGCTGGACAAGAACTCCCAGCTCACCCCGTGCCTCGACGCGGCCATCGGCAAGCTCGACGAGGCGGGCACGCTCAAGCAGCTGGAGCAGAAGTGGCTCGCCCAGGTGGCCGGAGCGACCGAGCTGACGTGAGCCTGCTTGAACACACCCCCTCCGCCGCCCAGCTGAGGCGGACCGCGTACCGGCGGCGGCAGACCGTGCGCAGCGTGCTGGTCGCCGCCTCCTCGACGGCGGCACTCGGCACACTGCTGGTCCTCGCGGTCACCGGCGCGCCCGGGTGGGACCGGGTCCGCGAGTCGTTCCTGGACCCCTCGATCGCCCGGGATGCCCTGCCGGCGGTGCTCGCCGGGTTGTGGCTCAACGTCCGGCTGCTGGTCTGCTGCGCCGCCGGCGCGCTGCTGCTCGGGCTGCTGATCGCGCTCCTGCGGACGCTGCGCGGCCCGGTCTTCTTCCCGGTGCGGGCGCTCGCGGCCGGCTACACATACACCTTCCGCGGCCTGCCGCTGATCATCGTGTTGTACGTGCTTACTCTCGGCGTGCCCGGGCTGCGCCTGCAGGGCATGCCGCCGGTGCTGGTGCTCGGCGGCCTCGCGCTGGTGCTCACCTACGGCGGCTACCTGGCGGAGGTGTTCCGGGCCGGCATCGAGTCGATCCACCCCAGCCAGCTCGCCGCCGCCCGGTCGCTCGGGCTGACCTACCGGCAGACCATGCGGCACGTGGTGCTGCCACAGGCCGTCCGCCGGGTCGCCCCGCCACTGCTCAACGACGTGGTGGCGTTGCAGAAGGATGTGGGCCTGGTCTCCCTGGCCGGGCCGATCGACGCGGTCCGCGCCGCCCAGATCGCCACCGCGGAGACCTTCAACTACACCCCCTACATCCTGGCCGGGGTGTTGTTCGTGCTGCTCGCCATCCCGCTGATCGCGGTCACCGACTGGGTGACGCTGCGCTCGGCCCGACGCCAGTCCGGAGGCTGAGATGCCGGTGCTGACCTGCCGTGGGCTGCGCAAGGAGTTCGGCGGCCACGGGGTGCTCGACGGGCTCGACCTGACCGTTGACGAGCATCAGGTGGTGGCGCTGATCGGGGCGTCGGGGTCGGGCAAGTCGACCCTGCTGCGCTGCGTCAACCTGCTGGAGGAGCTGGACGACGGGAGCATCGAGCTGGACGGGGAGGAGATCTCCGACCCCCGTGTCGACCCGGACCTGGTCCGCCGCCGGATCGGGATGGTCTTCCAGTCGTACAACCTCTTCCCGCACCTCACCGTGCTGGAGAACATCACCCTGGCGCCCCGGCGGGTGCACCGGCGGGCGCGGGCCGAGGCCGACGCCCAGGCCCGGGAGCTGCTCGACCGGGTGGGGTTGGGCGCGAAGGCGGACGCCTACCCGGACCGGCTCTCCGGCGGGCAGCAGCAGCGTGTGGCGATCGTCCGGGCCCTGGCCAACTCGCCCAGGCTGATGTTGCTGGACGAGGTCACGTCCGCGCTGGACCCGGAACTGGTAGGCGAGGTGCTGACGATGATCCGCGACCTCAAGGCCGATGGGATGACTATGGTGCTGGCCACCCACGAGATGGGGTTCGCCCGCGAGGTCGCCGACCAGGTCTGCTTCCTCGACGGGGGCCGGGTGGTGGAGGCCGGGCCGCCGGCGCAGGTGCTCGGCGAGCCGACACAGCCGCGTACCCGGCAGTTCCTCAGCCGAATCATCGAGGCCGGCCGGCTCTGACGGCCAGGGGCGGCCGGGGCCGGCTCAGCGTGCGGTAAGGCGAGGAACGCGCGGACCGGGGCAGGCCGGCCCCAGGCCCGGTACGCCACGCGCAGCCGGGGCAGATCCCACGTACCGCACGGTCGTCATGTCGGAAGTCAGTCACGAACATCATGGAAACAGGACTTTCGAAGGTCGCCTTTCGAAAGGTACGCTTCGAACCATGGCCGAGCAGCCCCGCGAGATCACCGACGTCGACACCCTCCGCGCCCTGGCGCACCCGTTGCGACTGCGCATCCTCGACGCCGTCGGCCTGTACGGCCCGCTGACCGCGACCGAGGTGGCCGAGCGGGTCGGCGAGAGCCCGGCGAACTGCTCCTGGCACCTGCGTCAGCTCGCCCGGTACGGCTTCGTCGCCGAGGCCGGCGGCGGCACCGGGCGGCAGCGACCGTGGCGGCTGGTCACCGACGGGCACCGGTGGGGCGAGGGCGAGGAGAGCCCGGAGCTGGCGCGGGCCGGTGACGCGGCCGCCCAGGTCCTGCTCGACCTGGAATACCGCAAGCTCCGGGACTGGATGGCCGTCCGCCGGCAGCAGTCCCCCGCCTGGCGGGACGCCGGCTTCTTCAACCAGTTCATCGGCTGGTACACCGCCGACGAGCTCGGCGAGCTGAAGGAGGAGCTCCGGTCGCTGTTCGGGCGCCATCTGGACCGGCTCACCGACCCGGCGGCCCGCCCGCCGGGTTCCCGGCCGGTGCGGCTGATGGCGTGGGGCGTACCCGAGGTCGACGGGCCGGTCGTCGGTGGCGCCGACGCCGGGCAGGACACGGAACACGGGCCGGTCGTCGGCGACGCCGACGCGGAGCGGAACGGGCAACGATGAGACACCTGCTGCGCCGGCCGGACTTCCGGCTGTTCTTCATCGCGTTGACGGTCAGCATGGTCGCCGAGTCGGTCCTCCTCCTGGCCCTGGCCGTGTGGGTGAAGGAGCTGACCGGCTCCGACGGGCTGGCCGGCGCCACCTTCGTCGCGCTGACCGCGCCGATGGTGCTGGCCCCGCTCGTCGGCTGGGTGGTCGACCGGGCGCCCCGCCGAACGCTCTTCGTGGCGCTCAACGTGGCCACCGCCGTGCTGCTGCTGCCGCTGCTGGCGGTCCGCGACGACGGCCGGCTCTGGATCGTGTACGCGGTCGCCGCCGGCTACGGGCTTTCCTACATCGCGCTCGGCGCGACGATCACCGCGCTCGTGCAGGAGTTGGTCCCGGCCGAGCTGCTGCCCGACGCCAACGGCGCGTCCCAGACCGTCAAGCAGGGGCTGCGGCTGGCCGGTCCGCTGCTCGGTGCCGGCCTCTACGTGCTGCTCGGCGGACCGGCGCTGGCCGCCACCTGCGCGCTCGGCTTCCTGGTGGCCGGCGCGGTCGGGCTGGGGCTGAGCCGCGCTCCGGCTCCGGCTGCGGGCACGGGTGACGGGTTCGGGCCGGCGGCCGGCGGCGACCCCGGCGCCGCGCCGACCGGGGCGGCGCCCCCGGGCGGAGCCGACGTGCTAGCCGCCGGCGGGCGCGGTGCCCTGGTCGCCGGGGTCCGGCACCTGATGGCCGAGCCCGCGCTGCGCCGGGCACTGATGGCGGTGGTGGTCGCCACCATCGGGCTCGGGTTCGGGGAGACGCTGTGGTTCGCGTACGTCGACCAGGGGCTCGGCCGGGAGCCGGCCTTCCTGGGGGTGCTGGTCTCGCTCCAGGGGATAGGCGGGCTGGTCGGCGGCCTCGCCTCGGCGGCGCTGGTGCGCCGGCTCGGGGAACTGGGCACCATGGCGCTCGGCGTGGCCGCTCTGGCCGCCGGCAGCCTGGCCCTGGTCCGGCCGGCCCTGGGGCTCGCCGTCACCGCCAGCGTGCTGATCGGGCTCGGGCTGCCGGCCGCGATGGTGGGCACGATGACGCTGATCCAGCGGCGTACCCCAGCGGACCTGGTCGGCCGGGTCTCGGCCGCGCTGGACGCGTTGGCCAGCGGCCCGCAGGCGGTGGCGATCGGGGCGGGCGCGCTCCTGGTCGGCCTGGTCGACTACCGGCTGCTGTACGGGGTGATCGGCGCGCTGCTGGTGGCCGCGGCCGGCTACCTGCTCACCGGCCGCCGCCTCACCCCGCCCGCCGCCACGCCGCAAGGGGCGGCGCCCACGCCGCTCACCGTCGGCTCGCCGTCGGCGACCGCGGGCTAGCTCCACTGCGGGTCGGCGAGGTGGCGGTGTCCGGACGTCCTGGACACCGCCATCTCGGCGATTCCGCGGCCGGTCACGTCGGGGCGGCCTGCGGGGCGGCGGCGTCAGCCGCCGAAGCCGACCCGGTGGCCGTTGGTGGCGTCGAGGCCGCGGATGGCCAGGGCGGCGTCCAGCGCCGCGACCGTGGCCGCCCAGCCCTTGTCCTCCGCCGAGCCGGGCAGCCCGGCCCGGTCCCGGGCCTGCTCGATGGTCTCCACGGTGAGCACCCCGTGCGCCACCGGCTTGCCCTCGTCGAGCGCGACCCGGGTCAGCCCCTCCGTCACCGACTTGCAGACGTAGTCGAAGTGCGCCGTGGCGCCCCGGACCACCACGCCGAGGGCGACCACCACGTCGTACCGGCGGGCCATCGCCTGGGCCACCACGGGCAGCTCCACCGATCCGGCCACCCGGGCCACCACGGCCCGCGCGCCGCACGCCTCGGCGGCGGCGACCGCCCGGTCGACCATGTGGTCGGTGAGGTCGCCGTGCCAGCGCGCGGCCACGATGCCGACGGTGAGCCCGGCCGCGTCCACCGAGGTGACGCCCGGTTCCCCGAAACCCGCCATGCCTACGCTCCGATCTCGTCACCGGCGACCGGGCGGCCCATCGGCGCCTCGGTCACCTCGTCCAGCCCCTCCAGGAGGTGGCCCATCCGGTCCCGCTTGGTCCGCAGGTAACGCACGTTCTCCGGGTTGGACCGCACGGGCAGCCCCTCGCGGCCGCTCACCGTGAGGCCGTACCCTTCCAGGCCGGCCCGCTTGGCCGGGTTGTTGGTCAGCAGCCGCATCGAGCGGACGCCGAGGTCGTAGAGGATCTGCGCGCCGGTCCCGTAGTCCCGGGCGTCGGCGGGCAGCCCCAGGTCGAGGTTCGCGTCCACGGTGTCCCGGCCTTGGTCCTGGAGCTCGTACGCGCGCAGCTTGTGCAGCAGGCCGATGCCGCGCCCCTCGTGCCCGCGCACGTAGAGCACCACGCCGCGGCCCTCCTGGGCCACCCGGGCCAGGGCGGCCTGCAACTGCGGGCCGCAGTCGCAGCGCAGCGAGCCGAAGACATCCCCGGTGAGGCACTCGGAGTGCACCCGGACCAGCACGTCCCGCCCGTCGCCGAGGTCGCCCATGACCAGCGCGACATGCTCGGCCGGGTCGTGCTCGCTGCGGTAGCCGAGCGCCCGGAACACCCCGTACGGGGTGGGCATCCGCGCCACGGCGACCTGCTCCACCTGCTTCTCGGTACGCCGCCGGTGGGCGATCAGGTCGGCGATGGTGACCAGGGTCAGCCCGTGCTCGGCGCAGAACTTCTCCAGGTCGGGCAGGCGCATCATGGTGCCGTCGTCGTTGACCAGCTCGCACAGCACCCCGGCCGGACGCAGCCCGGCCAGCCGGGTCAGGTCGACCGCCGCCTCGGTGTGCCCGGGCCGGCGCAGCACCCCGCCGTCGCGGGCCCGCAGCGGCACCACGTGCCCGGGACGGGCCAGGTCGGTCGGGTCGGTCGCCGCGTCGGCGAGCAGCCGGATGGTGTGCGACCGGTCGGCCGCGGAGATCCCCGTGCTGACCCCCTCCCGGGCGTCCACGGTCACCGTGTACGCGGTGCCCCGCCGGTCCTGGTTGGTGTGGTGCATGGGCGGCAGGTCCAGCCGGTCGCACTCGCTCTCGGTCAGCGGTACGCAGATGTAGCCGGACGTGTAGCGGACCATGAACGCGACCAGCTCCGGCGTGGCCAGCTCGGCCGCGAAGATCAGGTCGCCCTCGTTCTCCCGGTCCTCGTCGTCGACCACGACGACCGGCCGGCCGGCGGCGATGTCCGCCACCGCCTGCTCGATGCTCCCAAAGCTGGTCATGCCACGGCCTCCGAGTACCTCGGCGGGATCGGGGTGGGGGCGGGCGGGACGGCCCGGGAGGCGCGCCACCAGGCGGCCAGGCCGGCTACGCAGAACCCGCCGTAGACCAGGTACATGGCGGCCGACGGATAGAAGCCGCCGCGCAGCAGCAGCGGTACGCCGACCGCGTCGACGGCGATCCAGACCAGCCAGAACTCCACCCAGCCGCGGGCCATGCCGTACGTGGCGAGCAGGCTGCCGACCAGGATCCAGGCGTCCGGCAGCGGCCCCCACGAGCCGAGCGCGGCCAGCACCGGGTACGCGGCGGCCGTGCCGACCAGCGCGGCGGCGAGCAGACCGAGCCGCTCCCGGCCGGTGGCCCAACGCGGGACGACCGCCGGCTGCTCCCCGCCGCCGGCCCGACGGTTGCGCGACCAGCGCCACCAGCCGTACAGGCTCACCGCGAAGAAGAAGACCTGCCGGCCGGCCTGGCCGTAGAGGTCGTGCGCCTGCGGCGTGGCGAAGACCCCGCCGAGGAAGACGGTGAACAGCAGGGCGTTGCCGATCATGCCGATCGGCCAGGCCCAGACCAGCCGGCGCAGCCCGAGCAGCGCCGAGGCGAGGCCGAAGACGTTGCCGACGATCTCCCGGACCAGCACCGGCGAACCGGCGACCTGGAGCTGCGCGTCGAGCAGCCAGCCGAGCGGGCCCATCAGCGGTCACCGCCCGGGCCGGGCGCGCCACCGGCGAGCAGCCGCTCGACGTACTTGGCCAGCACGTCCACCTCGAGGTTCACCGGGTCGCCGGGCCCCTTGGCGCCGAGCGTGGTGAGTTTGAGGGTGGTGGGGATCAGCCCGACCGCGAACCAGTCGGCACCGACGTCGGCGACGGTCAGCGAGACGCCGTCGACGGTGATCGAGCCCTTCTCCACCACGTACCGGGAGAGCGCGGCGGGGAGCCGGAAGCGGACCGTCTCCCACTGGGCGGCCGGCTCCCGGGCGACGATCTCGCCCACCCCGTCGACGTGCCCCTGCACCAGGTGCCCGCCGAGCCGGCTGCCGAGCGCGGCGGCCCGCTCCAGGTTGACCGGGTCGCCCGGGCGCAACGCGCCGAGCGCGGTGCGCCGCAGGGTCTCCCCCATCACGTCGGCGGTGAAGACGCCGCCGTCGACGTCGACCACGGTCAGACAGACCCCGTTGACGGCGATGGAGTCGCCGTGCCGGGCGTCCGAGGTGACCAGCGGGCCACGGATGGCGACCAGCGCGGAGTCGCCTCCGGTCTCGGTGGTCCGGACCACCTCACCCAGCTCCTCGACGATGCCGGTGAACATTCAGCCCTCCCTCTTCCGGGGCAGCGCGGTGATCCGCAGGTCGGGGCCGACCTGCGTAACGTCGGTGATCTCCAGATCGATGGCGTCGGCGATGGTCGTCACGCCCGCGTCGAGCAGCGCGGTCGGGCCGGCGCCGAGCAGCTTCGGCGCGACGTACCCGACGACCTTGTCGACCAGGCCGGCGGCGAGGAACGCGCCGGCCAGCCGTGGACCGCCCTCCAGCAGGGCGGCCCGCACGCCGCGGTGGTGCAGCTCGGCGAGCAGCGCCGGCAGGTCGACCCGGCCGTCCGGGCCGGCCCCGACCTCCGCGGCGGTGGCGATCCAGGTCCGGGAGGCGCCGTCGCGGACCCGGGCGTCGGCCGGGGTACGCCCCGAGCTGTCCACCACCACGCGCAGCGGCTGCCGGATGGCGAGGGTGCCGTCGCGCAGGTTGCGGGCGGTGAGCCGGGGGTCGTCGGCGAGCACGGTGCCCACTCCGGCGATCACCGCGTCGACGGTGCCGCGCAGCGCGTGCACGTCGATCCGGGCCGCCTCGGAGGTGATCCACATGCTGGTGCCGTCGGCCGCCGCCGAGCGCCCGTCCAACGTGGCGGCGTACTTCCAGATCAGGTACGGCCAGCCGCGGCGCATCGAGGTGAGCCAGGCGACGTTGCCGGCCTCGGCCTCCTCGGCGCGTACCCCCGTCTCGACCTGGATCCCGGCGGCGCGCAGGGTGGCCGCGCCGCCGGAGGCGACCGGGTTGGGGTCCGGGGCGGCGACCACCACCCGGGCGACCCCGGCGGCGATGAGCGCGTGGCTGCAGGGGCCGGTGCGGCCGGTGTGGTCGCAGGGTTCCAGGGTGACCACGGCGGTGCCGCCGCGGGCCCGCGTGCCGGCCTGGGCGAGGGCGACGATCTCGGCGTGCGGGCCGCCCGCGTACGCGTGGAATCCCTCGCCGACGATCTCGCCGGCCGCGTCGAGGAGCACGCAGCCGACCACCGGGTTGGGGCTGGTGGTGCCGAGACCGCGGGCGGCCAGCACGATCGCACGACGCATCGCCTCGTCGACGGAGACGCTCGCCATCGCCTGCCCCTGCCCTCTCGCTCGCCGGTCGCGCGCGGGCGGGGCTGGGAGTCGGCACGGATGCCGCGGACACGCGGCGGCGGAGATCCGGGGACGGCAGCGCCGACCCCGGAGAAGCCCACGCGGCGGCTGAGGGTGTCAGCGGCCGGCAGGGGCCTCCCCGTCCCGCGCGCTGTCTCCCATCCGGACTGTCTGGGGGCGGACGAGCCGCGCCCCAACCGTCGGCCCCGGATTCTCACCAGGTCCACCGGGCGGCAGAGCCGTCCGGGTCGCGGGCTTACCACGGTCGGACCGTGGATCACCGCCGGTTCGGAATTTCACCGAGCCCCGCCAGCGCGTGGTGGGTACATCGGAAGTCTTACACGCCGGGTGGGGGGCCGCGCCACATAGGCGAGGTACTTCACAGGGAAGACCGCACGATCACGTAACGCCGCGCCTGCGGTCGACCGCGACGTACGACCCGGGTTGGCTCTTGGCGACCGTCTTCATCTCGGAGGCGACGGCGATCGCCTCCAGGGGGTTGGTGAAGCGCTTCCCGGGATCGGAGAGGGAGACCCCGATGGAGAGGGTGACCAGGGCGGCCCGGCGGATGTTGCCCCGCCGGTCCTTCAGCTCGACGAAGCCGCGCTCCCGGTCGATCGGGTCGTAGAGGGCGTCGGCGGCCTTCTCGAAGTCCTCCACCGCCCGGAAGGTCAGCGGGCGGACCTGCTCGGGGGTGCAGACAATGACGAAGTCGTCACCGCCGACGTGGCCGAGGAAGGCCGGCGGCAGGCCGATCGACACCACCGCCCGGTGCAGGCTGCGGGCCAGCGCGGAGATGAACTCGTCGCCGCGGACGAAGCCGTACCGGTCGTTGACGCTCTTGAACCGGTCGATGTCGATGTACCCGACGGCGTAGTCGGCGCCGTTGCGCACCCGGTCGCTGATCTCCCGCCGGATCCGGCTGTTGCCGGGCAGCCCGGTCAGCGGGGAGACCTCGCGGAACTCCTTGTTGCGGCGCAGCGTGGAGCTCACCCGGGCGACCAGTTCGGCGGTGTCGAAGGGTTTCACCAGGTAGTCGTCGGCGCCCGCGCTGAGGCCGTTGACCTTGTCGGAGGTCATCCCCTTGGCGGTCAGCATGATCACCGGGAGGGCCGAGGTCATCGGGTCGGCGCGTAGCCGCCGGGTCAGCTCCAGGCCGTCGATCCGGGGCATCATGAGATCCACCACGGCCAGGTCGGGCCGCTGCTGCTCGATGACGTCCAGGGCCTCCTGGCCGTCACTGGCGTGCAGCACCTCGAAACCGTGCAGGCGCAGGTTGAACTCGACGAAACGGGCGATGTCCTCGTCGTCGTCGACGACCAGGATGACGTCGGGTCGCTCACCGGCCGGGTCCACGTCAGGCCCCGGGGGCCGCGCGTTCCGCCAGGGCGCGCAGGCGGCGTACCGCCTCCGCGGGATCGTCGGCGCCGTAGACCGCGGTGCCCGCGACGAAGGCGTCGGCACCCGCCGCGGCGGCCTGCTCGATGGTGTCGGCGGCGATCCCGCCGTCGACCTCGATCCGCAGCTCGAGGTGGCCGCTGTCGACGTGCTCCCGGGCGGTACGCACCTTGTCGAGCAGTTGCGGGATGAACCGCTGGCCGCCGAAGCCGGCCTTGATCGTCATGATCAGCAACGTGTCGAAGCTGGGCAGCAGCTCCAGGTACGGCTCGATCGGGGTGTCCCGGTCGACGGCCAGCCCCGCCTTCGCGCCGGCCGAGCGGAGGTCCTTGGCCAGCGCCACCGGGTCGTCGCACGCCTCGGCGTGGAAGGTGACGTTGTACGCGCCGGCGTCGGCGTACCCGGGGGCCCAGCGGCGCGGGTCCTCGATCATCAGGTGCACGTCGAAGGGCAGCTCGGTCACCGCGCGCAGGCTCTGCACCACCGGCAGCCCGATGGTCAGGTTCGGCACGAAGTGGTTGTCCATCACGTCCACGTGCAACCAGTCGGCGGCGTGCTCGACGGCGCGGACCTCGTCGGCGAGGCGGGCGAAATCGGCGGCCAGGATGCTGGGCGCGACGATCTGCGGCGGTACGGTCACGGGGCCAGTGTACGAACGCGGTCACCCGCCGTCCGCACCGCGGCACCGACGGAGACTCCCTGTGATCCAGACGTGACCCCCGGTGCGGCGCCAACCCGTCGAATGCGGGAACTCGGCACGAAAGGCCATCCGCCACCGGCCGAACGACCGGGCAACACTCCAACAGGGACGGTCACGACAATCGGCCCGGAGGGACTCCCCGTAATCTGAGCGCCGGTGCCGTATGCTGCACCGCCGTGGCAGTCGACCGTTCCGGGGTCGCGGCGCGGCGCGCGCCGAGCCGGAAACGGTCGACGCAGGCGGTCCGCGACGGGGAGGTCGGTGCGCGATGCGGCGATGGGGGACGGCGCTCGCCGTCGGCATGACGGTGGCACTGGCGCTCGCCGGATGCGGCGCGCCGGCGGGGGTGGACCGGGACCTGACCGACGACTGGCCCGCCGCTCCGGCGGCCAAGGCCTTCCTGCCGGAGGCCGGGGTCTGCCATCCCACGATCCAGGACATCGGCTACCTCAGCGGCTACAACCCGGTCGACTGCACCGCGTCGCACCGCAGCGAGACGCTACACGTGGGCACGCTGACCGGCCCGGACGCCGACCGGGGGGCACCCCCGCGCGCCGGGTCCACCGGGATGCGGACCGCGCACGCGGAGTGTGACGGGCGGGTCAGCAAGGCGGTCGGAGCCGACTGGCGGTCGGGACGGCTGCAACTCTCCGTCGTCTTCCCGTCGCCGTCGGCCTGGGCCGGCGGGGCCCGCTGGTTCCGCTGCGACCTCTCCGAGGTGGCCAGCCTGGACGACCGCAGCGTGACCGCCCGCTCCGCCAGCCTGCGCGGCGCCCTGGCGCCGGGATCCCCGCTGACCCTGGGCTGCTACAACCCGAAGCTCAAGAAGGACGACATCGAGCAGATGCAGCCGGTCGCCTGCACGGCCAAGCACCACGCCGAGTTCGTCGGGGTCTACCAGTTCCCCGACATCACGTACGCCGAGTTCAAGCGCACCTCCCTGCGGGCGCACAAGGCGTGCCAGGGGCTGATCGCGAAGTACGTCAAGGTGCCGAACAACAGCGACATGCAGTACCGGTCCGGCACGATCATCTACCACCCCTTCGACGAGGAGTGGACGAACGGCGACCGGGGCGTGCAGTGCTTCCTCTGGGTGTCGGACCGCACGCTGACGAAGTCGCTGAAGGGCGCCGGCAGCAAGGCCCTGCCGGTCCGGTGAGCCGCGCGGGGCGGGGCCGACCGCGGTCGGTCCCGCCCCGTCGACCGGTCAGCCGACCTGCAGCGTCACGTCGTCCACGACGAAGCTGGTCTGCAGGGAGGCGTCCTCCACGCCGGTCCACTTCAGCGTCACCGTCTGCCCGGCGTACCCGGCCAGGTTGAACGTGCGCTGCTGGTAGCCGCCGGCGGCGTTCAGGTTCGAGTACGTCGCCAGCGTGGTCGTGCCGACCTGCACGGTCAGCTTGTCGTACGCCGTCGTCGTGGTGGTCTCGGCGGTGTCGATGTGCAGCCAGAAGGCCAGCGTGTAGCTGGCGCAGCCGGTCGGGAGGGTCACCGACTGCGAGAGCGTGTCGGTGTGGCTGGTGCCGTACCCGTCCAGCCACGCCTTGTACGACCCGGTGCGCGCCGGCTGGCTCGACGAGCTGGTGATCACGCCCGAGCTGGCGGTCCACGGGGTGGTGCCCGACTCGAAGCTGCTGTTGCCGATGAGCTGCCCGCCGACGCAGCCGCCGGTGCCGGTCACGGTGAGGGTGTAGCTGGTGCTGTGGGTGACCGAGCCGGTGCCGGTCACCGTGATGGTCCAGGTGCCGGCGGCGGCGGTCGACGAGGCGGAGACGGTCATCGTGGCCGAGCCGCCCGAGGTGACCGAGGACGGGCTGAACGAGACGGTGACCCCGCTCGGCGCGCCGGTGGCGGAGAGGCTGACCGTCTGGGCGCTGCCGCTGGTGGTGGCGGTGCTGACGGTCGCGGTGGTGGTACCGCCCCGGGCCACGCTGCCCGAGGTTGGGCTCACCGCGACGGAGAAGTCGTTGGTCGGGGTGCCGCCGACCGCGAGCTGCCAGATCGCGTACGCGATCCCGTCCGCGGCGCGGTTGAGGATGGTCGCGTTGATGTTGCTCGTGGTGTCGCAGGAGCGGTGGTAGCAGCCGTCGTACGCCGCCCCCGCGGTGCCGCCCCACTTGCTGGCCTGCGCCGCGGTCTTGGTGTAGCTGGCGCCCGCCGCGTAGCCGGAGGTGGGGATGCCGGCGTTGGCGAACGAGTAGTCGTCGGACCGGCCCTGTCCCTCGGTGTTCTCCTCCGGCTGGAGGTTGAGCGAGTCCCAGTACGCCTTCAGCGGGGCGGCCGTGGTGGAGGTGACCCGGTTGATGAAGTAGCCGCCATTGGGCGAGGCGACCATGTCGAAGTTGTAGTAGCCCTTGATGTAGCCCCGCTGGGTGGTGGTCAGCTGGTTGACGTAGTGCTTCGAGCCCTGCAGGCCCTGCTCCTCGCCGTTCCACCAGGCGATCCGGACCCGCTTGGTCATGGTCGGGTTCTGCGCGGCGAGCACCAGCGCGTTCTCCAGCAGGGTCGCCGAGCCGGAGCCGTTGTCGTTGATCCCCGGGCCGGCGGAGACGCCGTCCAGGTGGGCGCCGAACATGACCACCTGGTCGGCGGGGCCCTGCGGCCACTCGGCGATCAGGTTGCTGCCGGGGTAGGTGCAGGTGGTGCAGGTCTGCTCGGTGACGGTGTAGCCGGCCGCCTGGAGCTTGCCCTTCACGTAGGCGACCGAGGCGGTGTAGCCGGCCGAGCCGGCCCGCCGGTTGCCCCCGTTGCTGGTGGCGATGGTGTTGAACTGGGTGAGGTGGGCCTGCACGTTGGTCACCGAGATGTCCGGCGCGGCGAGGGCCGGCGCGGCGGCCACCGGCGCGGGGACGGCGGAGGCGGGGGCACCGGCCAGCGTCGCCGTCACGGCGGCGAAGAGGGCGAGCGTGAGGCCCGCGGTCGGGGTGCGGCGTCTCATGTGGACTCCTCGTGGGGGTCGGCGGGGCGGGGTGGGCGCGACGCGTGGGCTCCGGTGCAGCCCTCGGCGTCGACGGACCGGTGATCGGAACAGTTACATGCGTCGATCAGATAGTCAACGGGGTGTCACATCCCGCATGCCCACTCCCCAGCCGGGATGCACACCCCGCGCGCGCCGGGTGTGCGCCCGCGCCCGCCGAGCCGCGGAGGCCCGGCGGATGGCAGGCACGGGGCCCAGGAAAGGTCGGTCAGGGCCTGCCCCAGGCGGCACCAGACGTGGCTGCTCAGCCCCGCCGCAGCACCGCCAGGAACATCGCGTCGGTGCCGTGCCGATGCGGCCACAGCTGCACGGTCGGCCCGTCCCCGAGCCCCGGCATACCCGCTGGCAGCAGCGGCCGGGCGTCGACGAAGTCGACCGGGAACCCCGCCCGGCGGGACGCCTCGGTCACCGTCACGTGCGTCTCCACGATGTGCGGCGAGCAGGTCACGTACGCGACCAGCCCGCCCGGACGGACCGCGCGCAGCGCCGCGGTGAGCAGTTCCCGCTGCAGGCGGGTCAGCGGCGGCAGGTCGGACGGCTGCCGGCGCCAGCGGGACTCGGGCCGCCGACGCAGCGAACCGAGCCCGGTGCACGGGGCGTCGACCAGCACCCGGTCGAAGTGGTCCTCGGGCAGCTTCGGATCCGAGCCGACCGTCCGCCCGTCGGTGTTCAGCACGTTCACCGGCAGGCCCCGGGTGGCCTGCGCGACCAGCCGCGCCCGGTGCTCGGCCACCTCGACCGCGGTGAGCCGGGCGCCGCGCTGCGCGGCGAGGGCGCCGAGCAGGCCGGCCTTACCGCCGGGCCCGGCGCACAGGTCCAGCCAGCGGCCGTCCGGGCCGTCCAGCGGCGCGACCGCCAGGGCGTTCGCCACCAGCTGGGAGCCCTCGTCCTGGACGTGGGCGCGTCCCTCGGCCAGCGCCGGCAGCTCCCCCGGCGCACCGCCGGGCAGATAGACGGCGTACGGCGAGAAGGCACCCGGCGCCCCGCCGACCTCGTCGGCCAGCTCGATCGGGTCGACCAGACCGGGCCGGGCGCACAGATGCACCGGGGGACGCTCGTTGTCCTCGATGAGCAGCCGCCTCGTCTCACCCAGATCACCGCCGAGCGCCTCGGCGAAGGCCCGGACGATCCACTGCGGATGGCTGTACGCCAGTGCCAGGTGCCCGATCGGGTCGGTCTGCTCCGACGGGGCGAGCTTCGTCACCCAGCCGTCGAGGTCGCGGGTGGCCACCTCGCGGAGCACCGCGTTGGCGAAGCCGGTGGCGCCCGGGCCGACCGCCCGGACCAGGTCCACGGTCGAGGAGACCGCCGCGTGCGCCGGGACCCGGGTGTGCAGCAGCTGGTACGCCCCGAGCCGCAGCGCGTCCCGCACCGGCGGGTCGATCCGCTGCACGTCCCGGCCGGCGGCGTCGGTGATGATCGCGTCCAGGGTGCCGGTGTGCCGCAGCGTGCCGTAGGTCAACTCGGTGGCGAAGGCGGCGTCCCGGCCGGCCATCCCCTCGTCGCGCAGCATGGCCGGCAGCACCAGGTTGGCGTACGCGTCGTCCCGGTGCACCGCCGCGATCGCCTGGTACGCCACGTGCCGCGGCAGGTCGACGGCCGGCCGGCCGGGCCGGCGGCCGGCGCCGAAGCGCCCCTCGCGAGGCGACCGCTCCCCCGGCCGGGCCGGGCGCTCGGCCCGCTCGCCGCCGACGGGCCGGCGGCCCTCTCGGGAGCGCTCGGGACCGGGGTACCGCCCCGCACCGCGCCCACCGCCGGAGCGGCCGGCGTCGTCGGAGGCGTACCGCGGGCCGCGCTCGCCACCACCGGAGGGCTCGCCGTCGCGGGGCCGTCCCGCGCGGTCACCGGCGGGCGGCCGGGCCGACCCGCCGCGCGGCCCGCCGGTGGAGAAGCGCTCGTCCCGGGGCTCGGACGGCCCCGTCACGCGAACTCCTCGCCGGCGACGACCCGGGCGCCGCGCGCCCAGTCGCTCGCCGACATGGCCTTCTTGCCGGCCGCCCGCACCTCATCGAGCCGCACCGGGACGGTGGCCGTGCCGGCCAGCACGCGGGACTTCTCGACCAGCAGTTCGCCGGGCTTCAGCTCCGGGCCACCGGCCACCGGGGTGACCGGGCCGAGCTTCACCCGGTCGCCGCGGAAGGTCGTCCACGGGCCGGGGGCCGGGGTGCAGGCGCGGATCCGCCGGTCCACGGCGAACGCCGGGTCGGCCCAGCGGACCCGGGCGTCCTCGACGGTCAGCTTCGGCGCGAGGGACACCCCGTCGGCGGGCTGCGGCTCGGCCCGGGCGGTCCCGTCCTCGAGCGCGTCGAGGACGCCCACCAGCAGGCCCGCGCCCGCGTAGGCGAGCCGCTCCAGCAGATCCCCGGAGGTGTCGGTGGGGCGGATCTCGTCGGTGAGCGTGCCATACACCGGGCCGGTGTCCAGCCCCGCCTCCAACTGGAAGACGCTGGCGCCGGTCACCTCGTCGCCGTGCAACACCGCGTGCTGCACGGGGGCCGCGCCCCGCCAGGCGGGGAGCAGCGAGAAGTGCAGGTTGATCCAGCCGTGCCGGGGGATCTCCAGCGCCACCGGCGGCACCAGCGCCCCGTACGCGACCACCGGCACGCAGTCCGGGGCCAGCTCGCGGAGCCGGTCCAGGAACTCGGGCTCGCGCGGCTTCGCCGGGGTGAGCACCTCGACGCCGTGCGCGTCGGCCCAAGCGCCGACCGGCGAGCGGACCAGGCCGCGGCCACGGCCGGCGGGCGCATCAGGACGGGTCACCACGGCCAGCAGCTCGTGACGGGACGCGGCGACGGCGTCCAGGGCGGGAACGGCGACGGCCGGCGTGCCGGCGAAGATCAGACGCACCCGGTCACCGCCCCAGGCCGAACGGGTTGCCGGCGGCATGCGGGCTGAGCTTGACGGTCGGCGGGGCACCCGCGTCGTACCACTCGGCCTCGCGGATCGCCTTCATGGCCGCCTTCCGGCCGGCCGGGTCGAGGCGGTCGACGAAGAGCACCCCGTCGAGGTGGTCGGTCTCGTGCTGCACGCACCGGGCCATCAGGCCGGTGCCGACGATCTGCAGCGGATCCCCGTAGCCGTTGAAGCCCTTGGCGATGACGTTCTGCCGGCGCTTGGTGTCGAAGTAGAGCCCGGGGATGGACAGGCAGCCCTCCGGGCCGTCCTGCTCCTCCTCGTCGGGGAACTCCAGCACCGGGTTCACCAGGTGCCCGAGGACGTCGTCGACGTCGAAGGTGAACACCCGCAGGCCCACCCCGAGCTGCGGCGCGGCCAGGCCGGCACCGTTCTGCTCGCGCATCGTGTCGGTCAGGTCGGCGATCAGCTTGCGCAGCTCGGCGTCGAAGTCGACGACCCGGTCGGCCGGCGTGCGCAGCACCGGATCCCCGAACAGACGGATGGGCTGAACGGTCACGCGGAGTGGCTCCTTGTCTGAAACGAGTGGTGCCGTACCAGTCTACGGAGTCGTCCCTGCCGCCCCGGCCGGCGTACCGCGATCGGCGCCCGGCGACCCGTCACCCTCGGTGACGCCGTCACCGAGGGTGACGGGCAGGGTGGCGTAGCCGCGCGGGGTGAGCCGGACCCGGCGCTCGGGCGGCCCGGCCAGGACGCCGCCCCCTGCTCAGGCGCCGGCGCCCGGCTCCCCGGCCAGCACCGCGTCCCCACCGAGCAGGGCGTGCTCGGGCAGCGGCAGCGCGATCCCGTGGGCGGCCGCCCAGTCGTGGATCAGGCTGGGATTGACCTGGGCGGCGAAGTAGTCGACCGCGCTCATCCCGCCGACGACCGGCTCGTCGACCTCGGCGACCAGCTTGGCGGGCACCAGCGGAAAGCCGTTCTGCAGGGCGGCGCTGAGCCGGCGGTGTCCGTCGACCACGAAGAAGTACTCCCCGGTGTAGCCGATGGTGAGCGGCTCCAGGGCCTCGTCGCCGGCCTCGGCCACGTCACCGACGAACTCGGAGTCCCAGAGGCCCCGCAGCGTGGCGATGTCCTCGGTCGGGTAGACCCGGGCCGGGTCCAGCAGCAGCAACGGCTGGCCCTCACGCAGCACGTCCTCGCCGAGCCGCCCCTCGAACACGTCGATGACGTGCTGGATCACCTGCTCCGGGGTGGCCCGGGTGGTGTCGCAGATCAGGTCGTAGTTGCGCAGCCGCGCCTTGTCGACGCCGTACCGGACCAGGAACCGGCCGCGCTCGCTCTCGCTGCGCTCCCGGAGCTTGGCCCGGGCCTCCTCCAGCGAGGCGTAGCTCTCGGCCGGGCCGGACGGGCGGGCCAGCACCCGCCGGGCCGCCTCGGTCGGCTCGGTGATCATGTGCACCTTGAGCGCGTCGGTGAAGAAGTGCCAGGCCAGCCGGGAGTCCATCACCAGGCGCTCACCGGAGGCGGCGATGTCCCGCTGGAGCTGGTCGACGTACCCGTCGACGGCCCGGTCCAGCTCGGCGTGCAGGTTGAGCTGGAGGGCGGTCATCTGCCGCTCCTGGGCCATCTGCCGGTAGAGGTCACCGACGCTGACCCGGCGCAGCCCCAGCCGCTTGGCGATCTCGACGGAGACGGTGCTCTTGCCGCTGCCGAGGTCACCGTTGAAGACGATCGATTGACGGACGGTCACGACTGGTCCACCCCTGCTCACCGGCTGATTGACATCATCGATTTGGCGTCGCCCCCGACAACCCCAGCTCGGCGCGCCTGACGCCGCGCCACGACCTGACGCCGTCGTCACCGCGCTCTCGCCTGCGTCGCGCCCCCGGGCATGACGGGCGATGCTATCACGCAGTCTCTACCCATTTGCCGGACGAGGTGTGCGGCACGCCTCTGCGGAACTGCCGAAACACCCGAAGATTCCCGGAAAGCGTGGCCATCCGACGCCGGACGGCCACGCTTCCCGGGCGTGCCTCGGTCTGCCTCGTGGCGAGCGGCGCGGCCGGCGGAGCGCGGGGCGGTGGGAGGCGGGGTGCGGGGTGATCAGAAGAGGCTGAGCGGGTCCACCTGGAGGCGGACCGGGTCGGCGGCCTTGCGGGCGCTGCGTTGTCCGGCCGCCGCGTGCAGCGCCTCGGCGAGCGCGGCCGCCCGGGCCCGGGGCACCCGGACCAGCATCCGCTCCCGCCCCTCGGCGGCGGGGACCGGACCGAGCACCTCCGCGCCGTCCGGCAGCCGGGCCCCGGCGAGCAGGTCCGCCACCGCGTCCGCCACACCGGTGACGCTGGCCATCCGTACCGCCGGGGGGAAACCCAGCTCACGGCGCTCGGCCAGTTCCCGGACGGCGAACCAGGCCGCGTCCCAGCGCAGCAGGGCCTGCACCGGGGCGAGGGCGCCGTCGGCGACCACCACCACCCGGCCGCCCGTCGCGCCCGGGCGGGCCAGCGCGGCCGCGGCCAGCCAGCGGCGCAGCGCCTCCTCCCCGGCCCGCAGGTCGGCCCGGGTGAGCAGCGCCCACGAGTCGAGCAGCAGCACCGCCCCGTAGCCACCCTCGGCGACCGGCTCCGCGCCCGGCGTGGCAACCACCACGCCCGCCCCGCCCAGCACCGTGCTCAGCACCTCCTCCCGCCCGGAGGTGCGGACCGGCACCCCCGGGAAGGCGCGCCCCAACTCCTCAGCAGTCCGCCGGGCGCCGGTGACCGCGGCGCGCAGCCGCCGTCCACCGCACTCCGGGCAGGCGTACGCGGCGACGACCCGGCCGCACCAGCGGCAGGCGGGCACCCCGTCGGCGGCCGGCAACGCGAGCGGCCCGGCGCAGTGCGGGCAGCGGGCCGGCGTCCGGCAGTCGGTACAGGCGACCGAGGGCAGGTAGCCCCGGCGGGGCACCTGGACCAGCACCGGCAGGTCGTCGCGGAGCGCGTCCCGGGCGGCGGTCCAGGCCAGGCTGGGCAGCCGGGCGGAGGCCGCGCCGGGGTCCCGGGCCAGCTGCGGGTCGTCCCCGGTCGGCGCGATCGCCGGCACCCGGGCCCGTACGGTCGCCCGGTCGGCGACCACCTCACGGGCCCAGCCGGTCTCCACCAGCAGCTGCGCCTCCGCGGTGCGCGCGTACCCGCCGACCAGTGCCGCCGCCGCGCCGAGCTGGGCCCGGGTGAGCAGCACCTCCCGGGCGTGCGGGTACGGCGCCCGGGGCTCGGCGTGCAGGTCGTCGCCGTCGTCCCAGATCGCCACGAGGCCGAGCCGCCCGGCCGGGGCGAACATCGCCGCCCGGGTGCCGATCACCACGGGCACGTCGCCCCGCAGGGCGGCGAGGAAGGCCCGGTAGCGCCGGGCCGGGCCGAGCGCGGCGGAGAGGCAGACGTGCCGGCCCGGCCCGAGGGTGCCGGTCAGGGCGGCGTCGAGGCGGTCCAGGTCCCGGGCGTCGGCCACCACGACCAGCGCGCCCCGGCCACCGGCCACGGTGGCGGCGACCGCGTCCGCGTACCGGGCCGCCCAGTCCTCCCCGGGCAGCGCGGACCAGACCGCGCGCGGCGCCCGCCCGTCGGTGAGCGCCCGCAGGAAGGCCGGCCCGGCCGGATAGTCCCGCCACCCGCGCGGGTCCACGCTGGTCCGGTCGCCGCCGGCCGGCGCGGACGGTCGGGCGACCGCCTGCGACGACGGCCCGGCGACCATCTCGGCGGCCGGCGGGTCGGCCCCGGCGGTGGCGCCTCCCCCGCCCGTACCGTCGGCGTCGCCGGTCGGCGCCGCGGTGGCCGGGTCGTCGGCGTCGCCGGTCGTCGCAGCCACGGCGGACGGGTCGTCGGCATCGCCGGTCGTCCCAGCCGCGGCGGCCGGGTCGTCGGCATCGCCGGTCGTCGCAGCCACGGCGGACGGGTCGTCGGCATCGCCGGTCGTCCCAGCCGCGGCAGCCGGGTCGTCGGCATCGCCGAGCTGCGCGGCTGCGGTGACGTCCTTCTCGACCCGGGCGTGCCGGGGCGGCACGGCGAGCCGGAGCACGTCGGCGAGGCTGCCGGCGTACCGGTCGGCGACCGCGCGGGCCAGCCGGGCGACCTCCGGCGCCAGCACCGGCACCGGCGAGACCACCTTCTCCAGGTACGCCAGCCGGGGGTGGTCGGACTCCGCCACCCGGTCCAGCAGCCAGCCGTCGACGAGTTGGCCGGCGAAGCGCACCTTCACCCGCACCCCGGGCCGGGCCTGGGCGTCCAGCTCGGCGGGGACCAGATAGTCGAACGGCCGGTCGAGGTGGGCCAGGGGCAGGTCCACGCAGACGCGAGCGACCGGCGACCCGTCGGCGGGTCGCCGGTCGCTGCGCCTGGTCGCGGTCAGGCTCCCGCAGCCGACTTGAGGTCGGCGGCCCGGTCGGTGCTCTCCCAGGTCAGGTCCGGCAGCTCCCGGCCGAAGTGGCCGTACGCGGCGGTCTGCTGGTAGATCGGGCGGAGCAGGTTGAGGTCCCGGATGATCGCGGCCGGGCGCAGGTCGAACACCTCGGCGACGGCCTTCTCGATCGAGGCGACCGGCACGGTCTCGGTGCCGAAGGTCTCGATGAAGAGGCTGACCGGGTGGGCCTTGCCGATCGCGTACGCGACCTGCGCCTCGCAGCGCTCGGCGAGGCCGGCGGCGACCACGTTCTTGGCCACCCAGCGCATCGCGTACGCGGCCGAGCGGTCCACCTTGGACGGGTCCTTGCCGGAGAAGGCGCCGCCACCGTGCCGGGCGTAGCCGCCGTACGTGTCGACAATGATCTTGCGGCCGGTGAGGCCGGCGTCACCCATCGGACCGCCGATCTCGAAGCGCCCGGTCGGGTTGACCAGCAGCCGGTAGCCGTCGATGTCGAGACCGAGGCCCTCCAGCTCGGGAGTGATCACGTGGTCCCGGATGTCCGGGGTGAGTAGCGAGTCCAGCGAGATGTCGGCCGCGTGCTGGCTGGAGACCACGACGGTGTCGAGCCGGACCGGGCGCAGCCCGTCGTACTCGATGGTCACCTGGGTCTTGCCGTCCGGCCGCAGGTACGGGATCGTGCCGTCCTTGCGCACCGCGGCGAGGCGGCGGGCCAGCCGGTGGGCGAGCGCGATCGGCAGCGGCATCAGCTCGGGCGTCTCCGAGCAGGCGAAGCCGAACATCATGCCCTGGTCGCCGGCGCCCTGCGCGTCGAGCGCGCTCTCCGACGAGCCGGTACGCAGCTCGAACGCGTTGTCCACGCCCTGCGCGATGTCCGGCGACTGGGCGCCGATGGAGACGCTGACACCGCAGGAGGCGCCGTCGAAGCCCTTCTTCGACGAGTCGTACCCGATCTCCAGGATGGTCTCCCGGACGATGGTCGGGATGTCCGCGTACGCCTTGGTGGTCACCTCACCGGCCACGTGGACCTGGCCCGTGGTGATCAGGGTCTCGACCGCGACCCGGCTGTGCGGGTCCTGGGCGAGCAGCGCGTCGAGGATGCCGTCACTGATCTGGTCGGCGATCTTGTCCGGGTGGCCTTCCGTGACCGATTCGGACGTGAAGAGACGTGTCACGGCACTCCTAAGCATGTGAAAACTCTTTGAAAAGGTCGCTCGGCGGCAGTTTAATCACCTGTCTCCCAGGGTGACCCCTGGAATGCGCGGTGACCAACCGTCAGGATTGCTCAATCAGCCGGGCGACCACGAGGTCCCAGACCGCGTCGGCCAGCTCCTCCTTGGGCTGCTCGGGCAGCCGGTGCACCGCACCGTCCGCCCCGATCACCGTGGCGGCGTTGGTCTCGGCGCCGAAGACCTTGTCCACGCCCACCTCGTTGATGACGATCAGGTCGGCCCGCTTGCGGGCGAGCTTGGCCCGGCCGTTCGCCTCGGCGTCGCCGGTCTCGGCGGCGAAGACGACCAGCACCTGCTCCGGCCGGCGACGCCGGCCCAGCTCCGCCGCGATGTCCGGGTTGGTGACCAGCTCGATGGTGGGGGCGCTGCCGTCGTCCGCCTTCTTGATCTTTCCGGGCGCGTAGCTCGCCGGCCGGAAGTCGGCGGGGGCGGCGGCCATCACCACGGCGTCCGCGTCCGCGGCCGCCTCGAGGGTGGCCTTGCGCAGCTCCTCGGTGGTGCCGACCCGGACCAGGTCCACGCCGGCCGGCTCGGCGAGCGTGACGTTGGCGGAGACCAGGGTGACCCGGGCGCCCCGGGCGACGGCGGCGCGGGCGAACGCGTAGCCCTGCTTGCCGGAGGAGCGGTTGCCGAGGAAGCGGACCGGGTCGAGCGGCTCGCGGGTGCCGCCGGCGGTGACCACCACGTGCCGGCCGGCCAGGTCGGCCGGGGCGGCGACGCCCCGGGCGAGGGCCCGCCGGGCGACCGCGAAAATCTCCGCCGGGTCGGGCAGCCGGCCCTTGCCGGTGTCCTTGCCGGTCAGCCGGCCGACCGCCGGCTCGATCACCCGCACGCCCCGCGACCGCAGGGTCGCCACGTTGGCGACGGTGGCCGGGTGCTCCCACATCTCGGTGTGCATGGCCGGGGCGAGCACCACCGGGCAGCGGGCGGTCAGCAGGGTGTTGGTGAGCAGGTCGTCGGCGAGCCCGTGGGCGGCCTTGGCGAGCAGGTCGGCGGTGGCGGGAGCCACCACGACCAGATCGGCGTGCTGGCCGAGGCGCACGTGCGGCACCTCGTGCACGTCCGACCAGACGTCGTCGGCGACCGGCTGGCCGGAGAGCGCGGCCCAGGTCGGCGCCCCGACGAACCGGAGCGCCGACGCGGTCGGCACGACGCGGACCCGGTGACCCGACTCGGTGAAGAGCCGGAGCAGCTCACACGCCTTGTAGGCGGCGATGCCGCCGCCGACCCCGAGGACGATCTCGGCGGACATCGACGCGGGCGGGTGCTACGGCTGGTCGGTCGGCTCGGCGGTGAGCAGACCCGCGTTGATCTCGCGCATGGCGATGGAGAGCGGCTTCTCCTGGGGGGTGGTCTCCACGAGCGGGCCGACGTACTCCAGCAGGCCCTCACCGAGCTGGCTGTAGTAGGCGTTGACCTGGCGCGCGCGCTTGGCGGCGAAGATCACCAGCGCGTACTTCGAGGTCGTCTTCTCGAGGAGCTCGTCGATCGGCGGGTTGGTGATGCCCTCGGGGTTGGTGGCGATGGATCCCACGAATAAACCTCTGCGTCTTGATGCACCGCCCGGAGGCGGTGGCCTCTCAACCGCTCGGGCGCGGTTGGGCCGGAGCCAGGAAGGAAGAACCGAGCAAGCCTACCAGCTCGTCCACCGCACGCTCGGTCCGGTCGTGCGCCACGGCGTGTGTGAGGGCGGCGGCCACGGCCGGGTCCGGCCGGTGTCCGGGCGGGGCGAGGAGCACCAGCTGCGGGTCCGGCACGGCGGCCCGGACGGCGAGCGCACCGGGCAGGTCCAGCGGGAGCAGCACCGGCCGGCCCTCGGCGAGCCGGGACCGGACACCCTCCCGCGGCACGCCCCGCCGGTACGGCCCGATCCGGCTCCACTCCAGCAGCTCGTCCGCGGCGATCATCCGGTCGAACCCGGCGGGGTCGAGGAAGAGCCGGTCGACGCCGTCCACCTCACCGGGGCACGGGGCACGGGTGGTGGCGACCACCGGCACCCACACCAACGGAAAGCGCGCCCGGACCTGCTCGACGACACTGCACCGCCCGGCCCCCGAAGGTCCGGTCAGGACAGTGAGCCGAGCCGCCGGGCGCGCCTCGTCATCCGTGCTCATCGCTTGTTTCTACACGCCTACGGCGTTCAGTTGGCGGCGAACTCTCCAAGCAGAGCCTTGCGCTGCTGCTCGCCGAGGCCGCGCAGGCGGCGGCTGTCGGCGATCTTGAGCTTCTCCATGATCTGGGTGGCCCGGATCTTGCCGATGCCCGGCATCGCCTGGAGGACGGCCGACACCTTCAGCTTGCCGACGACGTCGTCAGCCTCGGCCTGCTCGAGGACGGTGGCGAGGCTGGTCTTGCCCTGCTTGAGGTCCTCCTTCAGCTTCGCACGGGCCTTGCGGATCTCCGCGGCCTTCTCCAGCGCGGCAGCGCGCTGCTCGGGGGTCAGTGACGGGAGCGGCACCAGTTCTCCTCAGGTCCCTAGCGCGACGGGCGGAGCGCACCGTCGCTTCTGTGAAACGTGGTGTCGCTGGCAACCAAAGGGGTCCGTGGTTCCCAGCGCGGGGAAAACTAGCGGGCAACGGAGTTTTCGGCAACGTGGGCGCGCGAAGATCAACGCAAAGTGACCGAGCCGTCAGTCAGTCATGAGGTGGCGAGGGTCGTCCGGCACTCCGCCAGCACCCGCTCGGCGGCGGCCCGCAGGGCGGCCACCTCGGGCCCGGCGTGCAGCACCTCGCGGGAGTACGACGGCAGCACCGACGGCAGGCTGGACCCGAACACGGTGCGCAGGTCGGCCGCCGTGGCACCCTGCGCGCCGAGCCCCGGGGCGAGCAGCGGACCGTGCACGGCGGAGAGGTCGTGACCGGTGTCCCCGATGGTCGCGCCGACCACCAGACCGAGGCTGCCGAGCGGCTCGGCACCCCGGTTGAGCTGGGAAATCTCGTCGATCACCGTCTGCGCCACGGTGCGCCCGTCGGCCGCGACAGCCCGCTGCACGGCGGCACCCTCGGGATTCGAGGTGAGCGCCAGGACGAAGACGCCGCCACCGTGCGCGGCGGCGAGCTCGAACATCGGCGCGAGTGACCCCACCCCCAGGTACGGGCTCGCCGTGACCGCATCGACATACATCGGGCTGGATGGATCGAGGTACGCCGCGGCGTACGCGCTGACCGTTGAACCGATGTCGCCCCGCTTGACGTCGAGGAGAACGAGCGCGCCCGCCTCCCGCAACTGTCGGATAGTTGACTCAAGCACGGCGATCCCGCGGGACCCGAAACGCTCGAAGAAGGCCGACTGGGGCTTAACCACCGCGACCCGGTCACCGATCGCCTCCACCACCGTCCGGCTGAACCGGTCGAGGCCCACGACGTCGTCAGACAGCCCCCAGCGGGCCAGCAGCCCGGGGTGCGGGTCAATACCCACGCAGAGCGGTCCCCGCTCGGCCACGGCCCGGTACAGGCGGGCGCCGAAGGTCTCCATCGCGTCTCTCCCTCTCCGTCGCGCGGCGTCGCGCCGCGGCGTGCGTCGATGTCATCCTGTCGCCGCCCGTTCCCGGGTCGGCCGTCCGTGCTGTGCGCCGCCGCCGCGCCGCCCACGCGTGCCGTCGAGGGCCGCCGCCGAGGTGTGCCGGCGCGTGTCCCTGGCGGGCCGCCGGGGGCGGCCAGCGGGCCGGCTCAGCCCGCCTTGACCGCCGCCTCGATGCCGGCCACGATCCGCGCCACGTCCGCGTCGTCGGTGACGTACGGCGGCATGGTGTAGACGAGGTCCCGGAACGGCCGCAGCCACACGCCCTGCGCCACCGCGGCGGCGGTCGCCCGGGGGAGGTCCACCTCGTGGTCGAGCTGGACCACGCCGATCGCGCCGAGCACCCGGACGTCGGCCACGCCCGGGGCGTCGCGCAGCGGCGCCAGGCCGGCCCGTAGCCCGGCGGAGATCCGCGCCACCTGCCCGGCCCAGTCCCCGGCCGCCAGCAGGCCCAGGGAGGCGTTGGCGACCGCGCAGGCGAGCGGGTTGCCCATGAAGGTCGGACCGTGCGCCAGCACCCCGTCGGCCGAGATGCCGTGGGCCACCTCGGGAGTGCAGAGCGCGGCGGCCAGGGTGAGGTAGCCGCCGGTGAGCGCCTTACCGACGCAGAGCACGTCCGGAGCGACCCCGGCGTGCTCGGCGGCGAACATCGTCCCGGTCCGGCCGAAGCCGGTGGCGATCTCGTCGAAGACCAGCAGGATGCCGTGCGCCCGGGTCACCTCGCGCAGCACCCGCAGGTAGTGCGGGTGGTGGAAGCGCATCCCGCCGGCCCCCTGCACCACCGGCTCCACGATCACCGCGGCCAGCTCGTCGACGTGCCGTTCCACCGCGTCCACCAGGGCCGCCTCGTACGCCGGGTCGGGCGGGGTGTCGAAGCCGCCCGGCGGCACCGGCGCGAAGACCTGCCGGGGCAGCACGTCCCCCCAGAGGTGGTGCATGCCGCCCTCCGGGTCGCAGACGCTCATCGGGTGGAACGTGTCGCCGTGGTAGCCGCCCCGCCAGGTGCCCAGCCGGCGGCGCTGCGGCCGCCCGGTGGCCCGCTGGTACTGGAGGCACATCTTCACCGCCACCTCCACGCTGACCGAGCCGGAATCGGCCAGGAAGACGTGCTCCAGGCCGTCCGGGGCCAGCTCGACCAGAGCCCGCGCGAGGCGTACCGCGGGCTCGTGGGTGAGGCCGCCGAACATCACGTGGCTCATCCGGCCGAGCTGGTCGGTGACGGCCGCGTCCAGCACCGGGTGCCGGTAGCCGTGGATCGCCGCCCACCAGGACGACATCCCGTCCACCAGCTCCCGGCCGTCGGCCAGCCGCAGCCGTACGCCCCGGGCGCTCTCCACCACGTAGGGCGGGCTGGCCGGCGGCAGCGCCGCGTACGGGTGCCAGACGTGCCTGCGGTCGGTGGCGAGGATCTCCTCGGGCGTCATCGGGCTCTCCTTCGTCTCCTCGCGGCCGGGCCGCGCGCCGGGCCCGGCGCAGCTTCCCCGCCCGGCCCTCGCCTCACCGGTGGCCGGCCGGCACCGTCGCCGGCCCGGCTGCCCGGGCGACCGACCGGACCAGGGCCGGCCCCCGGTAGATGAAACCGGTGTAGAGCTGGACCAGGCTCGCGCCGGCGTCGAACATCCGGGTCGCGTCGTCCGGGTCGAGGATGCCGCCGACCCCGATCACCGGCAGCCGGCCGCCGGTCTCCCGGTGCACGAAGGCGACCACCTCGCGGGCCCGCGCGGCCAGTGGCCGGCCGGACAGGCCGCCGGTCTCCGCACCCCGCGTCCGGTCGGCCGGGGCGAGCCCGTCGCGGGCCAGGGTGGTGTTGGTGGCGATCACCCCGGCCGCGCCCCGCTCGAGACAGACCTCCAGCAACTCGGCGACGGCCGGCTCGGTCAGGTCGGGGGCGATCTTCACCAGCACCGGCTTCTCCCCCACCAGCGCCGCCAGCAACGCGTCCAGGTGGAACCGGTCCTGCAGGGACCGCAGGCCGGGGGTGTTCGGCGAGGACACGTTGACCGCGAAGTAGTCGCCGTGCTCCCGCAGCGCCCGGTAGGACGCCAGGTAGTCCTCGACCGCCTCGTCCAGCGGGGTCACCTTGGACTTCCCGAGCGAGATCCCCAGGGGTACGCCGATCGGGCGCGGCAGCGCCGCCAGCCGGGCCGCGAGGGCCTCCGCGCCAGCGTTGTTGAAGCCCATCCGGTTGACCACGGCCTCGCTGTCCCGCAGCCGGAACAGCCGGGGCCGGGGGTTGCCCGGCTGGGCGTGCGCGGTGACGGTGCCGACCTCGACGAAGCCGAAGCCGAGCGCCGGCCAGGCCGGCAAGGCGATCCCGTTCTTGTCCATTCCGGCCGCCAGCCCGACCGGGTTCGGGAAGTCCACTCCGAACACGTTGCGCGGCGCGGACCGGAGGTAGCGGGCGCGCAGCGCCGCCAGCACGGCCGGCCGCCGCGACACCGAGGCCAGCCGGTCCAACGTCCACTCGTGCGCCCGCTCGGCGTCCCCACCCCCGATCCGGAACAACTGCGGCCGCACCACCCGCTCGAAGATCACCCCGCGCCTCCCCGGCCCCGGGCCCCGTCGATCATGAGGTTGACGGCGATGTCGATCTCCTCGACCGCCGCCAACCTCATGATCACCGCGATGTTGCCGGCGGTCACTGGGCGGCTCGCAGGGTGGCGTGGAGGTCCTGCAGGGGGCGGACGCGCATGTCGCCCCGGATGCGGGCCTCGATGCCCATGACCGCGGCCGCGGCGCCGGGGACCGTGGTGATGCAGGGGATGTCCGCGGTCACCGCGGCGCTGCGGATCTCGTACCCGTCGGAGCGGGCGCTCGCGCCCGAGCCCTGCGGGGTGTTCACCACCAGAGCCACGTCGCCGCCGAGGATCAGCGACACCGCGTCCTCGCCCGCACCGGCCTCGAAATGCTTGCGGATCTGCTCGCAGGCGATCCCGTGCCGGCGCAGCACCTCGGCGGTGCCGGTGGTGGCGACGATCTCGAAGCCCAGGTCGGCCAGGCGCTTGATCGGGAAGACCATCGCGCGCTTGTCCCGGTTCGCCACCGAGACGAAGATCTTGCCGGCGGTCGGCAGCGACCCGTACGCGGCGGACTGCGACTTGGCGAAGGCGTGCCCGAAGTTGGTGTCGATGCCCATCACCTCGCCGGTGGACTTCATCTCCGGGCCGAGCAGCACGTCGATCCCCTTGCCGGCCGGCGTACGGAACCGCTTGAACGGCAGCACCGCCTCCTTGACCGCGATCGGGGCGTCGGCCGGCATGGTGCCGCCGTCCCCGGTCGGCGGGAGCATCCCCTCGGCGCGCAGCTCGGCGATGGTGGCGCCGAGCGCGATCCGGGCCGCCGCCTTGGCCAGCGGCACCGCGGTCGCCTTGGAGACGAACGGGACCGTCCGGGACGCCCGCGGATTCGCCTCCAGCACGTAGAGCATGTCGCCCTGCAGGGCGTACTGGACGTTCAGCAGGCCGCGCACGCCGACCCCGCGGGCGATCGCCTCGGTGTAGCGGCGTACCTGGGCCAGGTGCGAGCCGGCCAGGGTGATCGGCGGCAGCGCGCAGGACGAGTCGCCGGAGTGGATGCCGGCCTCCTCGATGTGCTCCATCACGCCGCCCAGGTAGACCTCGCCGTCGGCGTCGCAGAGCGCGTCCACGTCGATCTCGATGGCGTCGTCGAGGAAGCGGTCCACCAGCACCGGGTGGTCGGGCGAGATGTCGGTGGCCCGACCAATGTAGTCGCGCAGGGTGGCGTCGTCGTAGACGATCTCCATGCCCCGCCCGCCCAGCACGTACGACGGGCGGACCAGCACCGGGTACCCGATCTCGTCGGCGATCGCCTTCGCCTCGTCGTAGGAGGTGGCCATGCCGTGCGCCGGAGCGCGCAGCCCGGCCCGGGCCAGCACCGCGCCGAACGCACCCCGCTCCTCGGCCAGGTGGATCGACTCCGGCGAGGTGCCGACCACCGGGACCCCGGCGTTCTTGAGCCGCCGGGCCAGACCGAGCGGGGTCTGCCCGCCGAGCTGCACGATCACGCCGACCACGCCCGGGCCGCCGGCCGCCCGGCCGGAGGAGTCCTCGGCGTGCCAGACCTCCAGGACGTCCTCGAAGGTCAGCGGCTCGAAGTAGAGCCGGTCGGCGGTGTCGTAGTCGGTGGAGACGGTCTCCGGGTTGCAGTTGACCATCACGGTCTCGTAGCCGGCGGAACCGGACGCGGGGGCGGTGCCGATGGGCGCGCTGCGCAGCGCCTGGACGGCGTGCACGCAGGAGTAGTCGAACTCGATGCCCTGCCCGATCCGGTTCGGCCCGGAGCCCAGGATGATCACCTTGGGCCGGTCCGAGGGCGCGACCTCGGTCTCCTGGTCGTACGTCGAGTAGTGGTAGGGCGTGGTCGCCTCGAACTCGGCGGCGCAGGTGTCGACCGTCTTGTAGACCGGACGTACCCCCAGCCGGTGGCGCAGGGCCCGGACGCCGTCCTCGCCGGCCAGCTCGGGGCGGAGCGCGGCGAGCTGCCGGTCGGACAGCCCGGCCCGCTTGGCCCGGCGCAGCAGGTCGGCGTCGAGCACCGGCGTGTCGACGATCTCGGCGCGCAGCTCGACCAGCGCCGCGATCTGGTCCAGGAACCAGGGGTCGATCCCGCCGGACGCCTCGGCGACCTCCGCGATCGAGGCGCCGAGCCGCAGCGCCCGCTCCACCGTGTAGAGCCGGCCGTCGTGCGGCATGCGCAGCGCGGCGAGGGTGCTCTCCCGGGTCGCGTCGGCCGGGTCGGCGCCCGTCGCGGCAGCGACGACCTCATCCGGAACAGTCCAGAATCCGGCTGCTTTTGTCTCCATCGAGCGCATGGCCTTGTTCAGCGCCTCGGTGAAGTTGCGGCCGAGGCTCATCGCCTCGCCGACCGACTTCATCGTGGTGGTCAGCTCCTGGTCCGCGCCGGGGAACTTCTCGAACGCGAACCGGGGGATCTTCACCACCACGTAGTCCAGCGTCGGCTCGAACGCCGCCGGGGTCTTCAGGGTGATGTCGTTGGGGATCTCGTCCAGGGTGTAGCCGATGGCCAGCTTCGCCGCGATCTTGGCGATCGGGAAGCCGGTGGCCTTCGAGGCCAGGGCCGAGGAGCGGGACACCCGGGGGTTCATCTCGATCACGACGATCCGGCCGTCGGCCGGGTTCACCGCGAACTGGATGTTGCAGCCGCCGGTGTCCACCCCGACCTCGCGCAGCACCGCGATGCCGAGGTCGCGCAGCCGCTGGTACTCCCGGTCGGTCAGGGTCATCGCCGGGGCGACGGTGACGCTGTCGCCGGTGTGCACACCCATCGGGTCGAGGTTCTCGATCGAGCAGACCACCACCACGTTGTCGTGGCGGTCGCGCATCAGCTCGAGCTCGTACTCCTTCCAGCCGAGCACGCTCTCCTCGATGAGCACCTCGTGCACCGGGCTGGCGGCCAGGCCGGCCCCGGCGATCCGCCGCAGGTCCTCGTCCGTGTGGGCCATGCCGGAGCCGAGGCCGCCCATGGTGAACGACGGCCGGATCACCACCGGCAGGCCCAGCTCGACGACGGTCTCCTCGACCTCGGCCATCGAGTGGCAGACCCGGGAACGGGGCACCAGCGAGGACGGGTCGTCGAGGCCGATCCGGACGCCGGCCTTGGCGACGATGTCCTTGAACAGCTGCCGGTCCTCACCGCGCCGGATCGCCTCGATGTCGGCACCGATCAGCTCGACGCCGTACTTCTCCAGGACCCCGGCCTCGTGCAGGGCGACCGCGGTGTTCAGCGCGGTCTGGCCGCCCAGGGTGGGCAGCAGCGCGTCGGGACGCTCCTTGGCGATGACCAGCTCGACGAACTCCGGGGTGATCGGCTCGACGTACGTGGCGTCGGCGAACTCGGGATCCGTCATGATCGTCGCCGGGTTGGAGTTGACCAGGCTGACCCGGATCCCCTCGCTGCGCAGCACCCGGCAGGCCTGGGTGCCGGAGTAGTCGAACTCGCAGGCCTGCCCGATCACGATCGGCCCGGAGCCGATCACCAGGACGTGCTTGAGGTCGGTCCGCTTAGGCATTCTTTCCGCCTTCGATGAGCTCGGCGAAGCGGTCGAAGAGGTAGTCCGCGTCGTGCGGGCCGGCCGCCGCCTCCGGGTGGTACTGAACGGTGAAGGCGGGCACATCCTTGGCCCGCAGCCCCTCGACCACGTTGTCATTGAGGCAGACGTGCGACACCTGGACGCCCCCGAACGCGGTGTCGATCACCTGGTCGGGGACCACCGCCCCGGCCTGCGCACCAGGCACCTCCACGGCGAAGCCGTGGTTGTGGCTGGTCACCTCGACCTTGCCGGTGGCCCGGTCGAGCACCGGCTGGTTGATGCCGCGGTGCCCGTAGCCCAGCTTGTAGGTGCCGAAGCCGAGTGCCCGACCCAGGATCTGGCTGCCGAAGCAGATGCCGAAGAGCGGGATCCGCCTGGTCAGCACCTCCCGGGCCAGCGCCACCGGACCGTCGGCGGTGGCCGGGTCGCCCGGGCCCGGCGAGAAGAACACCGCGTCCGCCCCGGTGGCGAGCAGGTCCTCGATGCTGGCGGTGGCGGGCAGCACGTGGGTGGTCACCCCGCGCGCCGCCAGCCGGCGGGGCACGTTGCGCTTGATGCCCAGGTCCAGCGCGGCGACGGTGAACCGGTGCGGGCCCCGCGCCTCGACCACGTACGGCTCGACGGTGGTCACCTCGGCGGAAAGGTCCGCGCCGACCATCTGCGGCGACCGGCGGACCCGGTCGAGGAGGGCGGCCGGGTCGTCGTCGACGCTGGAGATGCCCACCCGCATGGCGCCCCGCTCGCGCAGGTGCCGGGTGAGCGCCCGGGTGTCCACGCCGCTGATGCCGACCACGCCCTCGGCGGCGAGCCGGTCCTCCAGGCCGCCGGTGGCCCGCCAGTTGGAGCCGATCCGGGCCGGGTCCCGCACCACGTACCCGGCGACCCAGATCCGGCCGGACTCGTCGTCCTCATCGTTGACGCCGGTGTTACCGATGTGCGGCGCGGTCTGCACCACCACCTGCCGGTGGTAGGAGGGGTCGGTCAGGGTCTCCTGGTAGCCGGTCATGCCGGTGTTGAAGACCGCCTCACCGAAGGTCTCCCCGACGCTGCCGTACGCCTCGCCGTGGAAGGTGCGCCCGTCCTCGAGGACGAGGATCGCGGGCCTGCGCTTGGTCACTTGACTGCCTTTCCGTCCAGGACCGTCGGCTCGCCGCGCAGGAAGGTCGCCACGATGCGACCTGGCAGCGTCATGCGGGCGTACGGGGTGTTGCGACTGCGACTGGCCAGCTCCGCCGGTTCGATGACGCGGCGGACGGCCGGGTCGACCAGGGTCAGGTTGGCCGGCACGCCGGGGGCGGGGTCGAGGCCGTGCCCGTCCAGCCCGGCGATCCGGGCCGGGGCGCGGGACATCCGCTCGGCGATCAGGTCCCACTGCGGGCCGACCACGTCGAGGGCGATCGACAGCGCCGTCTCCAGGCCGAGCATGCCCGGCCGGGCGTACGCCCACTCGCACTCCTTGTCCTCCACCGCGTGCGGGGCGTGGTCGGTGGCGATGATGTCGATCACGCCCTCGGCCAGCGCGGCCCGCAGCGCGGCGACGTCGGCCGCGGTCCGCAGCGGCGGGTTGACCTTGTAGACCGGGTCGTAGGGAGCCACTGGGCTCCAGTTGTTCGCGAGTGCGGGGCTCGCAAGCTCACTCCGCCCGCTCACGACCTCGTCGGTGAGCAGCAGGTGGTGCGGGGTCACCTCGGCGGTCACCTTCACCCCACGCGCCTTGGCGTGCCGCAGCACCTCCACGCTGCCGGCCGTGGAGACGTGGCAGACGTGCAGCCGGCTGCCGACGTGCTCGGCCAGCAGCACGTCCCGGGCGATGATCGCCTCCTCGGCGACCGCCGGCCAGCCGGTCAGCCCGAGCCGGGTGGAGACCTCACCCTCGTGCATCTGCGCGCCCTCGGTGAGCCGCGGCTCCTCGGCGTGCTGGGCGATCACCCCGTCGAACGCCTTGACGTACTCCAGGGCCCGGCGCATCAGCTTCGGGTCGGCGACGCAGTGCCCGTCGTCGGAGAAGATCCGCACCCGGGCCGCCGAGTCGGCCATCGCGCCCAGCTCGGCCAGGCGCTCGCCGGCCAGGCCGACGGTGACCGCGCCGATCGGCTGCACGTCGACCAGCCCGGCCTCCCGGCCGAGCCGCCACACCTGCTCGACCACACCGGCCGTGTCGGCGACGGGCGAGGTGTTGGCCATCGCGCAGACCGCGGTGTAGCCGCCGAGGGCCGCGGCCCGGGACCCGGACTCGACGGTCTCGGCGTCCTCCCGGCCGGGCTCGCGCAGGTGGGTGTGCAGGTCGACCAGGCCGGGCAGGGCGACCAGGCCGGTGGCGTCGACCACCGTGGCGTCCGGGGCGGTCAGCCCCGCGCCGGTCTCCGCCACGACGCCGTCGCGGATCAGCAGGTCGGTCGGCGCGCCGCCGACCACACTCACGTTCCGGATCAGGTACGCGGTCACCGGTTGTTCCCTCCGAGCAGCAGGTAGAGGACGGCCATCCGCACGGAGACCCCGTTGGCGACCTGTTCGACGATGGTGGAGCGGGGTGAGTCGGCGACCTCGGGCGTGATCTCCATGCCCCGGTTCATCGGACCGGGGTGCATGACGATCGCGTGCTCGGGCAGCCGGCGCAGGCGCGGCCCGTCGAGCCCGTAACGGCGGGCGTACTCGCGGGCCGAGGGGAAGTAGGAGTCGTTCATCCGCTCCCGCTGCACCCGCAGCATCATCACCACGTCCACACCGGGTAGAACGGCGTCGAGGTCGTAGGAGACGTCGGTGCCCGGCGCGAGTGCCGGCGAGATGTCGACCGGGATGAGGGTGGGCGGGCCGACCAGGGTGACCTTGGCGCCGAGGGTGGAGAGCAGCAGCACGTTGGAGCGGGCCACCCGGGAGTGCAGCACGTCACCGACGATCGCCACGTGCAGGCCGGCGAGCCGGCCCAGCCGGGCGCGCATCGTGTACGCGTCGAGCAGCGCCTGGGTGGGATGCTCGTGGGTGCCGTCGCCGGCGTTGACCACCGACCCGTCCACCCAGTTCGCCAGCCGGTGCGGGGCGCCGGAGGCCGGGTGCCGGACGACCACCGCGTCGGCCCCCATGGCCTGCAGGGTGAGGGCGGTGTCCTTCAGGCTCTCGCCCTTGGTGACGCTGGAACCCTTCGCGGAAAAGTTGATCACATCGGCGCTGAGCCGCTTGGCGGCCGCCTCGAACGAGATCCGGGTCCGGGTGGAGTCCTCGTAGAAGAGGTTCACCACGGTCCGGCCGCGCAGCGCGGGCAGCTTCTTGACCTCGCGGCCGGCGACGGTGGCCATCTCGGCCGCGGTGTCCAGGATCTGGGTGGCGGTGGCCGCGTCCAGGTCGCCGCCGGAGAGCAGGTGCCTGATCATGACGGGCTACCCCCGTAGAGCTTGACCTCGTCGGCGCCGTCGGTCTCGGCGAGGGTGACCTTGACGCTCTCGGCGAGCGCGGTCGGGATGTTCTTGCCGACGTAGTCGGCCCGGATCGGTAGTTGCCGGTGGCCGCGGTCGACCAGGACGGCGAGCTGCACGGATGCCGGGCGACCGACGTCGCTCAGCGCGTCGAGGGCGGCCCGCACGGTACGGCCGGAGAAGAGCACGTCGTCGACGAGGATCACCCGCCTGCCGTCGATCCCGCCCGGGGGCAGGTCGGTCGGGCCGACCGCGCGGGTGGCATGCCGGCGCAGGTCGTCGCGGTAGAGCGTGATGTCGAGCACGCCGACCGGGACGGTCACGTCCTCGAAGGTGCTGATCCGGGCGGCGAGGCGCCTCGCCAGCGGGACGCCACGGGTGGGAATGCCGAGCAGCACGGTCTCGGCGGCGCCCTGGGTCTTCTCCAGGATCTGGTGGGCGATGCGGTCGACCACCCGCGACACGTCGGCGGCGGTGAGGATGACCTTCACCGAGGGTTGTCGTGGCGGCGACGTGCGGGCAGCCGGTGGGTAGGCCACGGCGGACCTCCTTCCCCGCCTCACGGGACGGGTCGTTAAAGGATGTCTGGTCTTCCGGCGGGCCGCAGGCGGCCCGGACCGGGGCTTCACGCCACGTTACCAGCGGTCACCGGGCCGACCGTCGGCGGTACTGACCCCCGGGTCAGGCCGGCGAAACCGGGACAAGTCCCCCGCCTGCCCCAACGGTAACGTCACGAGCACTTGACCCGGTGTCCCAATCCCCGTACCGTCACGCTCCGTAGCGATAGCTGGGAGAACCCCGAGCAGCACTGGGAGTGTCCGAATGCCCTCTGAATACGCCAAGTCGCTGGGCGCCCGCCTGCGCTCCATCCGCCAGCAGCAGGGCCTGTCCCTGCAGGGGGTGGAGGAGAAGTCGAACGGGCGGTGGAAGGCTGTGGTGGTCGGCTCGTACGAGCGTGGCGACCGGGCCGTCACCGTGTCCCGCCTGGCGGAGCTGGCCGACTTCTACCGCGTTCCCGTCTCGGAGCTGCTGCCCGACGGCAGCGGGGTGCGCCACGAACCCACCAGCAAGATCGTCCTGGACCTGGAGCGGCTCTACGACGAGGCCTCCGAGGACCTCGCGTATGTCGCCCGGTACGCCCGCGCCATCCAGCAGCAGCGCGGCGACTACAACGGCCGGGTGCTCTCCATCCGCGCCGACGACCTGCGGGCCCTCGCGATCGTCTACGACGCCTCGCCGTCGGGTCTGATCGAGCGGCTCACCGAGCACGGCGTGCTGGTCGCCGACCCGCGCGCGTTCTTCGCGTCCTGACCCGCTGTCACCACGACGAGGGCCCGTGCCGGACGGCACGGGCCCTCTCGTCGTCGGTGGTGACGCCGCCGGTCAGCGGGTGGCGTACTCGGCGATCCGGCCGAGGATGCCGTTGAGGAAGCGCGGCGAGTCGTCGGTCGACATCTGCCGGGCCAGCTCAACGGCCTCGCTGATCGCCACCGCGTCGTCGATCTCGTCGACGTAGAGCAGCTCGTAGACCGCGATCCGGGCCAGGTTACGGTCGACCACCGGCATCCGGTCGAGCGTCCAGCCCTCGGCGTAGCTGGCGATCAGCTCGTCGATCCGGTCGAGGTGCGCCGCGACGCCCTCGACCAGGCCCACCGCGTAGCCCAGGTGCTCGGGGCGCGGCTTCTCGATCCGCTCGAGGTACCCGGCCAGCACCTCGACCGGCGGACGGTCCCGCAGGTCGGCCTCGAAGAGCACGTCCAGCGCCCGCTTGCGCGCCTTGCGGCGCGCCGGCATCTGCTGCTTGGGAGCCTCGGCCATCAGGCGCGGCCGAGGTAACGGCCGTCGCGGGTGTCGACCTTGATCTTCTCGCCGGTGGTGATGAAGAGCGGCACCTGGACGGTCGCGCCGGTCTCGACGGTGGCCGGCTTGTTGCCGCCGGTCGACCGGTCGCCCTGCAGACCCGGCTCGGTGTAGGTGACCTCGAGCACGACCGAGGTCGGCAGCTCGATGTACAGCGGCACACCCTCGTGGGTGGCGACGGTCGCCTCGGCCTCGGGGAGGAGGTAGTTGGCGGCCTCGCCGACGGTGCCGCCGGGGACGGTGATCTGGTCGAACGTCTCCAGGTCCATGAAGACGTAGTCCTCGCCGTCGGCGTACAGGTACTGCATGGTGCGCTTGTCGACGGTGGCGGTGTCGACCTTGGTGCCCGCGTTGAAGGTCTTGTCGACCACCTTGCCGGACAGCACGTTCTTCAGCGTGGTACGCACGAACGCACCGCCCTTACCGGGCTTGACGTGCTGGAACTCGACGACGGCCCACAGCTCGCCGTCCAGGTTGAGTACCAGGCCGTTCTTGAGGTCGTTGGTGGTGGCCATTTCCTGCCTTGATCATCAATTGGCGGACAGACCTCAGAAGTCTACTAGCTGTGTCGAACCGGGTCCGCCGCGCTGCGCGCGGGGCCGGCCGGGTGCCCGCCCGGCGGCCGGCCGAACGTGCCGAACATCACCCAGAGCGACAGTCGCGTCCACCGGAGGCGCCGACCACACCCGCCTTTGCTCTGCAGCCATCGGCGCAACACACACGCTCCGTTACGAGCCCGGGCGACGATCCGGGCGGGACCGGAGCCTGTCGTTGCAGCTCAACCGAGTGATGCGTGGATGGCTGCAGAGCGGCGACCACCGCACCGGTGCGACAGACCCGGGCAACGGAACGTGACGAAGATGACGAACACGGAGAGCCGCTGCCGGCGGCGCGGGCGCGGGGCCGATCGTGCTCGGGGCGGGCGGACCGCGCGGACGGGCGCGCCGGCGCGGGCGGCAGGGGGCGAGCCGCCGGGACGGGTCAGGCGTCGCCGGCCAGCCGGGCGGCCAGGTGGCGCAGAGCGAGCCGGTAGCCGTCCACGCCCAGGCCGCAGATCACCCCGGTCGCCACCGCGGAGACCACCGAGTGGTGCCGGAACTCCTCGCGGGCGTGGATGTTGGAGATGTGCACCTCGACCAGGGGGCCGCGGAGCATGGCGCAGGCGTCCCGGACCGCGATGGAGTAGTGCGACCAGGCGGCCGGGTTGAGCACCACCGCCGCCCCCTCGTCGGCCGCCGCGTGCAGCCAGCCCAGCAGCTCGTGCTCGGCGTCGGTCTGCCGGACGACCACGTCCAGCCCCAGCTCCCGGCCGGTGTCCACGCACAGGGCCACCAGGTCGGGGTAGCTGGTGACGCCGTACACGTCGACCTGACGGGTGCCGAGCCGCCCCAGGTTCGGCCCGTTGAGCACGTACACCCTCATGAGCTGATCTCCCGGTAGGCGGCGTGCAGCAGCTCGTCGTCCGGACCCTCCAGGATCGCCGGGCGGGCCGGCCCGTCCAGCACCACGAAGCGCAGCGTGTTCCCGCGGGCCTTCTTGTCCACCCGCATGGTGGCCAGCAGGCGCTGCCAGGCGTCGGCCCGGTAGCTGGTGGGCAGGCCGAGCAGGCCCAGCACCGCGCGGTGCCGCTCGGCGGTGGCCGGGTCCAGCCGGCCGGCGAGCCGGGCCAGGGTGGCCGCGTAGACCAGGCCCACCGCGACGGCGTGACCGTGCCGCCAGCGGTAGCCCTCGACCTTCTCGATCGCGTGGGCCAGGGTGTGCCCATAGTTGAGCACCTCGCGTACCCCGGACTCGCGCAGGTCCCCGGAGACCACGTCGGCCTTGACCCGGATCGCCCGTTCGATCAGCTCACGGGCCACCGGTCCGGCCGGGTCGACGGCGGCGGCCGGATCCCGCTCGACCAGGTCGAGGATCACCGGGTCGGCGATGAAACCACACTTGACCACCTCGGCCATCCCGGCGGCCAGGTCGACCGGGGGCAGGGTGTCCAGGGCTGCCAGATCGCAGATCACCCCGGCGGGCGGATGGAAGGCCCCGACCAGATTCTTGCCGGCCGCGGTGTTGATCCCGGTCTTGCCGCCCACCGCCGCGTCGACCATGCCCAGCAGCGAGGTCGCCACGGGCACCCAGCGCACCCCGCGCAGCCAGCAGGCCGCCACGAAACCGGCCAGGTCGGTGACGGCGCCGCCGCCCACCCCCACCACGGCGTCGGTACGGGTGAAGCCAGCCTCGCCGAGCCGGTCCCAGCAGGCGGCGGCCACGTCGATGTGCTTGCCCGCCTCGGCGTCCGGCACCTCGATCAGCAGCGGCGCGACACCGGCCGCCCGTACCTGTTCCGCGATCCCCTCGGCCAGGCCCTTCAACGCCGGCGCGTGCAGGAAGGCCACCCGTTCCGCGCCGGGCAGCAGCCGTGGCGGCGGGGTGAGCAGGTCACGACCCACGAGCACCTCGTACGGCCGCTCGCCGCCGACCGGGATCCGCGTCACCTCGTCCGTCATCGCGCCGCCCGCCCGTCGGCCGTGAGCAGGGCGGCGAGTTCGACGGCGAGCTCCTCCGGGGTACGCCCGTCGGTGACCACGGTGGCGGTCGCCACCTCGGTGTAGAGCGGCCGGCGCTGCTCCATCAGGTGCTTCAGGGTGGCCCGGGGGTTGAGCGCCAGCAGTGGCCGGCCGGCACCCAGGCCGACCCGCTTCACCGCGTCGGGCAGCTCCACCGACAGGTGCACGACGGTGTGCCCGATCAGCGCGGCGCGGTTCTCCTCGGCGAGGACCGCGCCCCCGCCGAGGGCGAGCACCCCGGGGTGCGACGCCAGCGCCGCCGCCACCGCCGCCCGTTCGAGGGTACGGAAGTGGTCCTCCCCCTCGTCGACGAAGATCTCCGGGATCGGCTTGCCGGCGAGCTGCTCGATGTCGGTGTCGGTGTCCCGGAACGCCACGCCGAGCGCGGCGGCGAGCGCCAGCCCCACCGTGGTCTTGCCGGACCCGGGCGCCCCGACCAGCACGCAGACCGGCCGGATCACCGGATCACCAGGGCGTCGAGGTAGCCAGCCAGGTTGCGGCGCATCTCGGCGACCGAGTCGCCGCCGAACTTCTCCACCGCGGCCTCGGCGAGCACCAGGGCCACCATCGCCTCGGCCACCACCGCCGCAGCCGGCACCGCGCAGACGTCGGAGCGCTGGTTGATCGCGGTGGCCGGCTCCCCGGTGGCGACGTCGACCGTGGACAGGGCCCGGTTCAGCGAGGAGATCGGCTTCATCGCGGCCTTCACCCGCAGCGGTTCACCGGTGGTGATGCCGCCCTCCAGGCCGCCGGCCCGGTCGGTCACCCGGCGTACCCCGGCGGCCGTGGGCAGGATCTCGTCGTGCGCCTCCGAGCCGCGCGAGCGGGCCTGCTGCCAGCCGTCGCCGATCTCCACGCCCTTGATGGCCTGGATGGACATCAGCGCGGTGGCCAGCCGGGCGTCGAGCTTCCGGTCCCACTGCACGTGGCTGCCCAGGCCCGGCGGCACCCCGTACGCGAGCACCTCGACCACGCCGCCCAGGGTGTCGGCGTCCTTCTTCGCGGCGTCGACCTCGGCGACCATCCGGGCGCTGGCCTCCGGATCGAGGCAGCGCAGCGGGTCGGCGTCGATCCGCGCGGCATCCTCCGGGGCCGGACGCAGGCCGGGCTTCACAGCGACCGGGCCGAGCTCCACCACGTGGGAGACGATCTCCACGCCGAGCGCCTGCTTCACCAGCGCCTTGGCGACCGTACCCACGGCGACCCGGGCGGCGGTCTCCCGGGCGCTGGCCCGCTCCAGGATCGGCCGGGCGTCGACGTGGCCGTACTTCTGCATCCCGGCCAGGTCGGCGTGGCCCGGGCGGGGACGGGTGAGCGGGGCGTTACGGGCCTGCCCGGCCAGCTCCACCGGGTCCACCGGGTCGGCGGCCATCACCGTGCGCCATTTCGGCCACTCGGAGTTGCCGACCCGGATCGCCACCGGGCTGCCCAGCGTCACGCCGTGCCGCAGGCCGCCGATGATCTCGACCTCGTCCTGCTCGAACGACATCCGGGCACCCCGGCCATAGCCGAGCCGGCGGCGGGCCAGCTCACCGGAGATCTCCGCGGTGGTCAGCTCGACGCCGGCGGGCACCCCGTCCAGCATCGCGACGAGGGCGGGTCCGTGCGATTCACCTGCAGTCAGCCAGCGCAACACAGCGGCCAGTCTGTCACGCCCGGTGTCCGCCCCGATGCTCCGCCCACCGCGTCCCGCCCTGCGGACCGTCAGCGTTCCCAGTCGAAGGTCAGGCCCAGGCGGTCGGCGAGGGCCTCGTTGTACGGCGCGTAGTACCGGGTCAGTTCGTCGCGCACCGCCGCGTCCATGGCGCTGCTGCGCCGGTCGTTGAACACCTGGTACCGGTCGAGCTGGTACGGCGGCAGCCCGAGGAAGTCCAGCACCCGCGCGTACGCCGCGGCCGGCTCCCGGTAGAACGTCTCGCTGGGCAGGATGAGCAACTGCTCCCGGTCGAACCGGTCCAGCCACGGCTCCAGGTGCTCCAGGTACCGGCCCCGGGCCCGATAGCTGTACCAGTCGTAGGCGTTGCTGACGTACGTCGGGTCGGCGATCAGCTTCTCCCGCTCCCCCGCCGTGCGCTCCTCCTCGGCCGCGAGGGCCTCGGCGAAGCCGAGCGGCTCCACGCCCTCGGTGCGCCGCTCCTTCCAGTGCGAGTACGCCCGCTCCACCGGGTCACGCAGGAGCACGATAAGCTTCACCGCCGGGATCAGCTCGGCCACCCGGGCCGGAGCGAGGGGGTGGAACATGTACAGCGGCGCGGCCTCCCCCACCCGGGTCGGCCCGCCGTGCCGGCGTTCCAGGGCCCGTCGCTGCCGCTCGGTCGGGAAGTGCGAGCGGTACCAGGCCTCGCCCCTGGAGTAGGTGTCCTCGAAGTAGTGCGAGGTCTTGGTGTTCCACGCCGGGAAGAGGCGTGGCACCAGGGGGTGCTCCAGCAGGTACCGCCAGAGCGACGTCGTCCCGCCGCGCTTGGTGCCGATGACCAGGAAGTCCGGCAGCGGCCTCCGGTCGCTGGTCCGTTCCCCGTAGCGCACCAGCGAGCTGCGCACCCCGCTCAGCACCGGGGCGGGCACCAGCGTCTTCACCCGGTCCCGCAGCGTCGTCATCCTGTCCTCCTCGTCATCGGGGTGGCCGCCCCAACAGGGTGGGCACGGTGGTGCGCATCCGCCGGCGTAGCTTGGGGTGCAGCAGCAGCGCGACGGCGAGCAGCGCCACCACCCCGAGGGTGAGGAACAGGCCGGCCACGCCCCGACCGGCGACCGCCGCCCCGCCCCCGGCCACGACGGCGGTGCCCGGCGCGGCGGCGACCGCCGCGCGCAGCACCTCCCGCGTGATCAGCGGCTCACCGACCACCCGGCGGGCGGCCGCCGTGGCGATCACGTTCTCCACCACGATGCCGGCCGCCCAGGCCGCCGCCGCACCGAGTGCGCCGTACGGCGGAATCAGCACCAGGGCCAGCCCGACGTTGAGCACCAGGCCGGTCGCGGCGGCGAGCAGGTGCCGCCGGCTGCTGCCGCTCATCAGCAGCAGGGTCTGCACGATGCCGGTACCGGAGTTGACCATCATGGCGCCCGCGAGGACCGCCATGGCGGACGCGCCGGTGGTGAACTCCGCGCCGAACAGCCACAGGAAACCCGGGGCGAATATCGCCAGCAGCAGGTATCCCGGCCAGGACAGCGCGATGATCCAGCTGGTGATCCGCCGGTAGACCATGACCGCCTCGACCCGGCGGCCCTGGCCGAGCAACCGGGACAGCTGCGGGGCAACGGCAACCCGCAGGCCCTGCATAACGAGCAGCCCGGCGAGGGCGTACCGGCCGACCGCGCCGATCACGCCGGCCTCGGCCTGGTCGGCGAGGGCGGCGGTGAGCAGCACGGTAAGCCACATGCTGCTGGCGTCGATGGCCGCCGACGCAGCCCGGGGCAGGGCGAAGCCCCAGAGGGTGCGCCAGTCCTCGCCGACCGGGCGCAGCGCAGCACCGGCAGCGAGGCCGAGCGGGCGGACCAGCAGCGCCGCGCCGACCAGCCCGGCCAGCAGCACCGGGGCGAGCCAGCCGGCGAAGACGGCGGTCACCCCCGCACCGGCGGCGACCGCGGCGAGCACCAGCGCGGGACGGGCCGCGGGCAGCAGGACGTACTGCACGGCGACCAGGGCCGCGACCGGGCGGACCGCGCGGACGGCGGCGAGCAGCAGGGTCATCGCCACCACGAACGGCAGGCCGGCGAAGGCCAGCCGGAGCAACTCCTCGCCCCCGGTCGTGCCGGGATCGAAGAACACCGGCGCGAGCAGCCCGGACAGGGCGACGCCGGCCGCCGCCACACCGACGGTGAACAGCAGCGCCGGCGACAGCGCGACCGGCAACAGGCGGGCCGCGTCGCCGGTTCGGCCCGCCGTGCGCCGGGGCAGGGCCCAGACCAGCGCAGTGTCCGCGCCCGCGCAGCAGAGCGCACCCAGGACGGTGACGACGCCGATCGCGGTGAACATCGCGCCGGAGCCGGCGGGTCCGAGTCCGCGGACGATCACCACGGTCAGCACGAAACCGAGCAGGCCGTTGACGGCCGCCCCGGCCAGTCCGACCATCCCGCTGCGCGTGCCGCGGCGGACCTCCCGCTCGCCGGCGGTCGCGGGCGCGCCCGGCACGGCCGTCGTACCGGTCACGGCGTCCCTCCCTGCTGTGGCGCCCCGGGCGCCGGACGATCCACGACGGTGTCGGGCGGTGGCGAAACGACCGGGTCGGCCGGCGCCCGGGGCTCTGGCACGACCGGCGCCGGCGCGTGTTCGGCCACCGGGTCGGGCGCGCCGGTTGCCGGGCCGGGCACCGGGGCGGCGGTACGCAGCGGCACGGTGGCCACCCCGGCCCACGCGGACGGCTTCCGCCGGCCTGGCACCGCCGCCCGGCCGAAGCCCCTGGTCCGCCACGACCGCAACGGCGCCGGGCGGGACATGGCGGACGGGCCGAGCGCGGCCCGGTTGACCGGCCCGGCGACCGCGGCCAGCCCAGCGCCGACGGCGAAGAAGATCACTGACAGGTTCGGGTCGATGTACGCGTACACCGGAATGACCACCAGGGCGATCACCGGGACCGCGCTCAGCCAGAAGCCGGCCGGCGACACCGCAGCGGCCAGCCGCCGGGCGGCCAGCAGCAGCCAGGACAGGAAGACGAACAGCGCCGGGATGCCGTGGCTGTAGAGGATCTGCCAGATCAGCCCCTGGGTGCCGAGTGGCTCCTCGGCCAGCGTGGTGTCGACGCTCTTCGGCGCGCCGTAGCCGAGCAGCGGCGAACGCTCGACCGCCTGCCAGGTACGCAGGTACAGGTCCATCCGGTCGACGTTGGTGTCGGTGGTGCTGACCCGCGCGTTGATCATGTCCTGGACCGGGACCACGAGGCTGACGATCCAGACCAGCAACACCAGCCCGGCGATGGAGAGGATGAGGCGGGCGTTGCCCCGGAGCAGCGCGCGCAGGGCGAGGTAGAGCAGGCCGGCGCCGAGGCCGAGGAACATGCCGCGGTTGAGCGTCAGGAACGCCGGGACCACCGACAGCGGCAGCGAGAGCCAGAGCGCCCGCCGGAACCGGCCGGTGCGCACCGAGGTCAGGTACGCCAGCACGCACGGCACCAGCAGGGCGTACGCGGTGCCCCAGTTGTTCGTGTACGGGTACGGCGCGGCCGTGCGGTAGATCGGTGCCCGGGAGACCGGGTTGAACTCGTTGAGCCGCACGTGGGTCAGCGCCTGGATGTACCGCTGCCCGCTGATGCCGTGCGGCAGCGCCAGCTCCACCGGGGTGGTCAACGCGAAGGTGGGGGCGAGCACGGCCAGCCAGCCCAGCGCCACGATGCCGAGCCAGTACCAGCCCAGCGGGCGCAGCACCCGCTCCCAGGCGGCGCCCTCCCGCACCAGGGTGTGCACGTACACGCCGACGATCAGGGCGGTCACCAGGAAGCCGAAGCGCAGCCCGAAGGTGAGGTAGGCGGTGGCCCGGTCCAGCCGGCTGGCGCTGAGCAGCACCAGGGCGAGGAACAGCAGCCAGCAGGCGCTGCCGGCGGGCAGCGGGACGCGACCGCGCGCGACGAGCAGGGCGAGCAGCACCACGCCGAACACCGACCAGCCGAGATAGAACGCGCCGAGCGCCCACCACAGCGGCATCAGGGCGAACATCAGGGTCAGCGGCCAGACCGGCAGCGGCGCGGCAGGCATGAGCCGCGACCCGGACGCGCCGCCGCCCGCCGGTCGCGAGGCGCTCACCGGCGGGAGGATCCCGGCCGCCCGGTCAGACACCCCGTCCCGTCCGCTGGGCCAGCCGAAGGACCCGCTCTCCGGACAGCAGACCGAGCACCACGGGGACGGTCACCAGGACGCGCTTCTCGCGCGGGTTGAGCCGGAGCACCCGGCCCAACTCCCGGACCGCCTCCCGGCGGCACCGCCCGGAGGCGAGGGCGAAGGCGATCTGCCCGTGCAGCCGGGCCAGCCCGGTCCGGCTCCGGGCCAGTTCGGGGTGCTTGTCGATGAGGTATCGGGTCGCCTCGACGATCATCGCCCAGCGGCCGAAGAAGAACGAACCCCCATGCCAGTCCACCACCACTAGGACCTCAGGCACGATGACCACCGGGCCGTGCGCGGCGATTCGCAACAGCCACTCGTAGTCCTCGCCGTAGCCGCCGGGCAGGTCCTCGTCGACCGGGCCGACGGCGTCCCAGGTGGAGCGCGGCAGCAGGATGGTGCTGGAGTGCACCTCCATGATCCGGTCCTCGACGAAGTCGGACAGGGTCACCTCGGTGGCGTCGAGCCGCCGTTCCTTGGCGATGCCCGGGCCCTCCAGCCGGATCCCGCAGCTCACCGCGGCGGCGTCCGGCCGGACGGCCAGCAGCTCCGCCTGGCGGCGCAGCTTGCCCGGCAGCCAGTGGTCGTCGTCGTCGCAGAAGGCCAGCAGGTCGTGCGCCGCCTCCTCCGCGCCGGTGTTGCGGCCACCAGGCAGGCCCCGCGAGTGGGTGTTGTTGACGTAGCGAAGTGCCCGGCCGTCCGGCACCGGCAGGTCCAGCGGGCGGATGTCGGTGTGGTCGTAGACGACCAGGCATTCCACCGGCCCGGGATAGTCCTGTTCGAGCACCGCGCCCACGGCTCGCTCCAACAGCCCCGGGCGGTCCCGGGTGGCCACCACCACGGTCACCGGCGGGTACGCCCCGCCCGCCGGGACGGCCGGCTGGTCGTGGTCAGTCACGCCCATCTCCCGTCAGTACGAATCCGAACGGCTCCACGCCCACCGCACGCAGCCGCTCGACCAGGCGGACCAGCTCGGCGATGCGGGTCCGGTCCCGAGCCGCCACCACCACCGCGCGGCCCTCCCGGGCGGCCCGCACGCCCCGCTCGTCGTGCAGCGCGGGCGGTGCGTCGAGCACCGTGAGGCCGCCCCCGGGCAGGGCGTGCAGCTCGACCAGCCGGACCGTGCCGGAGCCGATCCGCAGCTCCTGCCCGTCGGTCCGGGCGCCCGCGCCGGCCGCCGCGGGCCGGCTGGCGGGGATGGCCTGGGTCTTCTCCTCGTTGGTGGCGGACCGATACACCCCGCTGTTCGGCCCGTCCGCGGTCGGGTAGGGGCGCGGCTTCCGCACGGCGGGGATGACGGCCGTCTCTTCGGGTCCGGCGGTGCCGCCGGCAGCCGCCGCCGGTGCGGTCGCCGGCTGCCGCTGCCGGATGACGCGCGCCGGCTCCACCGGCGGGTTGCGGCGCTGCGCGTCCAGCATCAACGGCCGGATCCGGTCCAGGCTCTCCGGCGTGACGCCGAGCTGCACCTCGTGTCCGGCGCCGGCGAGCGCGGCGGCCAGCCCACCGGTCACCTGCTCGCGTCCGTCGTTCGCCGACGAGGACAGCAGCACCAGCGGGCCGCGGTGCGGGCCGTCCACCCAGCGGGCCAGCGCGAGCGCGAGGTACCGCAGGTCCGACTCGTCGGGGTGCCCGCCGCGGTTGCGGCGGACCGTGCCCAGCAGCGGCGCACCGATCGCCGCCACCGCCTCGGCCGTGGTGCGCAGCCGTCGGTCCAGGGATTCCCGCGCGAAGGCCACCAGCGCGCCGAGCAGCAAGCCGCCGAGCAGGCCCGCGACGAGGATTACCGGCGCGGCGTCCCGGCTGGACGGGATCGGCTCGCGGGCCGCGCTCGTGATCGACCCGGGGCTGAGGTCCGCGGAGGCGATCTTGGACCGCTGCTCGGCGAGCGTGGCGAGCTGGTCGTTCAGCGCCCGCAGCTGGTCCAGCAGGGCGCTGGTGCGCGGCGACGGGCTGTCCGCGGGCTGGCTCGGCAGGGATCGCTGGGTGGTGGTGCGCTGCGCCGTGACCACCGCAATCGTGTCGTCGTACGACTTCAGCACCGCCGCGCGCTGGTTCTCGTAGATGCCCCGGCGCAGGTCCAGGTACGCCTGGCCCGCCCCGTTGGCGCCCTGGACCGCCTCCCGCTCGCTGTGCGCGGCGTAGTTGAAGCGCATCACCTGGCCGCCGACCGGGGTCTCCACCTCCAGCGCGTCGGCCACCTCCTTGGTGTCCCGGCCGGTGATGGCGGCGACCTTGTCGATGACGTCGTTGCTGGTCGCGATGCCGCTCTCGGCCGTCATGTTCACCGCGCGGTCGGCGCCACCCGAAGGCACCGAGAACGGGTCGGTGACCACCGGGCGGATCACCACGGCCGTCGTCGCGGTGTACGTCGCCGGCAGCACGAACAGGTAGACCAGCACGGCCAGCAGCACCGCCGCCGCCACGCCGAGCACGGTCCGCCACCGGCGGAGCGGAACCCGGGCCAGCTCGACGAGGCCGACCGGGTTCTGTCGGGCGGGGGCGACGTCGGTCACGTCCATCAGTCAGGTCCTTGCGCGATGAGGAATGGGTAACCGCCTCGGGCCGGAGCGGGACCACCCGGGGTGACGTCTCATTGTCACCGGCCGGGTGCCGGTTGCGGCAGTGCGACCCGAGCCGTCCCGGGCGGTCCGCCATGCCACGAGGGTGGCGGGACCGCCCGGTCGGATCGGACCGTCAGGAGGTGGCGAAAAAGAGCGTCCTGCTCGACCAGTTCACGCCGCCGCCCGCCGCCGCGAGCTGGACCGAGGCGGCGCCGTCGACGGCCGTCCCGTCGAACGGCACCGCGCGCAGCGAGCCGTCCTGATTGCCGTAGACGAGCTTGCCGCTGACCCAGGCCAGGCCGCGCACCCCACCCCAGGCCAGGCCTGTGCTGGGCAGGGTGAACTCGGTGCAGCCGACGATGTAGCCGTCCGGCTCCAGATACCGGTAGAACAGCCGGTTCGTACCGGACTTGGTGTAGTACATCCGGCCGTCGAGATAGAACGCCCCGGTCATCGCCGCCGCGTTGAACCAGTCGTTGTAGCCGCTGCTCACCCAGGGCGCGCCCACCGAACCGCCCGAGAAGATCGACACCTCGAGGTAGCTGCCGCTCGGCGCGCTCGCATCGGTCTTCGACCAGTAGACCTTGTTGCCGATCGAGAAGGACGCGCCGGCAGCGGTGAGGTTCGCCTGGCTGGTGCTGACCGGGGTGCCGAGCGTGGTGCCGTCGAACGGGGTCTTCGTCGCCTGCCCGTTGGCGGAGGAGACGTAGAGGAAGCCCGACGCGGCGGCCGGGGCGTTGACCGCCGCCACCGTACGCCCGCCGGCCAGCGGGAACAGGCCCATCCGGCCGTGGTACTCGTTGCCGACGCCGTCGGAGTCGAAGCCGGCGTACAGGCCGGTGCTGCCGCGCCACAGCTCCCACATGATCGGGCCCCAGGTGGTGGTGCCCGCCGGGGCGCCCGAGCGGCCCGGGTTCCAGACCAGCGGCATGCCGTTGATCGGGTCCAGCGCGCCCAGGCCGAACCGGTTGATCGCGCCGGCACCGGCCGAGTCGTTGCCGTTGGCGTTGTTCAGCCAGCGGAAGTGCCCGCCCACGTAGACCACGTTGTCGGTGACCTCGACCGAGGTCACCGAGTCGGTGCCGGTGTAGTTGACCCAGGTGGCGTCGATGCCGGCACCCCGGTCCACGGTCTCGAACCGGGCGATCGCGTCGCAGTACGCCCCGTCGCCCCGTCCGCCGTCGGCGATGACGACGAAGTAGGTGCCGTCGTCGGAGAAGTCGACGTCCCGGGCGTAGAACGGGAACGACCAGTCGTAGCAGGGCGCCACGTACCGCTGGGTGCTCCAGTCCGCCACGGCCGGGGTGCCGGCCAGGTCGACCACCACGACCTGGTTGCGGGCCTGCCCGTTGACCTGGGTGAAGTTGCCGACCGCCACCAGGGTCCGGCCGTCCGGCGACACCGCCAGGCCCCAGACCAGCTCGCTGCTGGCCCGGGCCACGCTGGCGTCGATCTGGAAGGTCGGGTCGATCGCGCCGGTGGTGGCATCCAATCGGGCGAGCAGCGAGTGCTGGGTGCCGTTGACCCAGTGGAACGCGCCGGCGATATAGAGCTTGGTGCCGACCACAATGGTGCGCCGAACGAGACCGCCGTCGCTGCGCCCGGCCCAGCTGGCCACGGTCGCGCCGCTGGTCGGGTCCAGCTCGACCAGGTTCTTGCGGCTGACCCCGTTCACGTTCACGAAGGCGCCGCCGACGATGAGCTTGCCGTCGGGGCTGACCGCCAGGGCGTGCACGGCGCCGTCCAGCACCGGGTTGAACCCGGTCTTCAGCGCGCCCGTGGTGCGGTCGTACGCGAAGAGGTAGTTGCGGGTGGTCCAGCCCGCGCCGCCCGCCGCCTTGACAGAGGTGAACGATCCGCCGACGTACACGGTGGTGCCGATCTCGGCGAACGCCTTGGTGTCGCCGTTCTGGGCGTGCGGGGTTTCGTCCGCCGGATTCGCCGACGTGAGCGTGCTGGTGACCGGCGTGAGGCCCGCCGCGCGGGCCGGCGCGGCGAGCAGCCCGACGGCGAGCACCGGCGCGGCGAGCACAGCGAGCCACCGCCACACCGGTCGAGACGTTCTGTGAAGCACTGGCGCCCCCAATGAGGTAGTGAGAACACGACTAGCTTGCTGGAAACGGACATTCGACACCATCAACCGACCGGTCCGCCCGGTCACCGGCTCGGTCCGGTCCCGACGTACGAGTCGCGTCCCGGGGCCTCCGGTGTGGACGTGGCTCCGTTGTCGACCGGCGGAGGCGGGCACGAGGTGGTCCGGCCGAAGCGGCCTCACGTCGGGTCCGTCCACTGGAACGGCGCGACGGCACCGCTCGCCTCGACCGTCCACGATGCCGCCTCCGTCAGGTCCTCGAACGTCACGGCGTCGGCTTCCCGGGCCAGGACCAGGCCGCGGCGGTCCAGATCCCAGGCCAGCTCGACCTGATGGTCGTCGACGTGCTCGTCGTGGCAGCGCCGGCGCGGCACGTAGACGGCCCGGCGGCCGGCCCGCATCGCGGCCAGCGCCGAGCCCACCCCAGCGTGGGTCACCACCACGTCGGCCTCCCGCATCGCCTGCTGCATCTCCGCGTACGGGACCTGTGGGCGCGCGCCGGCCGGCAGCTGGGGGATCCGGGTGGACCCGACCTGCCACAGCACCTCCACCTCCGGTGGCAGCACCTCGACCAGTCGGGCCAGCAGCCGGGGGAAGCCGAAGTGCTGGTGGGTGCCGAGGGCGACGACCACCCGGGACACCGGCCGCGGAGTGGCGAGGCGACTGGCGCGGTAGCCGTCGAAGACGGTGCCGCCGTACCGCCACCGCTCGTCCGCCCAGCCCGGGTACTGGGTGTAGAGCCGGGTGCGGGGCACCCAGGCGACCAACTGGCCGGTGAGCGAGGGGCCTTCCGTACGGGTCGCGCTCTCGATGTAGTGGCAGGCGAGCCCGCGCCGGCTGGCGGGCACGAAGAAGGACATGGCGACGCTGGCGCCGGTGCTGACCACCCGGGTGAACCGGCCGCCGCGCAGCACCCGTCGGGCGGCCAGCAGGTTACGCGCCGCTCCCATGGCGTCCCGGGTGGTCGCGGGCGGGATGTGGATGACCTCCTGACCCTCCAGGAGGGAACGGCTCTGCGGCGAGTCGAAGGTCGCCCAGACGCAGTCCTCCCGCAGGCCCAGCCTCGGCCGCAGGTCGTACAGCTCGGCGAGATGCCCACCGGTGGAGGCGACGAGAAGGTTGGTCACGTCTTGCCCAACTTCCGTTCGAAGGGTGGCGGCAGGGCGGTTCCGGGCCACCGCGGGAGGAGGTCACGGGCGGCCCGGGCTCGGGTCAGGTGCCGATCGTGACGTCGTCGCGCGGGGCCGGCGCGGTGGACCGCTCCGGGGACCGGACCCGCCCTGCCGCCACCAGGACGGCGAGCACCATCACGCCGGTGAGCAGGGAGCCGAAGATCCAGCCGCCGACGACGTCCGTGAGCCAGTGCTTCTCGGCGTAGACGCGGGTGTAACCCTCCACGGTGACCAGCATCGCCAGCGCGGTGACCAGGGTGACGCGGACCCGGCGGGGCATCCGCCAGGTGAGCGCGGCCAGCACCAGGATCGTGCCGAAGGTCATCAGCACCCGCGCGCAGCCGCCGGACGGATAGGTGCCCAGGTCGGTCGGCGGGTGGCCCCGGTCGACCACCAGCTTGAGGATCTCCTGGGTGTACTGCTCCACGACGAACTGGAGCGGCAGCGCGACAAGCGGGATCCACCAGCGCCGACGCCGCCAGGCGACGGCGAGGACGAGGGCGGCGACCACGGTGACCCACTTGAGCGGGTACCGGTCACCGATCGCGGTGACGAACGAGTTGACCTCGGCCCACCCGTCGACCCGCCGCGCGTGCACGTACTCGAACACCGGATGGTCGACGTGGGGTTCGAGCCGGGACAGGGCCTCGCCCAGCGGCCAGCAGACGGCGACGACCGCGGCCGAGCCGGCGAGCAGCACGACCACGGCGGCGCCGAGCCGGCCGAAGGCGGCGGTGAGACCGGCGACGGCGACGCGCAGCCGCCCGGCCGTCCGGCTTCCCGCCACGGCCGGCGCCCAGCGGCCGGCCAGCCACGGAACGAGGATCGCCGGCAGGAGTACGGCGAGCACCCCGCAGACGTAGATCAGGATCACCGGCGGTCACCGCCGTCGGGCCGCCGGGCGGGCGAATCGGCGTCCGTCCCGGGCCGCGCGACGCGTGCCCGCCGCCGCACGCCCTCTGCCATGCCAGCCACCGGCCGGACCTCCCCGTGCCCACGGTCCGGGGGCGCCCCACGCCACCCGGGCCGGATCGAACCCGCCACCACGTGACAGGTGGTGATCGAGTGCTGACACCCTAGTGGAGCTTCCTCGCCGGCGGTAGCGAGGGCGACGGCTCTGCGGTGTTTTTTCCCGTATTCCAGTCGCCTCCCCGACAACGGGCACCGACCGGCTCAGTCTCGCGGCAGCCCCAACCGGTCGGCAAGCAGGTGCAGCAGGGTGGGGTGCAGCTTGCTGCTCCAGCCGCCGCCCCCGGCGGCGAGTTCCGCGGTACGCAGCCACAACTCGACGAGGTAGGCGTCGGCGACCAAGCGACGGCGCGCCGGGTCGAGACCAAAGGCGGCGCCGTACCGTTCTAGCACCGCCGTCATCTCGCTCGCCGCCTCGGCCACCGGCCGGTCACGCAGCGACAGTGCACTCTGGAACGCCTGGTGGGCGAGGTCGAAGCCGACCGGCCGCCCGGTGCCGCTGTTCTCCCAGTCCCAGGCGAAGAGGCGGCCCCGGTGGGTGGCGAGGTTCCAGGGCACCCAGTCGCCGTGCCAGTGGCCGAACTCCAATGTGGTCGTCCCGTCCCGGTCGGCGAGGGCCGCCAGCGCCGGGACGACCGGCCCGCCGGCGCGTCCGGCACGGGCGGTGAGGTCGGCCAGGAACGGCGAGTCGGCCAGCGGCCGGGGCGCGGCCGGCGGGCCGCCGCGCCGGGCGACCGCGAGCATGGCGGCCACCTCCGGCCGTTCCGGGCGGGCCAGCCGGCGCACGCCGGCGGGCATCGGCTCGACCAGGGTCACCGCCAGGTCGCCCCAGGCGAGCTCCCGCAGCAGCCGGGGCACCTCGGGAAACTCACCGGCGCCCCGCGGCAGCTCCCGCAGCGCGTCGGCCTCCGCGCGGACCATCGCCCGGGTCGCCTCGTTCCAGCCGACCTTCGCGTACGCCCGCGCGGCGCCCCGGTCGTCGAAGAGTTGCAGCGTCGGCTTGTGGTGCGGATCGGGTGGGCGGATGCCGATCGCGGCGTGCAGGGGGCAGCCCTCGATCCGGGTGAGGTACGCGGTGAGCAGCAGCTCGGCCGGATCGGCGGTGGCCGGGACGGCGACGGTCAGCACCGGCATCCGGGCCAGCTGGGTGGCCCCGAGACCGGCCAGCACGCCGACGGCGAACCGGTTGACGCGGACCCGGGGCGGCCGCAGTGCGTTGTACGCCAGCGTCGACGCCGCCCCGACCCGGCGGGACGGCAACGGCAGCAGGAACTTGGCCCGCTCCATCGAGGGCACCACGGCGTACCGGGCGACGACCCGGTGTCCCGGGGGCGGCACGGCGGAGCCGGGGCCGACCCCGAGCCACAGCCGCGCCTCCCCGAAGATCGCCCGGCTCACCCAGCCGAGGCCGTCCTGGCGGATCCGCGGGTCCTCCACCACGTCATGTCCTCCCCTGTGCCAGCCCTGCGCCCCGGCACACTGGCGGTCACGATATTGGCGACGGGCAACGGTCCGGCCGACGGGCGCGGCGGCGCCGGTGTTGACGGTCAGCGCTGCCAGACGCGCACGTAGTCGACCCGGAAGTCGGCCGGAAAACGAGTGGCCGCGTCGGGACGGCCGAGCCAGCCCCCGACCTGGAAGTTCAGCCGCAGGTTGAACGGCTTGTCGAAGGCCTCGTCGAACCACGGCGTGGTGCCGCGATCCCGCTGCCAGACCTGCCGGCCGTCGATGTACCAGCGGATCACCCCGGGCTCCCACTCGGTGGTGTAGGTGTGGAAGCCATCGCCCGGGTGCCCGCTCGGGAACTCCCAGCGCTGGTCCTGCTTGACGGGGGTGTAGTCGTAGAAGATGGCCTGGGTGGCGGCCCGGTGGTACGCCGCGCCGCCGGGCAGCTCGACCACGTCGATCTCACCCTTGCCGCCGTCGTCCGGCCGCAGCCAGAACGCCGGCCACAACCCCTGCGAGTCGGCCGGCCCGTTCGGGGACTCGGCGCGCACCTCGAAGCGGCCGTAGCGGAACGAGGCCTTGCCGATGGTGTCCAGGTAGCCCTCGGTGTACTGCCGGAGCTGCGAGCCGCACACCGTGGTCTTTCGCTGCGCCCGGAGGGTCAGTACGCCGCCCGAGACGATCACGTTCTCCGCGTCGTCGACGTTGCAGCCGAGGTCGATGTCGCGCGCCTCGCCGTTCCGGACGTTCCACCTGGCCCGGTCGACCGTCGACCCGTCGAACTCGTCCGACCAGACCAGCCGCCAGCCCGGTACGTCCGTACCGGGGCGGTCGGCCGGGGCCGGCGCGGCCGGACGGGCCGCCGGCATCACCTCGGCGGCGACCCGGGGCAGCGCCAGGGCGACGAGGCCGGCGACCAGGGCGGCACCGAGGACGCCGAGCACCACGGGCCGGCGGGATCCGCGAACGGCCGGACGGTCGTGCTGGGGCGGGTGCCCGGTCACAAGCACTCCCTGGTTCGGCGAAGGGTTGCCGCAGCAGCGTATCGACCTGTCGCACTCAGAAGACGGACCCCGGCCGCCAGTCGAAGTGCCCGGCGAGCGGGTCGGCCACCCCCTTAGGCACGGCCGAGATCACCACCGACAGCCGGGCCCACTCCGGGCCAGGCCCGGGACCAGGCCAGCCAACTCCTCGGCCGCGCACTCGATGCGCGTGTACGACCACCCGGTCAGCCCGGCCGCCGCGCACCCCGCCTCGTGGATCACCGGGGAGAGCGAGTGCGCGATCGGCTTACCGACGACCGCTGCCCTCACGTGCAGTTGCTTCCCGTCAGCACCTTGTTGTCGCACATCTACTTCTGCAGCGCCCTGAATTCGGCGGGGCGCTGCCAGCAACCCCTGGATCCCCACCACCGCCTGACCGCCCAAGATCGGGCACCTATCCAGTTACTTCAAAACCGGCTCTTCCCAAACGGTCCAGTTGTGGCAATACTATGCATGCATCGACGCAGGCCACTACATAGTGTGTGCGGCGCTAGGCGTCGAGAACGGGGAAGGAAGAGGCTTGAAGAGACTAAAGGGAACGGCGGTAAGCACTGCCCTCATCACCGCGGCGGTAATGCTCGGCGCTTTTGGGGGCGCCGCACCCGCTGCAGCATCCGCTTCTGCCGGCTACATCAGCGGGGTCGACGCGGTGACCGATGACTGGGGTGATGAGGGAACGCTCAGCACCACAAGTTATGCGAACAGCAGTGCCGCGGGGCTCTGGCAGCAGGTTCTGGTCGCCGACGGACTGATGAGCAACCTAGACGTCGACTGCTCGTTTGGCCCCAAGACCGAGGCGGCCACCAAGACCTGGCAGAGCCGAAACGGCCTCACCGCCGACGGGAGGGTCGGGCCCTTAACCTTCGGAAAGGCCGACAATCGGCTCACCGATCAGGGTGGCGGCTATGTCTACTACCACGGTTCGAACGGCGTTTCCGCGTTCAAGCGAATCAACGGGCAATATTGGACCCTCTTCTACAACTCATACGACACGTGGTCGGTTGCGTACTACAACTCGAAGCCCTCTTGGTGCTAACGAACAAGCAAATGCCGTTGTCAACGGCTAGAGGAAAGGTAGCTGTTCACCTCGACTTGCAGCGGATGCGATCCACCGCGAGCTGCGCATACTCGATCCCAGCATGATCGCCGGCCGCAGGTGCGTGCCGAACGGTCGGATGAATTGCAGGATTTTGGTCGCCTTGCGGCAGGCCGCCAATGCCGGCCGTTCAATTTGTACGCCTGATTCAGGGTGAACAGTCACAGAGGAAAGGTGTCCCATGGGTTCCATCGGACACCTTTCCTCTAACCCGAGTTGCCTCAGGTCAGTACGGCAGCCCGGGTTCGTTATGTAGATGCCGGTTGATGAGTTCCGCAGCGGTAGCGAGTGGTCCGGGCTCGTGCTTGGCGTTGGCGTCGCCAATGGCAAGACCAAAGGTCATCATCGCCGATGATCTTGAGTCAAGTCAGGTCTAACGAGACAATTAGTGCTGTCCCAGGTTCCAGCGACCGTTCGAACGGTCGCCGAACAGGGCGGCGGCCATCGCCGCGCGGGGCGCGGCAACGCCGGTGAACTGCACGAACTGGTCGACCGCCTGGGCCAGCAACAGGTCCAGCCCGGAGACCACCCGGCAGCCGGCGGCGAGCGCAGCCGTGGCGAGCGGGGTGGGCCAGGGATCGTAGAGCGCGTCGAAGAAGACGGACCCCGGCCGCCAGTCGAAGTGCCCGGCGAGCGGGTCGGCCACCCCCTTCGGCACGGTCGAGATCACCAGATCGGCGCGGGCGTGCGCCGGGGCGCCGTCCCAGTCGGCGCCGGCCAGGGGCACCCCGACCGCGCGGGCCACCGGGCGCAACTCGTCGATCGCCTCCGGCCGGCGGGCCACCACGGTCACGTCGGCCGCGCCGATCCGGGCCGCCGCCGCGATCGCCGCCCGGGCAGTGCCGCCGGCGCCGAGCACGGTCACCGTGGCGCCGGCCGCGCAGCCGGCCGCGGTGAGCACGTCGACCATGCCGGTGACGTCGGTGTTGTCCGCGTACCAGGTGCCGTCGGGGCGGCGTACCAGGGTGTTGGCGGCACCCACGGCGGCGGCGACCGGCGAGACCTCGTCGGCCACCGCGAGCGCCGCCTCCTTGCCCGGCATGGTCACCGACAGCCCGGCCCACTCCGGGCCCAGGCCCGCGATCAGGCCGGCCAACTCGTCGGCCGCGCACTCGATCCGGGTGTACGACCACCCGGTCAGCCCGGCCGCCGCGTACCCCGCCTCGTGGATCACCGGGGAGAGCGAATGGGCGATCGGCTTACCGACGACCGCTGCCCTCACGTGCAGTTGCTTCCCGTCAGCACCTTGTTGTCGCACATCTGCTTCTGCAGCTTCTTGAAGTCGGCATCGTTGGAGCCGTAGCCCATCGTGCCCTTCTTGTCCACCGTCATGAAGTAGATCCAGTCACCCGGCGGCGGGTCCAGCGCGCCCTTGAGCGCACCCTCGCCCGGGTTGCTGATCGGGGTGATCGGCAGGCCGGCCACATTGTGCGTGTTGTACGGGTTCTTCAGATCGTTGATCTCGCTCTGCAGCAGGTCGTCCGAATCCTTCGGGTCCTTGCCCTGCAGCCTCAGCCAGTAGTTGATACCACTGTCGATGCCGAGGCACTTGCAGGGGATCTTGCCGCGGTAGACCCGGTTGTAGATCACCTGGGAGACCTTCGCGAAATCCTTCGGGTCGACCGCCTCGGCCTGGGCAATGGACGCGGTGATCAGCGCCTCGTACGGCGAGATCTGCCGTTCCGTCTTCACCCGGTCGACGAAGTCCATCTGCTGGGCGACCCTGAGGAACTCGTCCACCATCATCTTCAGGATCGTCTCGGCGGTGGCCTTCGGCGGGATCTCGTAGGTGGACGGGTAGAGGAAACCCTCGATGCTCTTCGGGCCCTTCTTGCCGTCCTCGCGCTTGAACCAGAAGGCCGGCACGCCCAGCTTCTCCGGGTCCGCCGCGGCCTTCTTGAACTCGGCGACCGGGATCTTGGTCTCCTTGGAGAGGATCGCGTAGATGTTCAGGGTGATGGTGCCCTCGGGGATGGTCACCCCGTTGACCACCCGGCTCTTCGGGTCGAGCAGCAGGGTGACCACGTCGGCGGCCTTCATCTGCTTGCGGACCTTGTAGCTGCCGACCTGGATGTTCTTGCTGCGCGAGTTCGCCTCGGCGGCCTCGATGAACGCCTTGGTGCTCTTCACGACCCCGGCGTCGTAGAGGGCGTTGCCGATGTCGGTGAGGGTGTCGCCGGCCTTGACCTGCACCAGCACCTCGCCGGAGCCCGGGCCGTCGTAGTCGGGGGTGACGAGGTAGCTGCGGATCCGGTCGAAACCGACGTAGGCACCGCCGCCGATGCCGCCCAGCAGCACGAGCGCCATCAGGAGGGCGAAGACTGTCTTGCCCCGGCCGCCGCGCGAGCCGCCGTTGCGCTTCCGTACCGCGCTGCGCCGGTGCCGGCCCTTCTCCCCCCTCTCCTGCTCGTCGAACACCACGTCAAGGTCGTCGATCATTGCGTCCGCCTCCGCTGTGCGTCCAGCCAGCTCTGCAGAATCTCCACCGCGGCGGCCTGATCGACCACCGCCCGTTGGCGCTTTCCCCGGACGCCCCGTTCGGCCAGCCTACGACTCGCGACCACGGTCGACATCCTCTCGTCCGTCAGCGTCACCGGAATCGACCCCATTACATCGGCCAAACGGGCAGCGTACGCCGATACGTTCAGCGCCGCCGGGCCATGCTTTCCGGCGAGGTTGACCGGCAGCCCGACGACGATCTCGACCGCCTCGTGCTCCGTGGCAAGCCGGACCAGCTCGGCCATGTCGGTCGGCACCGCGTCCGGCGCCGCGGTCAGGTCACGGGCGAGGGTGACCAGCGGGGTGGCCAGGATGCCGTGCGGATCCGACCTGGCCACCCCCACCCGGACCTGCCCGACATCCACCCCAAGTCGAACCCCGCGGGTCGGTTCAGCCATCTACCGGACACCTTCCCGCCGGTACGGGTCAGGGCGGACCGTTCGGTCCGCCCTGACCTCGATCGATGCGACCATCACGCCTCGGCGATCGCCTTCTCCACCGTCTGGAGCAGGTTCGGCGCCTCCGCGGCGGGCAGGCCACCGCCCTGAGCCAGCTCGTCGCTGCCGCCGCCCCGACCGGAGAAGGCCGCCTTCACCAGGTCCTTCGCGCTCAGGCCCCGAGCCCGAGCGGCCTGGTTGACTGCCACCACCAGGGACGCCTTGCCGTTCGCCCGGGCGGCCACGGCGACCACCGCCGGCCGGGCCGGGTCGATCCGGCCTCGGACCTCCTGGGCCAGGGTCCGCACGTCGTTGGCCGCCGCGCCCTCGGGCGCCTCGGTCCCGACGTACGCGACGCCCCGCACGTCCCGGGCCTGCGCGGCCAGTGCCGCCGCGCCGCCCAGCACCAGCTGGGCGCGGAGCTTCTCCAGCTCCTTCTCCGCGTCGCGGAGCTGGGTGACGGTCTGCTCCACCCGGTCGGCGACCTGGTCGCCGGGGACCCGGAACAGCTCGGCCAGCCGGGAGACCAGCAGGTGCTCGCGGGCCAGGAAGCCGAACGCGTCCATGCCCACGAGGGCCTCGATCCGGCGCACACCGGAACCGACCGACGCCTCGGAGAGGATCTTGACCAGGCCGAGCTGGGCCGAGCGGGCCACGTGGGTACCGCCGCAGAGCTCCCGGGCGTAGTCGCCCACCTCGACGACCCGGACCCGCTCGCCGTACTTCTCGCCGAACAGCGCCATCGCGCCGATCCGGCGCGCCTCGTCCTGGGTGGTGATGAAGGCGTGCACCTCCAGGTCGGCCAGGAGCACCTCGTTGACCTGCTGCTCGACGTCGTGCAGCACGCTCGGCGCGACCCCGGTCGGGGTGTTGAAGTCGAACCGCAGCCGGCCCGGCGCGTTCAGCGAACCCGCCTGGGTGGCCGACTCGCCGAGGAAGTTGCGCATGGTCTGGTGCACCAGGTGGGTGGCCGTGTGCGAGCGGGAGATCGCCCGCCGGCGGGACACGTCGATCTCGGCGTACCCGGTCTCCCCGGCGCGCACCTCGCCCCGGACCACCCTGGCCCGGTGCACGATCAGCCCCGGCACCGGCTGCTGCACGTCGAAGACCTCGAGCTGGCCGCCGCCGACCGTGATGAGACCCTGGTCGGGCTGCTGGCCGCCGCCCTCGGCGTAGAACGGGGTGGTGTCGAGCACCAGCTCGACGGTGTCCCCCTCGACCGCCGCGGCCACCTCGGCACCGCCGGCGAGCACGGCGCGTACCCGGGACTCCCGGTTCAGCTCGGTGTAGCCGGTGAACTCCACCGGGCCGCCGCCGTCGAGCACCGACCGGTACGCCGACACGTCGGTGTGGCCGGTCTTTCGCGCCTGCGCGTCCGCCTTGGCTCGGTTGCGCTGGTCGGCCATCAGCCGGCGGAAGCCGTCCGCGTCGACCTGCAGGCCCTGTTCGGCCGCGATCTCCAGGGTCAGGTCGATCGGGAAGCCGTACGTGTCGTGCAGCTGGAACGCCTTGTCACCGGAGATCGAGGTTTGCCCGGCGGACTTGGTATCCGCGATCGCGGTGTCCAGGATCGTGGTGCCGGCACGCAGCGTGGCGAGGAAGGCGTCCTCCTCCGCGTACGCGTACTGGGAGATCCGGCCGAACTCCGCGGTCAGCTCCGGGTACGACGGGGCCATGCAGTCCCGGGCCACCGGCAGCAGCTCCGGCAGCGCCCGGTCCTGGTAGCCGAGGAGGCGGACGGCGCGGATGGCCCGGCGCATGATCCGCCGCAGCACGTAGCCGCGCCCCTCGTTGGACGGGGTCACTCCGTCGCCGATCAGCATCAGCGCGGTGCGCACGTGGTCGGCGATCACCCGCAGCCGGACGTCGTCCGGGTGCGACTCGCTGGCCGCGTGGCCGGAGCGGGTGCCGTACCGCTTGCCGGTCAGCTCGGCGGCCTTGTCCAGGATCGGCTTGACCTCGTCGATCTCGTAGAGGTTGTCCACGCCCTGGAGAATGGACGACATCCGCTCCAGGCCCATGCCGGTGTCGATGTTCTTCGCCGGCAGATCGCCCAGGATCGGGAAGTCCTCCTTGCCGACGCCGGGCCCCCGCTCGAACTGCATGAAGACGAGGTTCCAGAACTCCAGGTAGCGGTCCTCGTCGACCTCCGGGCCGCCCTCCCGCCCGTAGGCGGGGCCCCGGTCGTAGTAGAGCTCGGAGCAGGGGCCGCACGGGCCCGGGATGCCCATCGACCAGAAGTTGTCCGCCTTGCCGCGCCGCACGATCCGCTCGACCGGCACGCCGGTCCGCCGCCAGATCTCGTACGCCTCGTCGTCGTCCAGGTAGACCGTGGCCCAGATCCGCTCGGGGTCGAGCCCGAAGCCGCCCTGGTCGGCCGGCTTGGTGGCCAGGTCCCAGGCGAACGGGATCGCCCCCTCCTTGAAGTAGTCACCGAACGAGAAGTTGCCGTTCATCTGGAAGAACGTGCCGTGCCGGCTGGTCTTGCCGACCTCGTCGATGTCCGGCGTACGGATGCACTTCTGGACGCTGACCGCACGGGAGTACGGCGGGGTCTGCTGGCCCAGGAAGTAGGGGACGAACTGCACCATGCCGGCGTTGACGAACAGCAGGTTCGGGTCGCTGATGGCGGGCAGCGGAGCGGACGGCACCACGGCATGGCCGTTCGCCTCGAAGTGGGCGAGGTACCGCCGCTTGATCTCCGCCGTCTTCATCGCTGGTGCTCCTCCGGGAAAATCTCTCGGTTGCCGATCCGCGGGTCCTCCCGCAACTCGGCGAACTGGTCGTCGTACACCTCGCCGCGGGCGAAGGCCTCGTGGATCTCCTGCTCGCGCTCGGCCATCCCGATCCGGACGTCCTCGACGAAGCCGCGGACCGACTCGACGAGGCTGCCGGCGGATTCGGACAGGCCGCTGGCGATGCCGGCCGGCGTGTACGCCTGCGCGGTGCGGGTCGCCTTGCGGACCACCAGCACCCCCACGGCCAGCCCGATGCCGAGCCAGAACAACCGCTTCATGTCACAGTCCTCCCGCTCGCCGGGTCACCGGTTGGCGCGCTTCTCAGCGCGGCGCCGCTGCTTGATGATGTCCCGGGCCTCCCGCTCGTTCTCCGCGTGCCGGCGGGCGGCCGCGGCCCGGCGCACGCCGTAGCCGAAGGCGGCCACCTTGACCAGCGGGTTCGCGGCGGCGGCGGAGACCACGGCGGCGAGGTTCGCCACGTTGGCGGTGACGTTCTGCGCGTGGCTGGTCATGGTGTCCACCTTGGCGAGCTGCAGGTTGACCCCGTCGAGGGAGGTCTGCACCTGCTCGAGGGCGGTGTTGACGTTCTTCACCGTGGTGTTGACGTCACCCAGCAGCGGTGCGGAACGGTCGTTGAGGTCGTTGATCATCCGGGTGGCAGCGTCCACGGTGTGCCGCAGCCGCAGGATGGGCAGCGTCAGGATCAACACGAGCATCGCGAATGCGATTGCCGCGACCAGCGCCGCGACCTCCATAGGTTCCACGCCTGTCCTCCTCGACCAGGGTCCCGGGGCCCGACGCCCCGAGACGCGCGACCGTCCTGTGCACTCCGCCTCGGCCCGGCCCGTCATGACCGACCGCACCACCGGACCCGCCAGCCCCAGACCCTACCGTCCGTGATGGAGAGGTGCTCACGACGGTGAGGGTGTCAACTCGCCGAGTGGATCGTCGGTGAGCGTCGGGAAGGGATCCTCACCGGTGAGTGACGGATCAGTGCTCGGCTGCGGCCCGGTCCGCTCGTCGTCGATCGCGTTGCGGACCTTCACCGACACCAACGACCCGGTGCACGTCTGCGCTGCGGGCGAGGGGGCCGGAGACGGCGCGGGCGCCCCGTCCACCGGCGGCGGCACACAGGCCGGCTCGCGTACCCAGAGGTCGAGGGTGAGCTCGTCCCGGCGCCAGCAGGTGTAGTTGCCCTTGGCCGGCTGGCCCGGGACCTGCTCCGGGCAACGGGCGACCTTCCAGCGCTGCCAGCCGTCCTTGGCGAGGGCCTGCTCGTACGCCTGCGCGGTCTCCTTCGGCCCCTGCTGCGACTCGATGGTCCGTTCCCGCAGCCGGCAGTCCTGCAGGCACCAACGGCTGCCGCTGACGTTGTCGACGGTTGTCACCGCAGCCCACGAGGGCACGTCCAGCCCGTCCAGGGTGTCGAAGACCGGGTCGTGGCTGAGCGTGCGCACCCCGAAGTAGAGCGGGACCGCACCGAGCAGCACCAGGCTGACCAGGACGAGGATGCCCAACCGCAGGCGCCGCCGTTCGCGCATCTGCCGGCGCAGCTCGGAGCGGGCGCCGCGCAGGCCACCGGCGGCGGTGGCCGCCCCGACCGGCTCCGCCTCGGCTCGCCGCAGCGCCGGTCCGGCCCCGTCTCCCGGTCCCGGTCGCGCGGGCTCCTGCGTCGGTACGACCGCGGCCGCCCGGGCCACCGCCGGCTCGCCGGTCCGCCCCGGCGGGGGCAGGGCCGGACCGGGCCGGTGCGGCTCGGCCGAGGGCGGGGTCGCCCGCCCGGCCGGGCGCTCGTCCGGGTCGGCGGGCCGGGCCACGGACGCGGCTGCCCGGGCCACCACCGGACCGCCGGCCGGGCCGGTACGCGGACCGGGCTCGCCGCCCGGCTGGGGCGCGCGCCCGTCATCGCCGGGCATACGCGGCGGGACGGGACCGTCCGGCCCCGGTCGGGCCGCGCCCCGGGCCGGGCCGGCGGTCCGGGCATCACCGGCGGCCGGCCCTACTCCGGGCCGCCCGGCCGGGGCAGATACCGGGCCGGGCCGCCGCTCCGGATCGCCACCCGAGGGAATCCCGCCGGTCCGCGCCGGGTCACCGGCGACGGGAAAACCGCCGGTCCGACCGGGATCGTTGGTCGGCAGGCCGCCGGTGCGGTCGGGGTCCGGGGTGCGGCCGGCGTCCGGGCCGGCGGGTCGGCCGGCCGGCGCGGCGGGACGCGCGGATCCCCGGGCGGCCCCGGACCGGTCCGGCTTGACCGGAGGCACGGCAGCCGCGCCGGCCCGTCCGGTCGCAGCACGGCCGGGGCCGGCGGGGGTGACCCCCCGGCCCGCCGTCGGCTCGTCCATCGGGGCAGCGGGTCGGCCCGCCGCCGGCATCGCGGCGTCGCTGTGCTGGGCGCGGCCGGCCTGCCGGAGCCAGTCGGCGGATCGGTCGGGACGCTGCGGCCGCGGTTCGTCGATGTCCTCCCGGGCCGCACGGCGTGGACCCGTCCGCGGTCCGTCCACGGCGGACCGGCGTCCGCCCGGCGGCTCCGGAGCGGCCCGGCGACCGGCCGAGGTGGGTTCGTCGTCCGGCACGGCCCGATGCCCCGACGGCGGCACCCCGTCGTCGGGGGGAGCCGCCTGGCGGCCGGCGGCCGACCCCGCGTCCCCGGGAGCAGCGCGGCGCGCGGTCGGCGTCGACGGATTCACGGCAGCCGCGCGGCGACCGGTCGAGGTCACGGCATCGTCGGGCGCGGCCCGCCGTCCGGCCGGCATGGCTGCGTCATCGGGCGCGGCGCGGCGACCGGTCGGGGCGCTCGGGTCCTCCGGCCGCCGCCCGGCGGGGGACACGTCGGACGGGACGTTCGGTACCGGCGGGGCGTTCCCGCTGCGCGGTACCACCACCGGCTGGTCCGGTTCGGCGCGGCGCCGGCCGCCGGCCCGCCCGTCACCCGGCTCGGCGGGGGCGTCCAGCCGCGACGTGCCGGCGGTCGGGTCGGGCGCAGCCGGGCCCCGGCGGCGCCGCGGCTCGGGGGCGCCCGGCAGCGGAGCGCCGGTCACCGGGTCGACGGCGGGGCGGCCGCCGGCACCGGGGGCGGCCGTGGCACGGGCCGAGGCCACGCCGGGCCGCCCGGCGTCGGGCTCGGCGCCCTCGGGCAGGGCGCGACGGCCCCCGCCGGACACGGGTCGGACCGCCGGATCGACGCCACCCGCCCGGCCGGGGGACGGGGCGGCGCTCGGTCCGCCGGGCCCGTCGGACCCGTGCCGGCCACGCGGCGTGGGTGGGACGGCGGCTCGTGCCCCCTCCGATGCCGGAGGCTGCCAGCCGGGGCCCGGGGGCGGGGCGGCGGGGGCCCGATCCGGGCCGGGTCCCTGCCCGGCCCGGTTCGGGACGGACCCGCCCGACGGCGCCGTGCGCTGGCCGGGCGGGCCGCTCGTCCGGCCGGGCGCCGGGGGCACCGGTCCCTGCTGGCCGGTCGGCTCGTCCCCGCCACGGCGCGGCGGCCGGGACGGCTCGGCCGGGTGCCGGGTGGGCTCCGGTGCGCCGGGCCAGGGGCCCTCGACGGGGCGGCGTCCGGCGGCGGGGCCGCCGGGGCGGACCGGGGGCGTGGCGGGTCCGGCGCCGGCCGCCCCATGCCCGGCGGGCGGGCCGTCGGGCCCGGGTCGGCCGGCACCGGGCGGCGGCACCGCACCGGGACGGGGACCGTGGGTCGGCTCGGGCGACGGCCCGCCGGGCCGGGGGCCGGGGGCCGCCGGCGGCATCCCGCCGCGCGGGGGCGGCGCCGCGCCGGGGCGGGCACCGGGATCGTCCCCGTCCGGGCCGAGGTCGGCCCGCTGCTGCTTCGCCGTACGCAGGTCGTCGATCCAGCCGAACTCCTCGCCAGCGGTCGCCGCGTCCGGCTCGGCGTCGGCCTTGCCGCGCCCCCACCGGCGGCCCTTGGCACGAGGGTCTCGCCGCTCGTCGGGGCCGTCCTCCGGCCGCTCCGGACCACGCGCCATCACTGCTGACCCTCTCCGACGGCGTCACTGCCGCCCTCATTCGCCACGTTGACCTGCTCGGCGCCGGGCGGGCGACCACCGTTGACGGCGGCCTCCACCCGCGCCGCCGGTGTCGGCAGCCCGCGGACGATCCGGCGGAGCAGCGGCAGCCGGCCGGCCACCGCGCGCTCCGCACCGTGCCCGCTGGGCCGGTAGTAGTCGGTCCCGACGAGATCGTCCGGAGCGTACTGCTGGGTGACCACCCCGCGGTGGTCGTCGTGCGGATAGCGGTAGCCGGCGCCGTGCCCGAGCCCCCGGGCACCGGAGTAGTGGGCGTCGCGCAGCCCGCGGGGCACCGGCCCACCACGGCCGGCGCGGACGTCGGCGATGGCCGCGCCGATCGCCGTGGTGGCCGAGTTGGACTTCGGTGCGGTGGCCAGATGGATCACCGCCTGAGCCAGGTTGAGCTGCGCCTCGGGCAGCCCGACGTACTCGACGGCGTGCGCCGCGGCGGTGGCGACGGTCAGCGCCGTGGGGTCGGCCATGCCGACGTCCTCGCTGGCGAAGATGACCATCCGCCGGGCGATGAACCGGGCGTCCTCGCCGGCCACCAGCATCCGGGCCAGCCAGTGCAGCGCCGCGTCCACGTCCGAGCCGCGCATGCTCTTGATGAATGCGCTGGTCACGTCGTAGTGGGCGTCGCCGTCGCGGTCGTACCGGACGGCGGCGACGTCGACGGCCTGCTCGGCGGTGGCCAGGTCGATCCGCCCGGTGCCGAGCGCGGTGGCGGTGGCGGCCGCCGCCTCCAGCGCGGTGAGCGCCTTACGTACGTCGCCGCCGGCGAGGCGGACCAGATGGTCCTCGGCCTCGGTCTCCAGGGTGAGCGCGCCGGCCAGGCCGCGCTCGTCGGCGACCGCGCGGCGCAGCAGGCCACGCACGGCGTCGTCGTCCAACGGCTGCAGGGTCAGCAGGACGCAGCGGGACAGCAGGGGCGAGATGACCGAGAAGTACGGGTTCTCCGTGGTCGCCGCGAGCAGGGTGACCGTCCGGTCCTCCACCGCGGCGAGCAGCGAGTCCTGCTGGGTCTTGCTGAACCGGTGCACCTCGTCGATGAAGAGCACCGTCTGCGGCCCGCCGGAGCGGCGCTGCCGGCGAGCGGCCTCGATCACCGCGCGGACGTCCTTCACGCCGGCCGTCAGCGCGGACATGGCGACGAAGCGCCGGTCGGTGGCCCGGGCCACCAGATGGGCGATCGTGGTCTTGCCGCTGCCCGGCGGCCCCCAGAGGATCACCGACATCGGCGCCGCGCCCTCGACCAACTGGCGCAGCGGCGCGCCCGGGGCGAGCAGGTGGTCCTGCCCGACGAGTTCGTCGATGCTGGCCGGCCGCATCCGAACGGGCAGGGGGGAATCCACCCCGACGGCGGTGAACCCGTCGACGCCGCCGGAGCCCGCGGGGGCGCTGGGCGCTCCGGCGGGTTCGCCGAGGGTGAAGAGGGCGTCGGACTCCATCACGAGAACAGTACCGGGCCGGCCCGACGACGCTGGAATCGCGCCGCTGGCCCGGCCCGGGTTGATCGGTTCCGGTCAGCCGCGACCCGGCCGCCGGCCCCGGTACCAACGGCCGCCGCGCGCGCCGGAGCCCACTCCGGCCAGGTAGAGGGAGAGCAGCAGGAAGCCGATCAGGCTGAGGGTCTGCGCGTTGAACAGGTCGGGCGCGCCGAGGTTGGTGTTCAGGAAGTCGAGCAGCAACGCGAAGCCGAACACGATGGCCGCGATTATGGCGAGCATGGTCGTTCCTCCGGTGGGGGTCCCAGTAGGTCGGCGACGGATGTACCCGATCGGTCGGTTCGCCAATCTCCACCCTGGACGGGGCTCCGCTCAGCCGGCCGACCACGGGTCGGTGGCGAGGACGGCGTAGCGCACGGAGTCCCACCAGGCGCCCCGGACGAAGAAGTGGTCGCGACTGATCCCCTCCTGCCGCATCCCGACCTTCTCCAGCACCCGCCACGAGGCGGCGTGGTCGGGGCGGGTGGTGGCCTCCACCCGGTGCAGGCCCACCTGCTCGAACGCGAGGCGCAGCAGCAGGCCGGCGACCTCGGTGCCGAGGCCCCGGCCCCAGTGATCCGGGTGGATCACGTACCCGATCTCCCCGCGCCGGTGCTCGGGGCTGGTGACGGTGAGGGTCCCGAGACCGACCAGCCGGTCGGCCGAGGCGGCGGCCAGCCGGTACGACAGGCGCGGCGAATCCTGCGCGGCCCGGCGCCACGCCGGCAGGACCGCCTGGATCTCGTCCACCGACGGCGGCGACTCGTCCAGCACCCGCTCGACGACCCGCGGGTCGCTGTACAGCGCGTGCATGGCGACCAGATCGTCGTCGTCCCACTCACGCAGCAGGCAACGGTGGCCGGGCAGTCGTACCGGGTGTGCGGAGCGGATGCCGGGCATGGGGTCTCCTCTCGTAGGCTGGCCGCATGATCACTGCCGACCAGGTCCTGGTGGGTCGGGATGCGCTGCTCGCCGCCGCCGGCCACCACCCGTACGTCCGGCATGCCCTGTGGCGGGGCCACGAGGCGCGCGGTTGGCGGCGGGACGGTGCGGTGGGCTGGCTGCTGCCGCCGGGCCGGGGCCCGGCCGCCGAGGCGCTCGGGGCGTTGGGGCCGGCGCTGGACGCCTGCGCCGGCCTGGTGGCGGACGGGACCCTGCAGGCCGGGCAGTGGCTGCACCTGCCCCGCACGTCACCGGAGGAGCTCGCCGGCCGGCTGACCGCGGCCCGCCTCCACGACTGGGACTTCCTCTGGACCGCCACCCCGCCGTCGCGGCAGGCGGAGGAGGAGCGGGTGGTCCGTCTCACCGAGGCCGACCACCCGGCCCTGGCCGCGCTGATCGAGGCGTCCTTCCCCGCCACCACCACCCGTCCCGGCGACCCGCGGGTCGTCGACTGGTACGGCATCCGTGACGGTGACCGCCTGGTGGCCTGCGGGGCCGACCGCAGCCGGGGTGACATCGGTTTCCTGGCCGGGCTGACCGTGGCTCCCGACCGCCGGGGCCGTGGCCTCGGCGCGACGCTCACCGCCGGAATGACCCGCGCCCTCTTCGCCCGGTACGACCACGTGGCGCTCGGCGTCTACCCGGACAACGTCGCCGCGATCCGGCTCTACCGTCGCCTCGGCTACACCGGCACCGAGCCCCGAAGCTCCGTCCAACTCGGCTGAGGGCGCCCGCACGACCTGCCTGCGCGGGCGCCGCCACGCGCTGTCCCGGCCCCCCGGCACCGCCAGGTCGCCGACCCGGGGGCATCCCCACCCACTCGACACCGCCACCTCGCCGACCTGGCGTCCCGGCCCGCCTGACGCCCGCAGATCGCCGAGTTGGCGGCGGTCGGGCGCGGTGGACACCGCCAGGTCAGCGACCTGGCGGTGTCCCGACCGGGCGGCCTCAGGCACGTCAGCCCGCCCGGACCGTGCCAGCCGTCGGGGCGACCGGCGCGTCGCCGACGGGCGCCGCCGGCACCGGGCCGACGCCCGGAAGGCCCGGGCCGGAGGCGGGATCGCCCGGGCCGGAGGCGGTCTCCTCCGCCACGCTGCGGGCGGACCGGCTGGCACGCCAGGCCGGCAGGTAGAGCGGGGCGGCCAGCGCCAGCACCACCGCGCCGACCAGCATGGCGAGGCTGACGCTGCTCCGGTCGGCCACCGTGGTCAGGACCACCGCGCCGAGCGCGCCCGCCGGCTGGGCCATCATCGAGTTCAGCGAGAGCACGCTGGTCCGGTACGGCCCATCGACCTGCCGGTGCAGCAGCCCCATGTGCAGCGGGTTGGACGCACCGTGGATGGTGTAGCAGGCCAGGTAGGCAATGAGCACGCCGACCGGGCCGGCGAGCAGGCCCATCCCGACCACGGTGACGCCCTGGAGTACCCGCATGAGGGCGGCGGCGGGCGCGGCGCCCAGCCGGCGCAGCAGGAACGGGGTGAGCGCGGCGCCGGCCGCGTTGGCCAGCCAGGCCGCCGAGCCGGCGGGGCCGAGCAGGGCGGCGGCGCGGTCGGCGCTGCCGACCACCTCGGAGAGGCGTACCGGCAGCAGGGACTCGAAGGTGACCATGCCGAAGCCCCAGAACAGCTCGACGGCGATCAGGGCCAGCAGCACCCGGGAGCGGCGCAGCAGGCCGATCGCCTGCCCCACCATCCGGGGCGCGTCGACCATCGAGGCGCGCAGCGCGGCAACGCCCTTGGCCGGCCGGGTCTCCACCAGCAGGACCAGCAGCGCGACCAGCGACACGGCCTGCAGGACGAGGGCCACCAGCACGGGCAGGGTCAGCGCGCTGACCGGTCCGACCGGGCCGAGCGCGATCAGGCCGCCGCTGAGCAGGGCACCGGCGCCGATGGCCAGGCCGATGACGGTGCCGGCGTAGCCGAGGCCTCGCTCGTACTCGGCGTCCGGATCGGCGGCCAGGGTGGTGTCGACGTACCAGGACTCGAGGGGGCCGCTGTCCAGCGCCCGGTAGACGCCCTGCAGCGCCCAGACCAGGAAGAAGAGCCAGAACGAGTCGGCCACCGCGAAGAGTGCCAGCGAGATCAGGCAGGTCACCCCGGCGGTGACGAGCACCGGCTTGCGGCCGAGCGCGTCGGCGAACCCACCGGTCGGCAGCTCCAGCGCGAGGACGACCAGTCCCTGCGCGGTGGCGACCAGGCCGATCTGGGACAGCGACAGGCCCCGCTCCTGCATCAGCAGGATCATCACGGGCATCAGCAGGCCGCTGGGCAGCCAGCGCAGCCCGTAGAGGGTGAGGTAGCGGAACCGGACCTGGCGTACGGACAGGGTGCTCATCGCTCCTCCTCGGACGGCGGGTCGGCGAGCCGCAGGTCCGCCAGCAGCGGCAGCGCGGCGAGGAAGATCTGCACCTGCTCGGCACCGGGCTCCGTGGGGTCGGCCTCCGCGCGGTAGCGGTCGAGGATCTGCCACACCTCGGTCTGCAGCGCCGCAAGTCGGGTCGACGGGATGGTCATGAAGATGTCACCCATGCCGAACGCGTCCCGCCAGGCCGGGGACCACTCGTGCTGGACGGCGAGCCACTTCTCGGCGTGCTCGACGAAGTGCCGCACCTGGTTCCCCTGGATCCAGTCGATCGCGGCGCGGGCGTCCGGGTCGTCGTCGAAGTCGGTCGGCTCCCAGTTGGTGACGTCGTGCGCGGCCCGCCAGAACCGCTGCCGGCCGGTGCCGAGATCGGGGTCCTCGGCGACCAGCCCGACCTCGGCGAGCTGGCGCAGGTGGTAGCTGGTCGCCCCGGTGTTGGTGCCGAGCAGCTCGGCGAGGCGCGTGGCGGTGGCGGGTCCCTTCACCCGCAGCGCCCCGAGCAGTCGGGTCCGCAGCGGGTGCGCCAGGGCGCGTACCTGCTGATTGTCGAGCCGCACCTCGCGCGGTGCCGGCTTCCTGTCGTTCCCCATGGATGCACAATATCTGTGCACACTTTCTATGCACAAGAGTTGTGCACAGAAAGTGTGCATGATCCGACAGTTGGCGCGGTGACGCTCAGGAAGCGAGGAGTTCGGTGACGCCGCGCAGCCGGGTACGGAGCAGCCCGACGGCGCGGGAGGAGTCGAGGCGTACCTCGGCGGGGCGCTGCACGCCGGCGGCGACGGCGGTCGTGGTGTTCAGGCCGACCGGGTCGAGCCCGGACCGCCGGGCGACCAGGAGGCCCAGCTCGGCGCGGCTCACCGGGTCCGGGCCGGCCACGTTGAGCAGGCCGGCGTACCCGGAGGACACCAGCTCCAGCACGGCGGCGGCGAGGTCCACCACGTCGATCGGGCAGCGAACCTCGTCGGTGAAGAGGGTCGCCCGGCCGGCGAGCGCGTCGCGGCAGAGCTGGATCTGCTTGCTCCCCTCCCCCACGATCAGCGAGGTACGCACCAGCGCCGCGCCCGGGTCGATCGCCCGGACCGCGGTCTCCGCCGCCGCCTTCGCCGCCCCGTACGCGTTCACCGGGGTGGGCACGTCGTCGTCGAGGTACGGCGCCGGGCGCCCGCCGTGCAGCGCGTCGCTGGACAGGTGCACGAGCCGAGCGCCCACCTCGGCCGCCGCGGCCGCGACGTGGGCCGCCCCGTCGGCGGTGACCGTCCAGTCGTCGTAGCGGTAGGGGGTGGCGACGACGGCGTCGGGGCGTACCTCGGTGAGCAGCGCGCGGACGGCGGACCGGTCGGTGACGTCGAGCCGGCGGGCGGCCACGCCCGGCACCGCGACGGCGGCCGAGTGCCAGGTGCCGACCACCCGCTGTCCCGCCGCCACCGCCTGCCGACACACCTCGGCGCCGAGGAAGCCGCTGGCCCCCACCACGAGCAGCGTCACGCCGTCCACCTCTCCGACTCGTCGATCATGAGGTTAGCGGGGCGACACGCCGAAGCGGTGCCCGCCAACCTCATGATCAACGGCGCGAAGCATCGGGATCAGGTCGGGTCGGCGACCGGCGCCACCGGGCCCGCGGTGCCGGCGTGCGCACCGGTGGCGGCCTTCGGCTTGGCGTCGACGCCCGCCTCGGCGCGCTGCTGCGCGGTGATCGGCGTGGGCGCGCCGGTCAGCGGGTCGAAGCCACCCCGGGTCTTCGGGAAGGCGATGACCTCGCGGATCGAGTCGGCGCCGGCCAGCAGCATGCAGATCCGGTCCCAGCCGAAGGCGATGCCGCCGTGCGGCGGCGGGCCGTACTTGAACGCCTCCAGCAGGAAGCCGAACTTGTCCTGTGCCTCCTCCGGGGTGATGCCGAGCAGGTCGAAGACCCGCTGCTGCACGTCGCCCCGGTGGATACGGACGGAGCCGCCGCCAATCTCGTTGCCGTTGCAGACGATGTCGTACGCGTAGGCCAGGGCCCGGTCGGGCGCCTCCTCGAACCGGTCCACCCAGTCGGCGTTCGGCGAGGTGAACGGGTGGTGCACGGCCGTCCAGCCGCCCTCGTCGGTGCGCTCGAACATCGGCGCGTCGACCACCCAGCAGAACGCCCAGGCGGTCTCGTCGATCAGGTTGGCCCGCTTGGCGATCTCGATCCGGGCGGCGCCCAGCAACTCCTGCGCCTCGCGGGTGTTGGTGCTGGCGGCGAAGAAGACGGCGTCGCCCGGCTTGGCGCCGACGGCGTCGGCCAGCCCGGCCAGGTGCGCCTCGGAGAGGTTCTTGGCCACCGGGCCGCGCGCCTCGCCGGTCTCCGCGTCGAGCACCACGTACGCGAGGCCACGGGCGCCCCGCGCCTTGGCCCAGTCCTGCCAGCCGTCCAGCTCCTTGCGGCTCTGCGCCGCGCCGCCCGGCATCACCACCGCGCCGACGTAGCCGCCCGCGTCGATGGCGCCGGCGAACACCCGGAACTCGGTGCCGCGCAGGTAGCCGGTCAGCTCGGTCAGCTCGACGCCGTAGCGCAGGTCCGGCTTGTCCGAGCCGTAGCGGGACATGGCGTCGTGCCAGGTGATCCGGGGGATGGGCCGGGGGATCTCGTGGCCGGCCAGGTCCGACCAGAGCGCCGAGACGATCGCCTCACCGAGCTCGATGACGTCGTCCTCGGTGACGAAGGACATCTCGATGTCGAGCTGGGTGAACTCCGGCTGCCGGTCGGCGCGGAAGTCCTCGTCCCGATAGCAGCGGGCGATCTGGTAGTACCGCTCCATCCCGCCGACCATGAGCAGCTGCTTGAACAGCTGCGGCGACTGCGGCAGCGCGTACCAGCTGCCGGGCTGGAGGCGGACGGGGACCAGGAAGTCGCGGGCGCCCTCGGGGGTGGAGCGGGTCAGGGTGGGGGTCTCGATCTCCAGGAAGTCCCGCTCGTTCAGCACGGTGCGGGCGAGCTGGTTGGCCCGCGAGCGCAGTCGCATCGCCTTGGCCGGACCGCTGCGGCGCAGGTCCAGGTAGCGGTACTTGAGCCGGATGTCGTCGCCGGCCTCGATCTGGTCGTCCACCGGCAGTGGCAGCGGCGCGGCCTCGGAGAGCACCTCCAGCTCGCTCGCGGTCACCTCGACCTCGCCGGTGGGCAGGTCCGGGTTCTCGTTGCCCGCGGGGCGGCGGGTCACCTCGCCAGTGACCTTCACGCAGAACTCGTTGCGCAGCGCGTGCGCGTCCTCCTCCCGGAAGACCACCTGGACCACGCCGGAGCCGTCGCGCAGGTCGACGAAGATGACACCGCCGTGGTCGCGCCGGCGGGCCACCCACCCGGCGAGCGTCACCGTCGAGCCGGCGTCCGCGGCGCGCAGGCTTCCGGCGTTGTGGGTACGGATCACGGCTTGCGTCTCCTCATCTGCGGTACACGTCTGCTCCCCGCATTCTGTCAGGGCGCCCCGGTCCCCACCGCCACCGGGCGCGGTTGCGGACCGGGGAAGGGCCCTTTCCTGACGCGGGTGCCCGGCCCCGCACGCCCGACCGCAGACGCGGAGAGCGGGCCGCCGGAGGCCGGCGACCCGCTCTGCGCGGTGTCGGTCAGGGTCAGATGATGCTGACGCCGTAGACGCTCATCGGCTCGGTGACCGGCTGGAAGTAGGTCGTGCCGCCGGTGCGGCAGTTGCCGCTGCCACCGGAGGTGAGGCCGACGGCGCTGCTGCCGCTGAACAGCGAGCCGCCGCTGTCGCCGGGCTCGGCGCAGACGTTGGTGCGGATCAGGCCGGAGACGCTGCCCTCGGCGTAGTTGACGGTGGCGTTCGTCGCCTGGACGCTGCCGCCCCACAGACCGGTGGTGCTGCCGGAGCGGGTCACGCTCATGCCGACGTACGCGTTGGCGGCGCCGGTGACGTCCCGGTAGGTGCCGTTCCAGAGGTAGACGTTGCCGGCCGCGTTGGCGGAGTTGCTGTGCCGGACGATGCCGTAGTCGTTGCCCGGGAAGCTGGTGCCCGCGCGGGTGCCCAGGACGCTGGTCTGGCCCGAGTTCGAGTACCAGGTCGAGGCGATGTTGGTGCAGTGTCCGGCGGTCAGGAAGTAAACGGTGCCGGAGCTGCTGCGGACGTTGAAGCCGAGCGAGCAGCGACCGCCGCCGGCGGCGTAGATCGCCTGGCCGCCGGAGATCCGGGTGCTCAGCACGCCGGGCTCGGCCTCGATCCGGACCGTGCCGCCGGTGCGGGCGGCGGCGGCCTTGACCCGCTCCAGCTTCGCGCCGGTGACGGTGCTGTCCACCGAGACCACGACCTGGTTGGTGGCCGGGTCGACCCACCAGGCGGTGCCCGGGATCTTGGCGGACCGCTCCAGCTCGGCGGTGGCGGCCTTGAGCTTGTCGGCGCCCCGGGTGACGAGCTTCGGGGTGGCGCCGGCGGCGCGGACCTGGCGCGCGGCCGCGGCGTCGGTCACCGCGATGACCATCTTGCCGCTGCCGTCGGCGTACGCGCCGGCGGCGCGGTCACCGAGCTTCTCGGCCAGGGTGGCGGCGGCGTCGGGGGACGCGGGCGAGGCGGGGGCCGCCTGGGCGGGTGCGCCGAGCAGCGAGCCCGTGACCAGGGTGCCGGCCACGGCGACGGCAGCGGCGCGAAGGAGCGAGGACCTCGTGGGTCGCATGTAACAACCTCCAAGGAGGGGGTGACGGACGCCGTCATACCGACGCGCCCGAGGACAACCCGGCCGACCTGGGGGAACCGGCCGGGTGACCAAAGTATTCACACATTTAAGATCCTGCGCAAGGCGGCACTTTGCCCGAATTGGCCCCGCCGGAAAAGCAACCAGTACGCAACATTGTGGACACAGAACGTCATCTATACCATCGGACCACCGCAGCACGCCGGCACCCGTGATCCGGAGGCCACCATGACCCTCGTCCGACGCGCGCTGGCCACCCTCGCCAGCGCCACCGCCCTCGTCCTGCTCGCCGCCACCCCCGCAGCCGCCGCCGGCCCGCCGCCGAACTCGATGGCCAGCCTGGGCGACTCGATCACCCGCGGCTTCAACGCCTGCGGCTGGTACGTCGACTGCACCGCACGGTCGTTCAGCACCGGCACCGATGCCGGGGTGAACAGCCACTACCTGCGGATCCGCGCGGTCAACCCGGGCATCCACGGCCGCAACCACAACGACGCGAAGACCGGCGCCACGTCCGCCGACATGTACGGCCAGGCGGGCACGGCGGTCAGCCAAGGCGTCGAATACGTGACCATGCTCATCGGCGCCAACGACGCCTGCACCAGCTCGGAGCCCACCATGACCCCGGTGGCCACCTTCCGGGCCAACATCGACAGCGCGCTCACCCGGATCAAGGCCGGCCTGCCGAATGCCCGGGTCGCCGTGCTCAGCATTCCGGACATCCACCGGCTCTGGTACGTGGGCAAGGACAGCTCCAGCGCCCGTAGCGCCTGGTCGGCCTTCGGCATCTGCCAGTCCATGCTGGCCAACCCGACCTCGACCAGCCAGGCGGACGTGGACCGGCGGGCCCGGGTCCGGCAGCGGGTGATCGACTACAACACCCAGCTCGCCCAGGCCTGCGCCGCGTACGGGGCGAACTGCGACTTCGACGACAACGCGGTGTTCAGCTACCCGTTCGTGCTGAGCCAAGTCTCTGGCTGGGACTACTTCCACCCGAACACCAGCGGGCAGGCGGTGCTCGCCAGCGTCTCGTACGCCAACGGCTTCGGCTGGTAGTCCCTCCCCCGCCCGGTGCGCGGCCCCGTCCGGTGGTCCGCGCGCCGGGTCGCGCCTCAGGTCCGGCGGCGCGCTCCCGGTCCGGGGCGGGGTAGCACGTCGCGCGGTTCGGTCACCTCGTGCCCCTCGGCGCAGCGCAGCGCGACCCGGACCTCGGCCCCGCAGTCTCGGTGGGTGACGGTCAGCGGCGAGCCGTCCGGATCGGCCAGGTAGCGGTCGCCCCAGCCGAGCACCGCCACCAGCACCGGCCACAGGTCCAGCCCCTTGTCGGTGAGCCGGTACTCGTGCCGCATCCGGCTGCCCGGCTCCCGGTACGGCACCCGGCGCAGCACACCCTGCTCGACCAGCATGGCGAGCCGGTTGGTGAGCACCTGCCGGGGAATGCCGGTGCGGACCCGCATGTCGTCGAAGCGGCGTACGCCGTTGAAGACCTCGCGGAGCACGACCAGCGTCCACCGCTCGCCGAGGATGGCCATCGCGCGGGCGATGGTGCAGTTCTCCACCGACCAGTCCAGTGCCGCGGGTCTCATGCCGACCAGGCTAGGTCTGATTGACAGACTCAGCAACGCGCTGCGAGGCTGGGTCCATGACACAGACGCAGGACCGCAGCCGCACCTTCTCCTGGTCCGACCCGCTGGCCGGAGCCGCGCACGTCGGTCGGCGTAGCGGCCTGGAACTGCTGCGCGCGATGATCGCCGGGGAGCTGGCCGCGCCGCCGATCATGCACCTGATCGACATGGCCCGGATGGCGGCGGACGAGGGCCGGGTCACCGTCGAGCTGGTGCCGCAGGAGTTCCACTACAACCCGCTCGGCACGGTGCACGGTGGAGTCATCTCCACCCTCCTCGACACCGCCGCCGGGTGCGCCGTCCACAGCACGCTGCCGGCCGGCGTCGGCTACACCTCGCTTGACCTGAACGTGAAGTTCCTCCGGCCGGTCACGGTCGACAGCGGCCGGCTGCGCTGCGCGGGCACCGTGCTCCAGCGCGGCCGGCGTACCGCCCTGGCCGAGGCGCGCCTGACCGACACGAAGGACCGCCTCATCGCCCACGCCACGTCGTCCTGCCTGCTCTTCCCGCTCGACGCCCCCGTCTGACCCGGCGGGCACATCCGTCCGCGCCGCCTCGCCCCGCCCGCGCCGCCGCCATGGCCACACTTCCCGGAAAGGGTGGCCATGGCCCTCGGCATGAGCCCTCTTTCCCGGAAACTGCGCCCTCGTCGAGGCGAGGCGAGGCGGGTGCGGCAGGGCGAGGCGGGCGGAGAAGGGGCAGCGGGCGGGAGTGGGGTCAGCGGGCGAGGGTGAGACGGGCGGCGCGGGCGGCGCGCTTCTCCTCGAAGCGGACCGCCTGGACCTCCAGGGTCTCGAGGTGGGCGGCGATCTGGTCGCGGGCGGCCTCGCCGTCGGCGTCCAGCCCGGTCGCCTCGAAGAGGTTCCACTGCCGCAGCACCGGAACGACCACCTCGTCCCGGTGCTGGCGCAGGTCGTAGATGCCGGCCAGGGCGATGGCCACCGACTTGCGGGCGAAGCCCTCGATACCGACGCCCGGCATCTGGAAGTCGGCCAGCACGTCCGCGACCGCCCGCATAGCCTGGCTCGGCGCCAACTCGAAGGCCGCGCCGAGCAGGTTGCGGTAGAAGACCATGTGCAGGTTCTCGTCGGCCGCCACCCGGGCCAGCAAAGCCTCGCAGGTCGGGTCACCGGTGGCCCGACCGGTGTTGCGGTGCGAGATGCGGGTGGCCAGCTCCTGGAACGAGACGTACGCCAACGAGTGCAGCACCTCGTCGCCGTGCGTGTTGTGGTAGCCGGCCGACATGTGCACCATCCGGGCCCGCTCCAGCGCCACCGGGTCGACCGCCCGGGTCACGGTGAGGTAGTCCCGGATCGCGGTGCCGTGCCGCCCCTCCTCGGCGGTCCACCGGTGCACCCAGGTGCCCCACGCCCCGTCCCGACCGAAGAGGGTGGCGATCTCGTGGTGGTACGAGGGCAGGTTGTCCTCGGTGAGCAGGTTGACGATCAGCGCGGTCCGGGCCACCTCGGGCAGCGTGGAGTCCGTCTCCGCCCACGGTTCCCCGCCGAGCGGGCCGTCGAAGGTACGCCCCTCGCTCCACGGCACGTACTCGTGCGGGAACCACTCCTTCGCCAGCGACAGGTGCCGGTCGAGGTTCTTCTCCACCACAGGTTCGAGTTCGAGGAGGAGGGCGGTCTGGCTGAGCACGGTCACGAGGTTCTCCCTACGGTGGCGTAACTTACGCCACCGTAGGTCGAAACCTCGTCAGGCGCCAGTCGAGGCCGGTCCGACCAGCGGCTTCAGGTCCGCCCGGGGCGGCATCCACTCGCCCGCCGCCGCGGCCACCTGCTCGCCCGAGCGGATGTCCTTCACCTGGTCGCCCTCGCCGCCGGGGAACCAGACGTACGGGATGCCGCGCCGCTCGGCGTACCGGATCTGCTTGCCGAACTTGGCGGCGCTGGGCGACACCTCCGTGGGGACGCCCCGGGAGCGCAGCGCCTCGGCGACCTGGTTGCTCGCCGGCCGCTCCTCCTCGGTGGTGACCGCGACCAGCACGCAGGTCGGCACGCTGCGGGAGACCGACAGCGCCTCCGCGCCGAAGAGCAGGCCCAGCAGGCGGGTCACCCCGATCGAGATGCCCACCCCCGGGAAACGGACGTTGCCCGAGCTGGCCAGGTTGTCGTACCGGCCGCCGGAGCAGATCGAGCCGAACCGCTCGTAGCCGATCATCTGCGTCTCGTAGACCGTGCCGGTGTAGTAGTCCAGGCCGCGGGCGATGCGCAGGTCGGCGACGCAGAGGCCGGGCGAGTGCGCGGCGGCGGTCTCCACCACCGCGACCAGCTCCGCGATGCCCTCGTCCAGCAGCGGGTCGCTCACCCCGAGGGCGCGCACCGCGTCGGCGAAGGAGGCGTCCGGCGCGGAGATCTCGGCCAGGGCCAGGCACGCCTTGGCCTGCGCCTCGCTCGCCCCGGCGGTCTGCGCCAGCAGCTCGGCCACCCGGGTCGGGCCGATCTTGTCGAGCTTGTCGACTGCGCGCAGCGCCGCCTCCGGGTCGGTCAGCCCGATGCCCCGGTAGAAGCCCTCGCAGATCTTGCGGTTGTTGACCTGGATCCGCACCGGCGGGATCGGCAGCGAGCGCAGCGCGTCACCGATCACCAGCGGCATCTCGGCCTCGTAGTGGGCCGGCAGGGTGTCCCGGTCGACGATGTCGATGTCGGCCTGGAGGAACTCGCGGTAGCGCCCCTCCTGCGGCCGCTCCCCCCGCCACACCCTCTGGATCTGGTAGCGGCGGAACGGGAACTGCAGCTTGCCGGCGTTCTCCAGCACGTACCGGGCGAACGGCACGGTCAGGTCGAAGTGCAGGCCGAGCGCGTCGTCGCCGGTCGCCCCCTCCGGGTCGGCCTGGAGCCGGCGCAGCACGTAGACCTCCTTCGAGGTCTCCCCCTTGCGCAGGAGCTGGTCCAGCGGCTCGACCGAGCGGGTCTCCAGCGGGGCGAAGCCGTACAGCTCGAAGGTGGCCCGGATCCGGTCGAGGACGAACTGCTCGATCATCCGCTGGGCGGGCGTCCACTCCGGGAAGCCGGAGATGGGCATGGGCTTGCTCATGGCGTACTCCTTGAATCCGCGCCAACAGCGCGGTGCGGGCGTGGGCCGCGGCCGGGGCTACAGGCCGCGGGTGGGCGCGGCCGGGCGCGCGGCGCCGGTCTCCGCCACCTCGATGAGGTACGGGTTGGTCGCGCGCTCGCGGCCGATGGTGGTCGCGGGGCCGTGGCCGGGCAGCACGACGGTGTCGTCGGCCAGCGGGAGGACCTTCTCCCGGAGGCTGGCCAGCATGCGGGGCATGCTGCCGCCCGGCAGGTCGGTGCGGCCGATCGAGCCGGCGAAGAGCACGTCACCGGAGAGGCAGATCTGCTCGGCCTCCCAGGGCGAGCCGGCGCCGGGCAGGCGGAACAGCACCGACCCGCCGGTATGGCCGGGCGCGTGGTCGACGGTGATCTCCAGGCCGGCGAGGCTGAGCGTGACGCCGTCGGTCAGCTCGGCCACGTCCTCCGGCTCGGCGTACGGCAGCCGACCGCCGAAGAGCTGGGTGAGGTCCATGGAGAGCGCCTTGGCCGGGTCGGCGAGCAGCTCCCGGTCGTCCGGGTGGACGTAGGCGGGGATGCCCCGCGCGCCGCAGACCGGCGCCACGGAGAAGGTGTGGTCGAGGTGGCCGTGGGTGAGCAGCACGGCGGCCGGGTGCAGGCGGTGCTCGGCGAGCACGGCGTCGAGTCGGTCGAGCACCCCGATGCCGGGGTCGACCACCACGCACTGCTCCCCCGGCGCGGTCGCCACCACGTAGCAGTTGGTGCCGAAGGCGTCCGCGGGAAAGCCGGCCACGAGCACGTCCGCTCCCCTTCCGTTCGAGTCGTCGTCCCCGTCAGCAGCCTAGTCGCCCCGGCCACCGGGTTCCGTCGACCCACTCGTCCCATCGACCCCGCCGGACCCACCGACAAACGTCCGATAGGCCTCTGCCCCGACCTCGTACACCACTTTCCCAGTCGGTACCCGTACACTCTGGCGGGCGTGTGGCGTGGCGCACCTTCCGCCGGACGGCCGGACGGCGCCCCCGCGGGCGAGGACCAGGGTAGAGGAAGGGGAGCACGGGTGGCTTCCAGCAGGGACCGGCAGCGCAAACTGGCGCGGGCCAAGCTCGACCGGCAGCTCGCCCGGCGGGCCGCCGCCGCGAAGCGTCGCCGGCAGATCCAGGCCGGCGTCGGCACCGCGATCGTGCTCGCGCTGATCGTGGTCGGTTCGGCCTGGGCGCTCGGCGCGTTCGACTCGAAGCCGGAGCCGAAGGCCGCCGAGGACGTCTGCGCCTGGACCCCGCAGGACGCCGGTGCCAACACCAACCTCAAGGACGTCGGCACGCCGGCCACCACCGGGCTGCCGACCGCCGGCACGCGGAGCATGACGGTCACCACCAACCAGGGTGCCCCGATCACGGCCGAGCTCGACCTCACCGCGGCGCCGTGCGCGGCGGCGAGCATCTCGTTCCTGGCCGGCAAGGCGTTCTACGACAACACCAAGTGCCACGAGATCACCGCCGAGGGCGCGCTGCGCTGCGGCGACCCGAGCGGCACCGGCATCGGCGGCCCGGCGTACTCGTTCTACGACGAGAACGTCCCGGCCGCCCCGGAGCCGAGCCCGTCCGCCTCGCCGGCCCCGAGCGAGCCCCCGGCGTACCCGAAGGGCACGGTCGCCATGATCGCCAGCCCGCCGGGCGCCAACGGCAGCCAGTTCCTGATCTTCTTCAAGGACTTCAACCCGGACAAGCCGGCCTACCCGGTCATCGGCAAGGTCACCGGTGGGCTCGACGTGGTGGAGAAGATCGGTGCCCTGGAGACCGTGGACAATGGGAGTGGGGCCAAGGTCAAGCCCAAGACGGACGTGGTGATCCAGAGCCTCACCGTCGGCGAGCCGAACGCCGCGCCGGTGGCGAGCCCCAGCGCCGGCTGACCCGGCGCCCCACCCGAACAGCAGCGGCAGCGCCGCACGAAGAGCACCGTAAGGAGTGACCGTGACGTCCACGAGGGAGCGGCAGCGCGCGGCGGCGCGGGCCCGACTCGAGCGGGAGATGGCCGAACGCGCCGGCAGGGCCCGCAAGCGCCGGCAGACGCAGGCCATCGTCGGCGCCGCGGCCGTGCTGGTGCTCGTGGTCGCCGGCACCGTCTGGCTGGCCACCTCGCTCGGCGGCGACAAGAAGCAGAACACGGCTGCCAACACCGAGGGCTACGCCCAGTGCGCCTACGCCGAGGTGCCCAAGGAAGCCCGGTCCAAGCAGATCAAGGACGTCGGGCTGCCCGCGAACCAGCAGGACAACAAGGGCACCCAGACGATGACGATCGACACCAACCTGGGTGCGATCACCGCCAAGATCGACCGGAGCAAGGTGCCCTGCACCGCCGGCAGCTTCACCCACCTGGCCAGCAAGGGCTTCTTCGACAACACCAAGTGCCACCGGCTGGTGACCCAGGGCATCCAGGTGCTGCAGTGCGGCGACCCGAGCGCGACCGGCAACGGCTGGCGGGAGACCGACGGCACCGGCGGCCCGAGCTACAATCTGGCCGAGGAGAACCTGCCCACCGACAAGCGGCCGCCGTACCCGGAGGGCGTCATCGCGATGGCCAACTCGGGCCAGCCGGGCAGCACCGGTAGCCAGTTCTTCATCGTCTACGGCGACTCCCAGCTCGACCCGAACTACACCGTGCTGGGCACCATCACCGGCGGCATGGACGTGGTCAAGCAGGTCGCGGCGGCCGGCGACGACGGCGCCTTCGCCCAGCAGGCCGGTGGCGGCCACCCCAAGAAGGAGGTCGTCATCAACAAGCTGGCGATGAGCGACATCCAGGGCGGCTGACCCCGTACGACGCACACGGAAGCGGGGGGGGGGGGGGGGCGGCGGGGGGCGGGGCCGGGGGGGGGGGGGGGGGGCCCCCCCCCCCCCCCGCGCGGGGGGCCCCCCCCCGCCCCCCCCCGCGCCCGCCCCCCCCGCCCCCCCCCGGCCCCCGCTTCCGTGTGTCGGTGTCTCAGGCCCCCGACGTCACCCGGTAGGCGTCGAAGACCCCGTCGACCTTGCGGACCGCGGCCAGCAGGTGCCCCAGGTGCTTCGGGTCGGCCATCTCGAAGCTGAACCGGCTCACCGCCACCCGGTCCCGGGTGGTGGTGACGGTGGCGGAGAGGATGTTGACCCGCTCGTCGGAGAGCACCCGGGTGACGTCGGTCAGCAGCTTGTGCCGGTCCAGCGCCTCCACCTGGATGGCGACCAGGAACGTCGAGGCGGAGGTGAGCTTCCAGTTCACCTCGACCACCCGCTCGCTCTGCGCCTTGAGGTCCTCGGCGTTGGCGCAGTCGTCGCGGTGCACGCTCACCCCGCCGGAGCGGGTGACGAAGCCGAACACGGCGTCCGGCGGTACCGGCGTGCAGCAACGGGCCAGCTTGATCCATACGTCGCTGACGCCCCGGACCACCACGCCCGGGTCGTGACTGCTGGACCGGCTGCGCGGCGGCCGGGTGGCGACGGCCGTCTCGGCGATGTCCTCGGCCGCGCCCTCCTCGCCGCCGTACGTGGCCATCAGCTTCTGCACCACCGACTGGGCGGAGACCTGGCTGTCGCCGACCGCGGCGTAGAGTGAGGCGACGTCGGCCAGGTGCAGATCCCGGGCGATCGCCATCAGGTTGTCGGAGGTGAGCATCCGCTGCAACGGCATGCCCTGCTTGCGCATCGCCTTGACGATGGCGTCCTTGCCGGCCTCGATCGCCTCCTCGCGCCGCTCCTTGTTGAAGTACTGGCGGATCTTGGTGCGGGCGCGCGGGCTCTTGACGAAGCCGAGCCAGTCCTGGGTCGGGCCGGCCGTGTCGGACTTCGAGGTGAAGATCTCGATCACGTCGCCGTTGGAGAGCGTCGACTCCAGCGGCACCAGCTTGCCGTTGACCCGGGCGCCGATGCACTTGTGCCCGACCTCGGTGTGCACCGCGTATGCGAAGTCCACCGGCGTCGACCCGGTCGGCAGCGGGATGACGTCACCCTTCGGGGTGAAGACGTACACCTCCTGGCTGGACAGGTCGAACCGGAGCGCGTCGAGGAACTCGCTCGGGTCGGCCGCCTCCCGCTGCCAGTCGAGCAGCTGGCGCAACCAGGTCATCTCGTCGATGTGCGCCGGCGGGCCGACGATCTGGGTGCCCTTGTGCTCCTTGTACTTCCAGTGCGCGGCGATGCCGAACTCGGCGGTGCGGTGCATCGCGTACGTGCGGATCTGCATCTCCACCGGCTTGCCGGTGGGCCCGATGACCGTCGTGTGCAACGACTGGTACATGTTGAACTTGGGCATGGCGATGTAGTCCTTGAACCGGCCGGGCACCGGCTGCCAGTTGGCGTGGATGACCCCCAGCGCCGCGTAGCAGTCCCGCACCGTGTCGACCAGGATCCGCACGCCGACCAGGTCGTAGATGTCGTTGAAGTCGCGACCCCGCACGATCATCTTCTGGTAGATCGAATAGAGGTGCTTCGGCCGCCCGGTGACCTCCGCCTTGATCTTGGCGGCCTTCAGGTCGGTACCGACCTTCTGGGTCACCTGGCGCAGCAGCGCCTCCCGCTGCGGCTGGTGCTCCCCGATGAGGCGGTTGATCTCCTCGTACCGCTTCGGGAACAGCGTGCCGAAGGCGAGGTCCTCCAGCTCCCACTTGATGGTGTTCATACCGAGGCGGTGCGCCAGAGGGGCCAGGATCTCCAGCGTCTCCTTCGCCTTCTGCTCCTGCTTGGGCCGGGGCAGGAAGGTGAGGGTACGCATGTTGTGCAGCCGGTCGGCCAGCTTGATCACCAGGACCCGGGGGTCCTTGGCCATGGCGACGACCATCTTGCGGATCGTCTCCGCCTTGGCCGCGTCGCCGAGCTTGACCTTGTCGAGCTTGGTCACGCCGTCGACCAGCAGGGTGACCTCGGGACCGAAGTCGGCCCGCATCTGGTCGAGGGTGTATTCCGTGTCCTCGATCGTGTCGTGCAGCAGCGCCGCCACCAGGGTGGTGGTGTCCATCCCGAGGTTGGCCAGGATCGTCGCCACCGCCAGGGGATGGGTGATGTACGGGTCGCCGGACTTGCGGTACTGACCCGAGTGCCAGCGCGCGGCGGTGTCGAACGCCCGTTGGAGCAGCCGGGCGTCGGCCTTCGGGTGATTCTCCCGGTGGGTGGCGATCAGCGGCTCGAGCACCTCGCTGACCTGCGAGGTCTGCCACGGCGCGTTGAACCGGGCCAGCCGGGCACGCACCCGGCGGCCGGTCGGGGCGTTGGAGAGCGCGAAGCCACCGCCGGGGGACGGTTCACCCGCGTCGGTCCGCAACGGCACCACGACCGCCCCGGACGACGCACCGCCGTCCGTCCTGGCGTCGGGCCCGCCGCCGGAGCCGGTCGCCCGGGCCGGCGGGTTGCCGCTCCGCTCGGTCACCGAGCCGTCCGCGTCGCCTGTCGGGTGCACCGTGCCCTCCACCGGAGGGACGACATCGTGGGACACCGGCCTCCTCACCGCTCGCCGGGGTGCGCCGACCGTCCGGCCGACGTCCAGTACAACCGGCCCGGGGGCCGGCGTTGTTCCGCGCCGACCCGCCACCCCGCCCGGTCGGCAAAGGGCAATGCTACCCGTACGCAGGGTCCCCCGCCCCTCCGCCGGTCGGACCGCGCCGGGGCGGCCCGACCGGTCCAGGGGGTCAAACGGTCAGCAGGGCATGGACCGGACGCGGGGCGAGCCGCTCCCGGCCCTTGAGGAAACCCAGCTCCAGCAGCACGGTGAAGCCTGCGACCGTGCCGCCGGCCCGCTCGACCAGGTCGAGGGTGGCCTCGGCCGTCCCGCCGGTGGCGAGCACGTCGTCCACCACCAGGACCCGGTGGCCGGCGGTGAAGGCGTCCTGGTGCACCTCCAGGGTCGCCTCGCCGTACTCCAGCGCGTACGAGGCGGCGTGCGTCGCGCGGGGCAGCTTGCCGGCCTTGCGCACCGGCACCACGCCCACCCCGGACGCGTACGCGATGGCCGCGGCGAGCACGAACCCGCGCGCCTCGATGCCGGCCACGGAGTCGAACGAGTCCCGCCCGTGGTACGCGATGATCCCGTCGATCACCTCGCGGAAGACGGCACCGTCGGCGAAGAGCGGCATCAGGTCCTTGAACATGACCCCGGGCTGGGGGAAGTCCGGCACGTCCAGCACCCGGCTGGCGACCAGCTGGGCGACCTCGGGGCCGCTGTCTCCCCGTACCCCGGTGGTGTGGGTCTCCGTCACGGTACGTCCCATGTCCCTTCGAAACGACGACGGCGTCCGCCATGCTGCTCGCACAGCATGACGGACGCCGTCCGGTCGATTCCTACCGGGTGTCCCCGGGCAGGTCGGCGACGCCGGCGCGCCGCCGGAAGGTTGCCCCGGTCAGCGGCGCTTGGCGCCGCCCGGCCGGTTGCCTCCGCCGCCGGAGCGGCCGCCGCGGGCACCGGTGGGACGCTTGCCGGCCGGCCGGGCGCCCACCTTCGGCGCGGCGCCGGCGAGGGCTGCCGCCTCCGGGTCGATGGCGGCGCCGTCGCCGGCCGCCACGGCCCGCGGCGCGCCCTTCGGGGCGACCTCGCCCCGGGCGATCGCGCCGCGCCGGGCTAGCACCCGCTTGTTGTGCGCGCTGATCCGCGGATCCTGGTTCTTCATCAGCACCAGCAGCGGGGTGGCCAGCAGGATCGAGGTCAGGAAGGCGACGGCCATACCGACGAAGAGCACCAGACCGAGGTCCTTGAGCGTGCCGGCGCCGAGCAGGCCCGCCCCGATGAACAGCAGACCACCGACCGGCAGCAGGGCGACCACCGAGGTGTTCAGCGACCGCATGAGGCTCTGGTTGAGCGCCAGGTTGGACGCCTCGCCGTAGGTCATGTTGTTGTTCGCGGTGATGCCGCGGGTGTTCTCCTGGACCTTGTCGAAGACCACCACCACGTCGTACAGCGCGAAGCCCAGGATGGTGAGGAAACCGATGATCGTCGACGGGGTGACCTCGAAGCCGACCAGCGAGTAGATGCCGGCGGTGAGGCCCAGGTTGGTCAGCAGCGAGGCGATCGCCGCGGCCGCCATCCGCCACTCGAAGCGCAGGACCAGGTAGACCGCCACCACCGCGACGAAGATCAGCAGGCCGAGCAGCGCCCGGGAGGTGACCTGGCTGCCCCAGGCCTCGGAGACCTGGCTGCCGCTGATCTGGTCGGCGTTGATGCCGAACTCCTGGGCCATCTCGGTCTTGACCGCGTTGGCCTGGTCGGCGCTGAGCTGCGAAGTGCGCATCTCGTAGTACTCGCCGCTGGTGCTGCCGACCTTCTGCGCGGTGACCACCTCGACGCCGCCGCCCTTGGCCGCCAGCGCCGCGTTGACCTTCTCCTCGGCCTGGTCCAGGGTGCCGACGCTCGCCGGCACCTGGAAGGAGTTGCCACCGGCGAACTCGATGCCGAGTTTGAAGCCCTGGATGGCGAAGCTGAGCACGGCGACCAGCACCAGCACACCGGCGACGCCGAACCACAGCTTGCGCCGGCCGACGATGTTGAGATCGGCCTCGCCCCGGTAGAGCCGGGACGCCAGACCAGTCTTAGCCATCTCAGGCCTCCTTGACGCGCGGGTTGCGGGCGGTGGCCTGCTCGGCCGACCGGGCCGGCAGGGCCCGGCCGAGACCGCTGACCCGCGGGGACAGGAACGCCCGGGTCCGGGCGAACATCGTCATGATCGGGTGACGGAAGAGGAAGACGACGACCAGGTCGAGGACGGTCGCCAGGCCGAGCGCGAAGGCGAAGCCCTTCACCGCGCCGACCGAGACGAGGTAGAGCACCACGGCCGACATCAGGGTGATGGCGTTCGCCGAGATGATCGTCCGACGGGCCCGGATCCACGCCCGCGGCACCGCGCTGCGTGGGCTACGTCCCTCCCGGATCTCGTCCTTGAGCCGCTCGAAGTAGATGACGAACGAGTCCGCCGCCACACCGAGCGAGACGATCATGCCGGCGATGCCGGCGAGGGTGAGGGTGAAGCCGATCGACCGGCCGAGCACCACCAGCGCGCCGAAGACCAGCAGCGCGGAGAGCACCAGGCTCAGGAAGATGACCGAGCCGAGCAGCCGGTAGTAGAAGAACGAGTAGATGATGACCAGCAGCATGCCGATGCCGGCCGCGAGCAGGCCCGCCTTGAGGTGGCTGTCGCCCAGGGTCGCGGTGACGTTCTGCGCTTCAGCCTGGTTGAAGGTCACCGGCAGCGCGCCGTAGCGCAGCTGGCTGGCCAGCTGGTTGGCGGTCTTGCTGTCGAAGCTGCCGCTGATCTGGGAGTCGCCGGTCAGCACGCCCTGGATCTCCGGGGACGAGATGATCTCGTTGTCCAGCACCACGGCGACCCGGCACTTGCCGTCCTGGCCGAGCGCGGTCTGGTCGCAGGCCTGGCCCTCGTTGTTGAACGACTCACGGGTCAGCGCGGTCCACTTCTCCTGACCCTTGCCGGTGAAGTTCAGGCTCACCACCCAGGAGCTGGTCTGGTCGAGCTGCGCGGACGCGTTCTTGACGTCGGTGCCGACCACCTTGGCCTTGTCCAGCAGGTACTTGGCGCCGGACTCGCAGGCGACCGCCTGCTGGTTCTCGTCCTTGATCGACGCCGGCGGCCGCTTGTCGAGCTGGGCGCAGGTGATGGTCGGGACGTTGTACTGCATGTCGACCGGCAGCACCGCGATCTCCTGCGGGGCGAGGGTGCCGAACGGCTTGAGCTTCTCGGCCAGCGACGGATCCGCCGTGACATCGGCCGGGGCCTTCAGGCCGGTGGCGGCGGACCAGGCGGCGGCGCCGACCTTCTGCTCGACGGCCTTGCGCTGCTCCTCGATGCTCTGCGGCACCGGGACGGCGCTGGCGGACGGCGCGGCGGCGCTCGGCGAGGCCGACGGGGTCGGCGCGGCGGCGCTGGCGCTCGGCGTCGGGACCATGCCGCCCTGCCCACCGGCGCTCGGCGACGCGGTCGCCTGCGGCGCGGCGCTGCCGGATGGGGCAGGGGCGGCGCTGCCCGACGGGGCCGGGGTGGCGCTGGCGCTCGGGGCCGGGGCGACGGTGGCGCCGCTGCCGTCGGTGGCCTTGAGGACCTTGCGGAAGCGCAGCTCGGCGGCGCTGCCGACATCGGTCAGGTCCCGGTTCTGGCCGGGCAGGGAGATGACGATGTTGCGGTTGCCCTCGGTGACCACCTCGGCCTCGGCCACGCCGTACGCGTTGACCCGGTTCTCGATGATCTGGCGCGCCTCTTCGAGGTTGGCGGCCGTCGGGGGCTTGCCGTCCACGCTGTTGGTGGCCTCCAGCGTCACCCGGGTGCCGCCGATCAGGTCCAAGCCGAGCCGAGGCTCCAGCCGGTCCTTCCAGCCACCGCTGGCGCCGCCAGAGAAGAACACCAAAAGATAGAGGACGACGAAGACGAGCCCGAGCACGGCGAGCTGCCGTCCGGGGCGCATCTGTCCCTGAGGTGGTGCCACGGCTGTCCTGTCTCCCTGTACGGTCGCGCCGCTGAGCAGCGGCGACGAATGTCGGGCCGGGGGTGTCCGCCCGACGGCTCTGACGGGTCGACGCCGCCGGCCGACACGCCTCCCGGTTACGACGCGGCGGCGCCGGCCGGAATTCCCGTGCGTGTCGGCGCCGGGCGCCGACCCAACTATCCACTTGTGCGGGTGAATCCGCTGCCCCGTCCGGGGCTGGCGGTCACTCCTTGACGGTCTCCACGTCCTCGGCGGCCGGCTCGATCGTCTCGGGGCGCTCGGCCTGCTTGACCACCCGGGCGACGGCCGGGCGCGCGAACCGGGTCTGCACGCCCGGGGCGATCTCCAGCAGGACCGTCTCGTCCTCGACGGCGGTGACCGTGCCGTGGAGCCCACCGATGGTGACGACCTCGTCGCCCGGGCCGAGCGCGGACTGCATCTGCTCAGCCTCGCGACGCCGCTTCTGCTGGGGGCGGATCATCATGAAGTACATGACCCCGAAAAGCAGAGCGATCATGAGGATCGGCGTCAGACTGCCGGCTCCCCCGCCACTCGCTGCTGCGTAAAGCACGGTTGTTGACCTTCCCATTGGCCTCCCGACCGGCACGAGGGGCGCCGGAGCGGAGGCGGATTCTCACGTCCTGTAGACCGCGCGAAGTCTAGTCCCTGCACCTGGGAACACCGAATGCGACCCAGATCACGTTCGGATCACGGCGTTTCAGGCTGCGCGGAGAACAGATCGGGCATGCGAGGGGCGTCGGTGCCAAATGTACCATTCGGCGGCGTACGCCCCAGATGGTGCCAGGCAGCCTCGGTGGCGACCCGACCCCGGGGCGTACGCGCCAGCAGCCCCGCGCGCACCAGGAACGGCTCGCAGACCTCCTCGACCGTGTCGGGCTGCTCCCCCACCGCCACGGCGAGGGTGGAGAGCCCCACCGGGCCGCCCCGGAACGAGTCGACCAGCGCGATGAGCACCGCCCGGTCCAGCCGGTCCAGCCCGAGCGCGTCGACGTCGTACACGGTCAGGGCGGCCTGGGCGGTCTCCAAGGTGACCACGCCGTCGGCCCGGACCTCGGCGAAGTCGCGGACCCGGCGCAGCAGCCGGTTGGCGATCCGGGGCGTCCCCCGCGACCGGCCGGCGATCTCGGCGGCGCCCTCGTCGGTGATCGGCACGCCGAGAATGCGCGCCGAGCGGCGCAGCAGCGACTCCAGGTCGGCCGGGGCGTAGAAGTCGAGGTGGGCGACGAACCCGAACCGGTCCCGCATCGGCCCGGTGAGCAGGCCGGAGCGGGTGGTCGCGCCGACCAGGGTGAACGGCTCCACGTCCAGCGGGATCGCGGTCGCGCCGGGGCCCTTGCCGACCACCACGTCGACCCGGAAGTCCTCCATCGCGCTGTAGAGCAGTTCCTCGGCCGGCTTGGCGATCCGGTGGATCTCGTCGATGAACAGCACGTCGCCCTCGGCGAGGCTGGTCAGGATGGCGGCCAGGTCGCCCGAGCGCTCGATGGCCGGCCCGCTGGTCACCCGGATTCCCGAACCCAGCTCGGCCGCCACGATGTTGGCCAGGGTGGTCTTACCCAAGCCGGGCGGCCCTGACAAGAGGATGTGGTCGGGCGGGGAGCCACGCCGCATGGCGCCCTTGAGCAGCAGGTCGAGCTGGTCGCGGACCCGGTGCTGGGCGATGAACTCGTCGAGCCGCTTAGGCCGGACGCTGGCCTCCGCGTCCAGTTCCGCGTCGCTGACGTACGCCGAGACCAGGTTCTCCCCCGTCATCGGGTGCGGCCCAGGAGGCGGATGGCCTGCTTGAGCAGGACCGGCACCGGCGGGGTCGCCCCGTCGACGGTCTCGGCGACCGCAGCGACGGCCTGCTCGGCCTGGGCGGCCGTCCAGCCGAGCCCGACCAGGGCCTGCCGCACCTGCTCCGGCCAGGCGCCCGCGGTCACCCCGGCCGCGCCGTCCGGACCGACCGGCACCGGGCCGATCCGGTCGCGCAGTTCGAGGACGAGGCGCTCCGCGCCCTTCTTCCCGATGCCCGGCACCCGGGTCAGCGCGGCGGTGTCGGCGTTGGCGATGGCCTTGCGGACCGCGTCCGGGGTGTGCACGGCGAGCACCGCCTGGGCCAGCCGGGGGCCCACCCCGCTGGCGGTCTGGAGCAGCTCGAAGAGCTGCTTGGCGTCGTCGTCGGCGAAGCCGTAGAGGGTGAGCGAGTCCTCCCGGACGACCAGGCTGGTGGCGAGCCGGGCCGGCTGGCCGACCCGGAGCTCGGCGAGGGTGCCGGGGGCGCACTGCACCGCCAGGCCGATGCCGCCCACCTCCACCACCGCGTGGTCCGGACCGGTCGCGGTCACCGTGCCGCGCACGCTGGCGATCATCGGGTTCCTCCTCGTCGTGCCCGCTCGGCCGCGGCGGCCAGCTTGGATCGGGTCCCACCGCGCCAGATGTGGCAGATGGCCAGGGCCAGGGCGTCGGCGGCGTCGGCGGGCCGGGGCGGCTCGGGCAGCCGCAGCAGCCGGGTGACCATCGCGGTCATCTGCGCCTTGTCGGCCTGACCGGAACCGGTCACCGCCGCCTTGACCTCACTGGGGGTGTAGGTCTGCACGGGCAGCCCGACGCGCGCGCCGGCGAGCACGGCGATCCCGCTGGCCTGGGCGGTGCCCATCACGGTGCGGACGTTGTGCTGGCTGAACACCCGCTCCACGGCGACCGCGTCCGGCCGGTGTTCCGCGATCAGGTCGGCGAGCGAGCGGTCCAGGTGCAGCAGTCGCAGCGGCAGGTCGTCCTCGGCATCGGTGTAGACGACGTAGTAGGCGACCAGCGTGCAGGGCCGCCCCGGCACGCCCTCGACCACGCCGACCCCACACCGGGTCAGCCCCGGGTCGACGCCGAGCACCCGCACGCCGCCTCCTCCCCGACCGCCAGCAGTACGTGTGTTCGACACCCTACCGATCCACTCCGACAGGTGCTCGCGCGGACACGCCCGTCGGGGCAAACCACCGGCGATGCACCGCGCGGGTCGCGTCCGCCCACACACCCCTTTGGCGGAGTATGTGTCCGCACGCCATGTGCGCCCGGCCACACAGCTCGTAACTTCTTGCGCCATGACGGCAGAACCCGTGGCGGTCCCCCACGTCGTACGCGTCGACCTCTCTGGTCGCAGCGCCCTGGTGACCGGTGGTGGCAGCGGCATCGGACGGGCCTGCGCCCTGCGCCTGGCGGCGGCCGGCGCGACGGTGCTCGTGGTCGACCGCAACGTGGAGGCGGCCAAGGCGGTGGCCGCCGAGGCCGGCGGTCGCGCCGAGGGGATCGACCTGGCCGACCCGGCCGCGGTGGACCGGCTGGACGTCGACGCGGACATCGTGGTCAACAACGCCGGCCTGCAGCACGTCGCGCCGGTGCAGGACTTCCCCGTCGAGCGCTTCGAGTACATCCAGCGGGTGATGGTGGAGGCGCCGTTCCGGCTGATCCGGCGGGCGCTGCCGCACATGTACGCCAACGGCTGGGGACGGATCGTCAACATCTCCTCGGTGCACGGGCTGCGCGCCTCGCCGTACAAGGCGGCGTACGTCTCGGCCAAGCACGCCCTGGAGGGGTTGTCGAAGGTGGTCGCCCTGGAGGGCGCCGCGCACGGGGTGACCGCCAACTGCATCAACCCGGCGTACGTGCGGACGGCGCTGGTGGAGAGCCAGATCGCCGACCAGGCGGCCACCCACGGCATCGGCGAGGACGAGGTGGTCGAGAAGATCATGCTGGCCCGGGCGGCGATCAAGCGGCTGATCGAGCCGGAGGAGGTGGCGGAACTGGTGGCGTACCTGTGCTCCCCGCCGGCCTCGTTCATCACCGGCACCTCGATCGCCCTCGACGGGGGCTGGACGGCGAACTAGTGGCGCCCCGCACAATGTCGGTCATGTCGTCGCCGGTTGAGTTTCTCGAGCTGCTGGCCCGGGAGGCCGCCGCGGTGGAGTTCGAAGGGCCGCTGGTCGCGGCCCGGGCCGCCGGCGTGCCGGCCGAGCGGCTCGCCGAGTTGGAGCAGGCGAAGGTGGTGGCGCTGCGGGTCCGCGCGCTGCTGGAGCGCCGGCGCCGCCGGGAGATCGAGCTCTCCGGCCTGTACGACACGGCCAGCGACCTGGCCGGGCTACGCGACCTGGACGACGTCCTGCGGGCGATCGTGCACCGGGCCCGGAACCTGCTCGGCACCGACGTGGCGTACATGACGCTCAACGACGAGGAGCGCGGCGACACGTACATGCGGGTCACCGACGGCTCGATCTCGGCCCGGTTCCAGCGGCTGCGGCTGCCGATGGGCGCCGGCCTGGGCGGGCTGGTGGCGCAGACCGGCACGCCGTACGCGACGGCCAACTATCCGGAGGACGAGCGGTTCCACCACACCGGGGAGATCGACGCCGGGGTCGGCGAGGAGGGCCTGGTGGCGATTCTCGGGGTGCCGCTGCGGCTCGGGTCGAGCGTGATCGGCGTGCTGTACGCGGCCAACCGGTCGGCCCGGCCGTTCGCCCGGGAGGAGGTGTCGCTGCTGGTCTCCCTCGCGGCGCACGCGGCGGTGGCGATCGACACCGCCCGGCTGCTCGCGGAGACCCGCGCGGCGCTGGAGGAGCTGTCGGCGGCGAACAGCACCATCCGGGCGCACAGCAGCTCGGTGGAGCGGGCCGCGGCCGCACACGATCGGATGACCGCCCTGGTGGTACGCGGCGGCGGGATGGAGGACGTGGCGGCGGCGGTGACCGAGGTGCTCGGCGGGGCGTTGCTGGCGCTGGACGCCGAGGGGCGGCGGTTGGCCCGGGTGGGCGAGATCGACGAGCCGGACCGGGCCGACATCGTGGAGGCGGTGGCCGCGTCACGGACCGAGGGGCGCAGCGTACGCCGGGGTCCGCTCTGGTACGCCGCCGTGGTGGCCGGCGCGGAGAACCTGGGCGCGCTGGTGCTGCGCCCGGACGGGGAGCTGGTCGACGCGGACCAGCGGATCCTGGAGCGGGCGGCGCTGGTGACCGCGCTCCTGCTGCTGTTCCGGCGGACCGTGGCCGAGGCCGAGGGCCGGGTCCGGGGCGAGCTGCTCGACGACCTGATCGCCCGGCCGCTGCGGGACACCGACGCGCTGCGCAGCCGGGCCCGCCGCCTCGGGGTGGACCTGGACGCCCCGCACGTGCTGGTGGCCGTGGGCGACGACGCGATCGCCGCGACCGGCTCGGCCCGGCAGCGGGTGCTCTCCTGGGCCACCACGTACGCCTCGACCCGGGGCGGGCTGGCCGCGGCGCGGGACGGCCGGGTGGTGCTGATGCTGCCCGGCAAGGACGCCGGCGGCGCGGCGCGCGCGGTGGCCCGGGACCTGTCCCGGGTGACCGGCCGGCCGGTGACCGCCGGGGCGAGCGGGCCGTCCACCGGGCCGGCGTCGCTGGCCACGACGTTCGCCGAGGCGGAACGGTGCCTCACCGCGCTGGGCGCGCTGGGCCGCGCCGGGCAGGGCGCGAGCACGGCCGAGCTGGGCTTCGTCGGGCTGCTGCTGGGCGCGGTCGGGGACTCGGGCGACCGGGACGTGGCCCGGTTCCTGACCGCGACCGTGGGGCCGGTGGTGGACTACGACGCCCGGCGGGGCACCGCGCTGGTCAAGACTCTGGAGGCGTACTTCGGGGTGGGCGGCAGCCTGGCCCGGGCGGCGGAGCTGCTGCACGTGCACGTCAACACGGTCACCCAGCGGTTGGAGCGGGTCGGGCAGCTGCTCGGCGCGGACTGGCAGAAGCCGGAGCGCGCCCTGGAGGTGCAGTTGGCGCTCCGCCTGCACCGGCTGCGTACCCCCGCCGGCTGAGCCACCGGGCGGGCGGTGCGGCGGATGCGCACCGGCTCGCCGATCCGGCGGTGTCCGGGTGGCCCGGACACCGCCGCGGCGCCGGTGTCGGGTCATGCGGCGGAGGGGACCCGGTCAGCGGGCGCGGAGGCCGTCCAGGACGGCGTCGACGATCCGCTCCGGCAGGATCCGGTCGTCCAGTTCGGGCTGCCAGCGCAGCATCCGCTGCATCAGCATCGGCCCGCTCAGCAACGCCATCGCCAGCTCGACGTCCAGATCGGCGCGGAGTTCCCCGCTGCGTACGCCGCGCTCGAGCACCTGCCGCATCAGCTTCCGGCGCGGCTCGACCATGGTCTGGTAGAGCCGGTAGTGGGCCGGGCTGCGGTTCACCTCGGGCACCAGGCAGGGCATGATCTTCGCGGCCCGGGGATCGACGTTGTGCCCGATCGCGCCGACCAGGAGCACCAGGTCGTCCCGGACGGAGTGGCCGGCCGGCTGGGGCGGGGTGCCCTTGAGGGTGCGCAGCGCGTCGAGCAGCAGGGCGTCCTTGCCGGGCCACCGGCGGTAGATGGTGGCCTTGCCGACCCCGGCGCGGGCGGCGATCGCCTCGATGGAGAGCGTCTCGATCGTGTTGCCCTCGGCGAGCAGGTCCAGGGTCGCCTGCACGATCGCCTCGTCCGCGCGGATGCTCCGCGGTCGCCCGGGCGACCGCGGAGCATCGGCGGTGGAACTCATGTCAGACATTGTCGCCGAACCTACGCGGTCCCAGCCAACTCAGGTTCGGCGGCCGCTCGGGCGTCGGCCGGAGCGAGCACCGGGCGGCCCGGCATCCAGCGGAGCACGATGACGATGCCGAGCGCGGCCACCAGCGCGGAGAGCCCCGCCGCCCAGTGCATCGCCGACACGAACGAGTCGTTGGCCGCGGCGATCAGCCGCGGCGCGGCCGGCCCGAGCTGCGCCGCCGCCGCGTACGCGCCGGAGATGGACTCCTCGGCGGCCGCCCGGGCCGGGGCGGGCAGGCCGTCGAGCGCCGTGGCGACGTCGCCCCGGTAGACCGCGGAGAGCACCGAGCCGAGCACCGCCACGCCGAGCGCACCGGCCACCTGGCGAATCGTGTTGCTGACCGCGGAACCGACGCCAGCCTTCTCCCGGGGCAGCGCCGACATGATCGACTCGGTGGCCGGCGGCATGATGTTGGCCATGCCGGTGCCCTGGAGGAAGGTCAGGACCAGGATGACCCAGATCGGCGTGACCGCGTCGACGAAGACGAAGGCGCCGAGCGCCACCGCGGTCAACGCGAGGCCGACCAGCGCGACGGCCCGACCACCGAAGCGGCGGACCATCGCCGCGCTGCGCGGCGCGAAGAACAGCTGCGCCGCGGCGAACGGCAGGAAGAGCAGACCGGTCTCCAGCGGGCTGTATCCGCGGACCAGCTGGAGGTAGAACGCGTTGAAGAACATCACGCCCATCGCGGCGAAGAACACCAGCCCGACCAGCGCCACCGGGGCGGCGAACCGGGGCACCCGGAACAGCCGGACGTCCAGCGACGGGTGGTCGCTGCGCAGCTCGTGGGCGACGAACCAGGCCAGCACGGCCAGCCCGCCGACGATGGCGGCCCAGACCGGCAGTCGGTCGAAGCCGTGCTCGCCGCCGTCGATGATGCCGTAGGTGAGCGCGACCAGGCCGACGACGGACAGCAGCACGCCGAACAGGTCCACCCGGCCCGGGTTCGGGTCGCGGGACTCCGGCACCAGCAGCGCGACCAGCACCACGCCGAGCACCACCACCGGCACGTTGATCAGGAAGACCGAGCCCCACCAGTAGTGCTCCAGCAGGACGCCGCCGAGGACCGGACCGATCGCCACGGCGAGGCCGACCGCGCCGGCCCAGACACCGATCGCCCGGGCCCGCTCCCGGGGGTCGAAGACGTTGGAGATGATCGACAACGTCACCGGCATGATGGCCGCGCCGCCGACACCCATCAGGGCGCGGGCGCCGATCAGCTGCGCCGGGTCCTGGGCGTACGCCGACAGCAGCGACGCCAGTCCGAACAGCGCCAGGCCGACCAGCAGGAAACGCTTGCGGCCGAGGCGGTCGCCCAGGACGCCGAAGGTGAAGAGCAGACCGGCGAACACCAGCGTGTAGGAGTTGATGGCCCACTCCAGCTCGCCCTGGCTGGCACCGAGGCCGTGCACCGGGTCGGCCAGGGTACGCAGGGCGACGTTGAGAATCGTGTTGTCGAGGACGACCACGAGGAGGCTGATCACCAGCACCCCCAGGATCGCCCACCTCCTCGGGTGTCCGGTGTTCTCGTGCGGTTCCATCCCGGTTCTCCCCCCGGTTCACCCGCGTCGAAATACGATACGGGGCAGACTCGTAACGGCCCGAGCGTAAGCGAGCGAGTTTCGATACGGAACCGGTTCGTATCGTTTGTGTGCCAGGTCACGTGCCCTGTCAGGCTTGATCCCTCCGCCGGCCACGGCGTTGCCACACCCCCGTCGTGGTCCAGCGCCGTCCGAATGTCCGCCCTCCGTGGTTCGCGCCCGTGTACGGGGCCGGCGCCGCGCCCTGACTGGCCCGCCCTCGTCCCGCACCCGTGCGCCCAGTGGCGCACTTTCGCGGAAAGTGAGGCCTTCCGGCGGCCCGAGGGGCCACTTTCCCCGAAAGTGTCGCCTCGTTTGTTGCGCCGGGGCGGTGATCGACTCCGTGGGCGGCATGTGGTGGTGTCGCGGGTGCCGGATACCGCCTCGTGCGGCACCTGGAGTGGATCTACGGGGGTTGGCGGCGCCCGTCCGGGTGTTGTGGTCCGCGATGTCCGGTTTGCGGGTGACGGTCGGCATCCTCGGCCCGGAATTTCGGGCGGCCGGGGGTCGTTGAGTGGGTGCGCGGCCGAGTAAGGCACCCTGGGCCGCCCCGCGTTTTCCGGACAGGCTCGTTTGTGACTAATTCATGCGGCGAGCTGCCGGTTCTCGAACTCGTCTCGAACTTGTCGTGGGGTT